>JAISIZ010000013.1 GCA_031261785.1 Mediterranea sp. (in: CFB group bacteria)
TCTGATTACAAAAGCTCGGGCTTTTTTCTCCATTCCCGAAATCTGATTACAAAAGCTCGGGCTTTTTTCTCCATTCCCGAAATGTGATTACAAAAGCTCGGGCTTTTTTCTTCATTCCCGAAATGTGATTACAAAAGCTCGGGCTTTTAGTTTCTCGCGAATCCACGGTTGAAATTTGTCGACCTCGCGCAACCTCCATGCGGTGTGCGAAGTCTTTGCGAATTAGCGAAGATTCGCTCACGGCGACGACACGGATAGTGCCGGAACTCCCCTTCTTCCCGCATACATACAGGACACAAAGTCGCCACTTTACCGGCTTGTGCCATCCTGCGCCATCCTATTTTAGGCCATAAGCGGTTGGTTATCAATATGCGCAACGTGATGACGGGGCATTCAATTTTCCCCGTGCTCGTGATGGTGATGCTCCCCGAGCACGCGGTGCGGCAGCGTGCCGTGTCCCAGCAGTTCGATGGGGCAGTTGAAGTTGCGTTCGAGCCATTCGGAGCTGATGGAGGTGTCGGGGTGATAGTCGAGAGTCTCGTTGACGCAGGCGATGGATTTCACCTGTTGCAGCACGGTGCCGATGTCGTGGCTCACGAGGATGATGGCGCACTCCTTGTTGATCTCCGCCAGCAGCTCGTAGAGGCGTGCCTCGAACCGCTTGTCGATGTATGTGCTCGGCTCGTCGAGGATGAGAGCCGATGGGTCGGAGATGATGGCACGGCCCAGGAGGGCGCGCTGGAGCTGTCCGCCGCTAAGCTGGCCGATAGCCCGCCGTTCCATCCCTTCGAGGCCCATGCGGGCGATGACCTGCCGCGCTTTCTCCCGCTGCTCGGGCGTGAAACGCGCGGTAAGCGAGCGATGGGCGGCAAGGCCCGAGAGGATAACCTCCTCCACGGAGATGGGAAACTTGCGGTCGAGGCTGCTGTACTGGGGCAGGTAGCCGAGCGTCTCGCAACCGGGATGGAAACGTATTTCTCCGCCCATGGGCTTCAACAGGCCGAGGACGCACTTGATGAGCGTGGTCTTCCCTCCACCGTTGGGGCCTATGATACCCAGGAAATCGCGCTCGTACACCGTGAGGTCCACGTCGCGAATCACCGCCCGTCCGTCGTATCCGGCGGAGAGATGAGTTATTTGGATAAGTGGTCGCATGATGATGGCAAAATTAGGAGAGCGTCGGCCACTCGCAGCATTTCCCGCTCCCAGTCGTAGCTCAAGGGATTGATGGGCGTCACCGCGGTGCCGGTCTGCCGGGCGATGGTCTCGGCGTTGCGAGTGTCGAACTCGGGCTGGACGAAGATGGTGCGTATCCGCTCCGCCCGGCAGAGGTCGATCACCTGCTTGAGGTAGGCGGGCGATGGCTCCTTGCCATCCTCCTCGATAGGAACCTGGCGCAAGCCGTAGTCGCGGGCGAAGTAGGTGAGCGTGGGATGGTAGACGAGGAACGACTTGCTCGCCCCGGGGGTGGAGAGGCGCCGGCAGATGACGCTGTCGAGCCGCTGGATGCGGCGGCAGAGACTGTCGTAGCGGAGGAGGAAGTAGGCTTCGTTGCCCTTGTCGAGCTGGCAGAGCGCCCGACAGGTGTTGGAGGCGATGAGCAGGGCGTTGACAGGCGAAGTCCACACGTGCGGCTCCACGGCATGGGCGTGGATGGTGGTGTCGGCGGGAGAGTGCGCATGCGTGCCCTCCTCCTCGATGAGGTCGATACCCTCGGAGGTGTCGAACACAGGCAGGTGCGGGGCGCTCTTCAGCAGGCGATCCATCCACGTCTGTTCGAAGCCGATGTATCCTATGCGCAGGTAAGCCTTGCTCTCCGAGAGTTCGACAAGTTGCCGCGGCACGGGATCGTAGGTCTCGGGGCTGGAGCCGCGGGGTACCATGCTCACCACGTCGAACTTCTCGCCCGCTATGGCCTGGGCGAAGTAACGTTGCGGTTCGATGGTGACCATGATGACCGGTTTTCCGTCCCTGCCGCCCGGGCGGCCACCGCAACCGGCCAGCAGCATAAGCGGAACGAGCGATAATATGACTCTTTTCATTGTCTTCCTTTCGTTATATCATTAAAACGGTATGTCGCGCGCGTTTGTTCCCCCATCAGCCCCCTATCGCGTCCCAAGCCTCCATGAACACGTACATCAGGAGGAGGTAGCGCGCCAGCTTGCCCGCGAACATGGCACCCAGCGTGATCCACGTGTCGCTCCGCATGAAGCCCAGGGCGATGGCGATGGCCTCGCCCACGAAGGGGAGGAAAGTGAAGAAGGCCATCAGCGCGCCCTTGCCTTGCAGGAAGGCTGTGGTACGCTCCACCTTCTCCCGCTTCACCTTGAAGTACTTCTCTATCCAGTCCGTCTTCCCCAGCCGTCCCATGTAGTAGCAGGTCATGCCGCCGACGGTGTTGCCCAAGGCGGCGGCCATGAGGCAGGCCACGGGGTTCAGCCCGAGCTTGACGAGGGCGACCAGCACCACCTCCGAGGCGAAGGGCACGATGCTTCCGGCCAGCAGGGCGGAGAGGAACAGCCCCGGCAATCCCCATTGGATGAGGAGCCGCGTGAGGGTATCTACAAAAGCGTCCATGTGTTGAAAGCCAGCAGGACGGCAAGTCCCAGGAGCGAAAGGATGAACAATACATTGGACGTACGGCTTCCCGTGAGCATGAAGAAGTGCGCGATGAGTACGCTGCCGCATACCATGAGTTGCGGCAGCAGGTTGTCGCAATACATGGGTTGCAGAAGGATGACGAAGAAGAGGAAGAACGTCTGGTCGATGAGGGAACGCAGGTAGGCGCGGGTGCGTATGTTGTCGTCCAGGCCGCTGGCCACGCTATGGGCGGTGCTGATAACCGAAAACACGAACAGGTAGCCCAGTATGGCCCATTGCCAGGAAGTGAGCAGGGAGAGGTCGAAAGGCTTGCCCAACTCCACAATCTGGCGGAACGGCTGGTAGAACAGCTCCATCCGGCCGTGGTAAACGGCATGGGCCAACAGGAACCAATAGGGCAAAGCCCACCCTACCACGGCGGCGAAAAAGCTGCGCCACGTGAGCGACTGGAAGCGGTAGGCCTCCAAGATCCAAAGGACAAAGAGCAGCGTGAACGGCGGGAAAAAGAGGCTCCCCACACCGATGGCGAAGAAAGCGTAGAAGAGCGACACCATGGGACGCGAACGTTGGTAGCTGCCGAAGAGGAAATAGATGGCTACCAGGAACGCCATGGCGACGGCGGCGCCATCGTAGAGCTGGTGCATCGCCGGACAGACGGCTACCAGCAGGAAGTAGACGCCCGTCTGCATGGTGGCCCTCGTGCGGATGATGCCGAACCGATTGTTCAGTCCCACGAGGAAATAGCCTATGGCGCCATAGACGAGGAAGCTGGCCAAGGTATTCGCCCATGCGGGGAGATACCCGCTCAGTCCCTCCCACAGGAAGGAGGCTGGCGCGCTGCCGGCCGGAGCCTGTAGCCGCGGCGTCAAGAAGTAGATCAATAGCCAGGAAATGGCGCACAGGCCGATGACCACGGATAGCGTGAATCGGCCCGTAGTGACGCGGTATTGCAGTCGTCTCCTTCTTCGTCTCATTGTCGTGATGGCACGTGGCGCGGGATTCCTTCCTTAGTCCGATGTTGGTTTACAGGTCGAACCCGATGTCGCGGCGGAAATACTTCTTGTCGAAATCGATCATCTCCGCCACGCCGTAGCTCCGCGCCAAGGCTTCCTCCTTGGTATCGCCATAGGAGCAGACGGCGATCACCCGTCCGCCGTTGGTCACTATCTGTCCGTCTTTCAGTGCCGTGCCGGCATGGAAGAGTACGCTATCCGTGGCTGCCGCGCGCTCCAGGCCGCTGATGGGAAACCCTTTCGCGTAAGCCTCGGGATAGCCGCCGCTCACCAGGATGACACAGGCGGCCGAGCGCGGGTCTTCCACCAGCGTCGTCTCGTCGAGGCGGCCGGTGGCCACGCCCTGGAGCAATTCCACCAAGTCGCTCCGCACACGCAGCATCACGCTCTCGGTCTCGGGATCGCCCATGCGGACGTTATACTCAATCACCATCGGCTCCCCCTTCACGCTGATGAGGCCAAGGAAGATGAATCCCTTGTAGACGATGCCTTCGGCCTTCAGCCCGCGGATGGTGGGGTCGATGACGCGGACGCGCACCTTCTCCATGAAGGCGGCGTCGGCAAACGGCACGGGAGTGACGCTGCCCATGCCACCGGTGTTCAGGCCGGTGTCGCCCTCGCCCACACGCTTGTAGTCCTTGGCCACGGGAAGCACCTTGTAGTGCTCTCCGTCGGTAAGCACGAAGACGGAACACTCGATGCCGCTAAGGAACTCCTCGATGACGACCGTGGCCGAGGCTTCGCCAAACATGCCGTCGAGCATCTGGCGCAGCTCCCGCCTCGCCTCGTCGAGCGTGGGAAGGATGAGCACGCCCTTGCCGGCGCATAGCCCGTCGGCCTTCAGCACGTAGGGCGGGGCGAGGGTGTCGAGAAAGGCCAGCCCCTCGTCGAGGGTGGCGGTGGTGACGCTCTTGTAACGGGCGGTGGGGATGCCGTGGCGCATCATGAAGCCTTTGGCGAACTCCTTGCTACCCTCCAGCTCCGCGCCCTTGGCGGAGGGACCGATGACGGCCACGCGCCGCAGCTCAGCGCGCTCCTGGAAATAATCGTAGATGCCCCGCACCAACGGGTCTTCGGGACCTACCACCACCATGTCCACGCTTTCGCGCAGGACGAAGGCGGCGATGGCGTCGAAATCGGTGGCACGCAGGTCGACGTTCGTCGCCACGGCAGCCGTACCGGCGTTGCCCGGGGCGATGAATAGCTTCTCCACTTTTTCGCTTTGGGCGATTTTCCAAGCCAACGCATGCTCGCGGCCGCCCGAACCTAATAACAGTATCTTCATTTTATTCATTATATGTAGGTCGGCAAGGGGGGGGATTCCCTGGTCTCCTTGTCTACTCCATTACAAATATTGTTCGAAATAGCGGGTGATCTTCTCGTGCAGGTGCACGCGGTCGCGTCCCGCCACGTTGTGCTTATGCCCGGGATAGATAAACAAGTCGGGATAGGTCCGGGCATCCACGCAAGCCTTGATGAACGAGAGGGTATGCTGCGGCACGCAGGTGTCGTCGTGGTCGTCGTGGATGAGGAGGAGGTGTCCCTTTAGCTGTCCGGCCAGGTTCTTGAGGTCGCACTCCTCGTATCCCGCGGGATTGCTCTGCGGAGTGTCCATGTAACGTTCGCCGTACATCACCTCGTAGTATGCCCAGTCGATGACGGGTCCGCCCGCCACGCCCACTTTGTAGAGGTCGGGGTAACGCAGCATCAGGGCGGTGGTCATGTGTCCGCCGAAGCTCCACCCGTGCACGCCTATGCGGTCGGCGTCCACGTAGGGGAGCGACCGCAGGAACTTCACGCCCTCGACCTGGTCCTTGCCCTCCTCCACGCCCAGGTGGCGGAAGGTGACGTTCTCGAAGGCCAGCCCGCGTCCCGAGCTGCCCCGGTTATCGAGGGTGAACATGATGTATCCCTTGCCGGCCATGTAGATGTCCCATCCCCGGGCGCCGTTCTGCCAGCCGCCGGTAACCATTTGCGCGTGCGGTCCTCCGTAGACGTAGACGATGACGGGATACTTCCGCGCGGGATCGAAGTTGGCAGGCTTGACGAGGCGGTAGTTCAGGTCGGTCACGCCGTCGGCCGCCTTGATGGTACCTGTCTCTATGCTGGGCATCAGGTATCCGGCGTAGGGATCCTTGGCCGTCAGCAGGTTGACGTGCCTGAAATTCCTCGTGTCCACGATGTCGATGACGCGAGGCTCCGTCTTGGTGGAGTAACGGTCGATGAGGTACTGGCCCGACGGGCTAAGCAGTCCGCCGTGAACGCTCTCCGCGCAACTGGCGAAGGGACGGTTCATCTTCCCGTTGTCCACCTTCACGCTGAAGTGCCCGCTCCTCATGCCGTTCATGGCAGTGAAGACGACCTCTTTGCGCGCGGCATTGAAGCCCAGCAGCTCGCTCACCAACCAAGGGCCTTCGGTGAGCCGCGTCATTCGCCTCTTCTTGGTGTCGAAGACGTAGAGATGGTTGTAACCGTCCTGCTGGCTCTGGTAGATAAACCTGGAGGAATCCCACGGCAGGAAGGCGATGGGATGCTGCGGCTCCACGTATTTGGGGTGCCTCTCCTCGTACACGGTCCTCATCAGCTTGCCCGTCTGCGCGTCGTACTGGCAGAGCAGGGCGTCGTTCTGGTCGCGGTTCAGCTCGATGAGGAACAGGCTCTCGCCGTCGGGCGACCAGCTGATGTTGGTGAAATAGCGGTTGGTGGGGTCGCCGGTATCCAGGTAGACCACCTTCTCGGTGGCGATATTGTAGATGCCCACCGATACCTTGTGGCTGGTCATGCCCGCCATGGGGTAGCGTATGTTGTTGAGCGCGCCGATGGTGGCGGTGATGTCGACCAACGGATATTGCGCCACCATGCTCTCGTCCATGCGATAGAAGGCGAGCCGGCGTCCCCTTGGACTCCAGAACGTCCCCTTGTGTATGCCGAACTCGTTGCGGTGGACCGATTGCCCGCACACTATTCCATCGGGTTCCTTGGTCACGGCACGGCCGTCGATATAGAGGTTGTTGCCTATGGTGTAGGCCACGCTGCCGTTCTCGGCGCAGTAGTCCTTGTTGGCGGCTTGGCGCGGCATGGCGCGCACGCTGGTTACCTTGTTCTCCCGGAAGTCGTACACCATGTATCTCTCGGGCAGGGTAAGCAGCATCTGCGGCTTGTCGGGCCAGAGGAAGCGTACGGATTGCAGGTGCGAGAGCTTGCCGAGGCTCCTCGCTTCCAAAGCCAGGTTCACTTGCGCGCGGGTGACGAGCATGCTCTTCTCGCCCGTCTGGGGGTGTACGGTGTAGATGGTGTCGATGCCTGGCCAGACGCACTCGTCGTTCCACCATTGCAAACCGTAGATATTCTCCGCGTAGCGGTAGCTGTCGCCGCCGGGAATCAACTCTTCCAGCGTCGGCGTCCTGTTTCCTTGTGCCATAATCGTCATTCCTAAGGGTAACGCCATCAGCAACGCCGCCATGGCTTTCTTTCCAATACTGTTCATAGCTTTTCTTTATTATTAGTAGGTTTAAATCCTTTTTTGTCCAACACCGCGCGTGGAGGCGTTGGGTTCCGCTTCATAGCTATTCCTCCCCTTTCTTGTTTTCCGGAATCCTCGGTTCCCGGTTGCCCTTGAATTCGCGGGGAGCTTTCGATTCCCGCCTCTTCTGGTAATCGTCACCGTAGGCCCGCCTCTCTTTATAGTCGTCTCCGTAGGATCGCCTCTCTTTATGGTCATCACCGTAGGATCGCCTCTCTTTATGGTCGTCTCCGTAGGATCGCCTCTCTTTGTGGTCGTCGCCGTAGGCTCGTCTCTCCTTGTGGTCGTCGCCGTAGGCCCGCCTCTCCTTATGGTCGCGGCGGAATTCGCCGTCTTCCCTGCCGCGGGGTTTGAACTCCTTACGCTCGCGGCTCCGGGGGGCGAAGCCCTCCCTGTCGGCATAGGGCCTTTCGTCCCTGCCCTCTTCCGCCGCCTCGTGCGCCTTGTAGTCGCGGTATTTGCCGTCGAAGATTTCGTATTTGCGGAACTCGCACTCCAGCGCGCCATTGAAGAGGGGGACGCGTTGGCTGGCTTTCAGCCCGATCTCGTCGAAGCACTCCTCCCGATAGGAGAGCACCCAAGCCTCGCCTCCCACGAAGGCGTGCTTGAAGCGTTCGCCGATCATCTGGTAGAGGCCCAGGAGGTTGTTGGAAGAGATGCGCTCCCCGTAGGGGGGGTTGGTGATGATGATGGATTTCTCCGCGGGTTGCTCGAACTGCTGGAAAGGTTGCAACTTCAGCGTCACGTCCTTCGATACGCCGGCCGCCTTGATGTTGCGCGTGGCGATATCGTGCGCTTTCGGGCTATTGTCGTAGCCGTAGATGTGATGGACGAACTCCCGCTCCTCGCTGTCGTCGTTGTATATCTCGTCGAACATGTCGGCGTCGAAGTCGGCCCACTTCTCGAAGGCGAATCCCTTGCGGAACACTCCCGGCGCGACGTTGCGGGCAATCAGGGCCGCCTCGATGGGTATGGTGCCCGATCCGCAGAAGGGGTCGATGAGGTCGCGCTCGCCCCGCCAGCCGGTCATGAGTATCATGCCAGCGGCCAGCACCTCGTTGAGCGGTGCCTCCACGGCCTCTTGCCGGTAGCCGCGTCGATGGAGCGACTCGCCCGAGGAGTCGAGCGAGAGGGTGCAGTCGGTCTGCGCGATGTGTATGTTGAGCAGCACCTCGGGCTTGTTGATGCGCACCGACGGGCGTTCGCCCGTTTTCTCTCGGAAGTAGTCGGCTATGGCGTCTTTCACCTTGTAGGAGACGAACTTGGAATGGCGGAACTCCTCGCTGAACACCACGGCGTCGATGGCGAACGTCTTGCGCGTGTCGAGGAACTCCTCCCACGGGATTTCCTGCACGCGGGCGTAGACCTCGTCGGCGTCTTTCGCCTTGAAGTGCTTGATGGGTTTCAGGATGCGGATGGCCGTGCGGAGGCAGAAATTAGCCTTGTACATCATGCGTTTGTCGCCGGTGAACGACACCATGCGCCGGCCGATCGCTATGTTGTCGGCTCCCAGCGCGGTCAGTTCTTCGGCCAGGATCTCTTCCAGCCCCTGGAAGGTCTTGGCTATCATTTCGAATTGTTCGCTCATAATAAGTATATGTGTGGAATATATGTCTTCTGTACCGTCGTTATTTCTTCTGCACGATTCGCGCCCCTGGCGGCACGTCTTCGGTGACCCAGATGTTGCCTCCCACGGTGGCTCCCCGCCCGACGGTGATACGTCCCAGTATGGTGGCGTTGGAGTAGACGATGACGTCGTCTTCCAGTATGGGATGGCGCGGGATTCCCTTGATGGGTTTCCCCTCGGCGTCGAGTGGGAAGCTTTTCGCCCCGAGGGTGACGCCTTGATAGATCTTCACGTTGTTGCCTATGATGCTGGTGGCGCCGATGACCACTCCCGTGCCGTGGTCGATGGCGAAATGGTGTCCAATCCGCGCCGCGGGGTGTATGTCGATGCCCGTCTCGCTATGCGCCATCTCCGTGATGATGCGGGGAATGAGGGGCACGCCGAGCACGCGCAGCTCGTGGGCGATGCGGTAGTTACTGATGGCCTTTATGGCGGGATAGCAGCAGATGACCTCACCATGGCTCTCGGCCGCCGGGTCGCCGTTGTAGGCGGCTTCCACGTCGGTGGCGAGCACACGGCGCATCTCGGGCATCCGTCCGATGAAGGTGGCGGCGATGCGTGCGGCTTCCGTCCGGCGCGAATCGTCGCGGTCGTCACATCCTTCCTGGTCCGTGGCGAAGCACAGCCCGGCCAGAATCTGCTCGGTGAGCAGGTTGAACAGTTTTTCGGTATTCACGCCGATGTGGTACTTCACGGTCCGGCTGTTGATGGTGGATTTTCCGTAATACCCGGGAAAGAGGATAGAGCGAGACAGCTCGATGATTTGGCACAATACGGCGGCGGATGGCAACGGTTCGCCATCTTTGTGCTGGTGAAACAGTCCTTTATACGATTCGCTTTCCGATAGCTCATCGACTGCCTGTGTCAAGATGTGGGTGAAGTTGAGTGCACTCATTAGGCCTACTGATTTTAAATCAGGGGCAAAGATAAGCAAAATATATACGCGCCGCGCACGGCGGAGGGAAATAAAGCGCGAGGTTTTTGTGCCCGCGAGCCAATCGCCAATCACGACTTCATATTACCGTATCGCGCAGCCATCGCCCGAAGAAACGGTCGTAAACGATATATCCTTCCGGCGTGTCGTAGAGCAACTCCCTGTTCAGTAGCGATTTCAGGGCCACGTTCACGCTGCTGGCCGCCTTGAGCCGGTGGCGTCGCAAGAAGTCGTTGGCGTTGACGCTTTTCACGGTGCCTTCCATGGCGATGGCTTTCAGCAATCCCACCTGGTTGTTGGTCAGCAAAGCCAGGTTACTTTGGTAGATGGTCTCCATCTCGTCCAGGATATCGTTGACACAGCGATCTACGGCCTGGCGGTCGATGGGGGTATCCGATCCCTCGTACAGCCTGTTCAGGATGCTTTGGATATACCAGGTATGTCCGTTCTCCAGTTCGTACAGGTAACGAAAAGATTCGTCGGGCAACTCCCGCCCGGCCAGGGAGAAGAAACGTTGGGCGAACAGGCGGTAGCTGTCCATGCCGATCTCTCCCAATACGATAATCTGGGTGCTTTGGTAAAAGGGGCGTTTGGCCGAAGAGAACATCTCCTCCATGACCTGCTTCTTGCTTCCCGAGAAGATGAAACGCACGTTGGGCAGAAACTGGATGTACGAACGAAGCAACGCTTCCACGCCTGTCTCGGGATATTCCGTGATCTGCTGGAACTCATCGATGGCCAGATAGCAACGTTTCCCGGAAGCCGACATATAGCCGAATATCTCGCGAAGCGTCTCGCCGGCTTGCTCGGGGACGAAATCCAGCGACACGGTAGGGGCGCCAGTCCGTTCGTCCATGCTGATCACGGGACGGCAGGACTTGAAGAATGCCGTCATCTTCCTTAGGATGCCCTGCGAGAGTGTATCCAGTTGGCCAAGTACGGTGTGTGCCAGCGACTGCGTGAACGCTTGCAAGTTCCGCGTGGGATAGATGTCCAGATAGAAGTAGGCGGCATTCTCTCGATTCTCCCGCTCCATCCGATAGAAGACATTCTTGATAAGCCCCGTCTTCCCCATGCGCCGAGGGGCGATGAGTGTCAGGTTGCGGTCATTGCGCAGGGCCGAGGTCACCTTGTCGGTCTCTCGTTCCCGATCGCAGAAGTAATCAGGGCTATAATAGCCGTATAGCAGGAAAGGATTGTTGGGCTTCATGGCCATTACATGTTTTACGTTACACCTTTTATGCAACGCGAAGGACGGCATAAAATACGAGACTATCAAGCGTTTCCATCCTTTTTTGTGGATTCGGGGAAACGGGTGTTCCCCGTCAGCGGACGAAGCGCAGCTTGAAGCAGCTGCCCCGTCCCTCCTCGGAGTGCACGGAGATGCCGCCCCCGTGCAGGCTCATGACCTGCTTGCATAGGCTGAGGCCGATGCCCGACCCGGTGGGTTTGGTGGTGAAGAAGGGCACGAAGATCTGCTCCAGCACCTCGGGCGGGATGCCCGGGCCGTTGTCGGTGACGCTGACGACGCAGTGGTACATGGCCGTGGAGATGGGCGAGAAGAGAGCCTTCACCTCGATGTCCGCCTTCGCTTGGTGGGCGGTGGCCTCGAGGGCGTTCTTCAGCAAGTTGATGAGCGTCTGCTCCACCTGCCCGCGGTCGGCGCGGATGACCCCGTCGGGCATTGGCGATATGAAGCGGATGCTACGTTGTGGAAAGAGCTTGCGAAGGTCGTCGAAGAGGCGGGACACGGAGACGTCGGCCAGCTGTGGGGGCGGCAGGCGCGTGAAGCGGCGGTAGTTTTCCACGAAGTCGAGCAACCCCTTGCCGCGACGGTGTATCACCTGTATGGCCTGTCGCGTCACGGCGTAGTCTTTCCCCTCCTCGCTCAGTGTCTCGGAGAGGGAGATGATGGGGGTAATGGAGTTCATGATTTCGTGCGTGAGCACGCTGATGAGCTTCTGCCACGCCTCCATCTCGTTGCGTTCGAGCACGGAGTGGATGTTCTTCAGGCTGATGAGGCGACGCTCCACCCTCAGGGCCACGAAGAGCGAGCTACTCACGGCCATCTCCTGCACGGTGTTGTTGCGTTCGAAACGCATCACTCTCGTCTCGCCCGCCTGAAGGTCGAAGAGCTGGGGCGGAAGTGTCGGCTCGTGCCCCAGCTGGGTAATGGCGGCACGGTTCATCCACTCCACGACGCCCTCCATGTTGGTGACCAGCAGGGCAGTGTCGACCTTGTCGAGCAGGGTTTCGTAGTATTGCCGCTTCACCTCCTCTTCCAACCGTCGCGACCGGTAGGCCCGCTCGCTGGTTCGCAGGCGTTCCAATTGTCGCCAGGGGCGAAGCTGTATATGGTATAGGTGTACGCCCAAACCAACGGCCACCAAGAAGGTGACCAACGCGCTGAACCAGAAGCGCTCCTGCCCCAAGAAAAGGGTAAGGGCCAGCAGGGCGGCGATGAGGCAGAGGTACGACATCTGCTCCAAGAAGGGATGAACAAGGAACTTGCGCATCGGTCGTCAGTGATTAGTGGTTTGTGGCAGGCTCGCTAACCAAGCCCATGCCGTTGCAACTTGCGATGGAGGGTGAAGCGGGTGACACCCAAGTATTCGGCCGCCCGGGTGACATTGCCGTCGGCCAGGAGCAGGGCACGCTCCACGGCCTGTCGTTCCAGCTGTTCGAGGTTCAACACTTCCTCGCTCTCCTTTCGGGTGGAGGAAGCGGCGGGGAAAACAAACTCTGTCGGCCCGATCGACGGAGCGTCGCTCAATATCACGGCACGCTCCATGGCATTTTGCAACTCTCGTACGTTGCCTGGCCAGGCGTAGCGCAGCAGTTTCTCCCGGGCCTCGGCGGTGAGGCCGGGCACTGGCTTGCGGTACTTCTGGGCATAACGCCGGGCGAAGTGATCGGCCAGCAGCAGGATGTCGTCGCCCCGTTCGCGAAGGGGCGGGATACGTAGCTCGATGGTGTTGACGCGGTAGAGGAGGTCCTGGCGAAACTGTCCCTCGGCCACCAGCTTATGGATGTCGGCGTTGGTGGCGCAGATGAGGCGCACGTCGATGGGTACGGGATGTATGCCACCCAGGCGGTTGATGGCTCGCTTCTCGATGGCCGTGAGCAACTTGGCTTGCATGGGTAGCGAGAGGTTGCCGATCTCGTCGAGGAAGAGCGTGCCTCCCGTGGCCGCCTCCATCCGCCCGGCCTTGGCCTTGCGGGCGTCGGTGAAGGCGCCTTTCTCGTAACCAAACAGCTCGCTCTCGAACAGTGTCTCGGGGATGCTGCCAAGGTCGATGGGTACGAACGGCCGCTCGCTTCGCGGCGAGTGGCGATAGAGCATGCGGGCTATCACGTCCTTTCCCGTCCCGTTCTCGCCGAGGATGAGGATGTTGGCGTCGGCCTGCCGCAACTTCTCCACGGTGTCGAACACCGCTCGCATGGGTTCCGAGCGACCTACCACCTCCTCCTCGGCACCGCCGTCGGCCAACGTGCGCACTTGCTCCTCGAGGCGTGTCACCTCGCTTTGGGAGCGCCGCAGGCGCATGCCCGACGAAAGGGTGGCCAACAGTTTATCGCGCTCCCACGGCTTGGACACGAAGTCGGTGGCGCCCGCCTTGATGGCGCGCACCGCCTTGTCGGTGTCGGCGTAGGCGGTCATGAAGACGACCACCGCCCGAGGGTCGACGCGTAGTATCCGCCGGAGCGTGTCGAATCCCTCTTGCCCGCTCACCACGTCGCGACTAAAGTTCATGTCGAGCAAGATGATGTCGGGCTGGAACGTGCGCACGAAGTGCTCCACACGGGCGGGATCGGTAGTCACTTTTATCTTCTCCGCATAAGAATCGAGCAGCAGATGGAGGGCAAAGAGCACGTCTTCGTTATCATCCACTATCAGTATTTTGCCTAATTGCTCCATAATCTATCAAGGTAAACAAATATTGCGTTATTACGGGGCAAAATTACGGATTATGGCCGACATCCGCAAATATTCGCGGGTATCCGTGGCCGTGGCCACGGCTCTCGCCTCACGGCTTCATGTATTTCTTCATCCCCGGCGTGACGTAGGTTTTCAGCGTGCCGTCCTCGCCGCTGTAGATGAGGTAGGCGTCAATGTCGGGGTGCGCCTGGCAGAAGGCCCGCGCTTGGGATAGCCCCATCACCATGAAGGCGGTGGCCAGCGCGTCGGCCGTCATGCAATTCCGTGCGATGACGGTCGACGACAACACGCTGTGCTGCACGGGGTATCCCGTATGCGGGTCGATGGTGTGGGCGTACTTCTTGCCGTCGCGGTAGTAATAGTTACGGTAGTTGCCCGAGGTGGCCATGCCCACGTCGGTGAGTTGGAGGACGGTCTGTATCTCCCCATTCACGGAGAGGGAATCGTCTATCGGCTTGTTGATGCCTATGCGCCACAGCTCCTCCTGGGGGTTGTACCCTCTCAGCACCACCTCGCCGCCGATGTCGACCATGTAGTCGCGTATGCCCCGCCGTTCGAGCAAACTGGCCACCACGTCCACGCCGTATCCTTTGGCCACGGCGCTACAGTCGAGCATGAGGCGCGGGTCTTGCTTCATCACTCGCCCATCGTCGGTGAGGCTCGCCTTGGCATAGCCCACGAAGCTCATGATGCTGTCCACGGTAAGCGAATCGGGGAACCGTCCTTGCTTGAAGCCGAATCCCCAGGCGTTGACCAGCGGGGCGACGGTGATGTCGAACGCCCCGTCGGTCTGTCGGGACACCTCCATGGAGAGGTCGAAGCAGCGCCGGAAGAAGCTGTCGACCACCACCTCCTCGTTGCGGTTGACACGGCTGATGACGGAGTTCTTCTCGAAGGGCGAAAGCGAATTGTTGAAACGCTTCAGCTCGGCTTCGATGTCGGGCTTGAGGTCGTCGTCGCAACGGTAGGTTATCTTGTACATGGTGCCGAACACCAACCCGCTGTCGGTGCGGAAGTCCGCCTTTCGCTGGTGGCGGACGACAATCCAGATGGTGGCCAGCACCAGGAAGGCCAGCCAGATGTAGTTTCTTTTTTTCATTCCTATTCTTTATTGTTCGTGACGCGCGCGTTATCCTTGGAAGAAGAGATGCTGGATGAGTATCTTCAGCCCGATGGCGATGAGTATCACGCCTCCCCACAGCTCTGCCCTCAGCCTGCGGGCCACGCCGCAGCCGCAGCGGATGCCGAAGAGCAACCCCGCCAGGGAGAGGAGCAGCGACACCAGCCCGATGATAGCTATCGGCGCGAGGATGGCAGTGTACGCCTTCACGCCGAGAAAGGCGAACGAGATGCCGACGGCCAGCGCGTCGATGCTGGTAGCCACGGCCATGGCCAGTATCACCTTGAGGCGGGTGGGATCGAACAGGCGGCACTCTTGCTCCTCCCTGATGGATTCGCGGATCATGCGAAAGCCAAGGAAGCCCAGTATGGCGAACGCCAGCCAGTGGTCCACGCGCTCGATGAGGTGGCTGAACGAGCGCGCGAACATCCAGCCGATGAATGGCATGGCGGCCTGAAAGACGCCGAAGGCGACGGCCATGGTAAGTATAGGCTTCCAGCGGTAGCGCCGCATGATGATGCCACTCGCGATGGAGACGGCGAAGCAATCCATCGCCAAGCCTATCGCGAGCAACCATATTTCTAATCCTGACATTACTTTCCTTCTATACCTTATATATTATAGGGGCAGACGATAGATGAGCGAATAGGTCAGCCCCATAGTGTTGGATTTATACTTGCCAAAGCCCGGCACGTACCAAGGGTCGCCATACTCGCCCGAGGAGGCGCCGAGCTTGTACTTCATGCGTATGGACCACCCCATGTTGAAGTTCTTGTAGATGCGCACCTTCACGCCCAGCACGATCTCCATCCACTGCACGGTAGCCTTCATGCCCGGATGGTCGAAGGGCACGTTGCCTTTCCAGAAGTCGTCGGTCAGGCTCGAATTTCCTATGTTGTCGCCCCAGATGGGGTCGCTCACGGGGAGCGTGGCTACGTCGTACTTGAAGGCGCTCATCCCGTAGCGCAAGCCCACGTAGAGGTAGCTGTTCTTCTCCTTCTTCCTGGCCATGACGTTGTAGTCCGCGCCTATCCGGAAGTAGGGCGTGGCCTTGGTGCGATAGTGTATGCCCGTCTCGCTCCACGTATCGGTGCCTCCCATGCCTATCTCGAGGGTGGGAATGAAGCGATTCTTGAGATTGACGCCTACCTGCAACTCCGAGGAGGCGAAGTCGCTCCCCAGGAAGTTGGCGCCCAGGCCATAGACGTCGATTCCCACGTACGTGCCGTTGTAGAAGGGGATGGTATCGGGCACCGCCACCTTCTTCTCCTCTTTCCGGTTCTTGCCCTTGCGTATCTCCTCGGCCTCCTCCCTGCTTACCTTGCGCGGCTGCCTGGGCTGTAGCTCTTGCGCGACAGCCTGGCCGGCGAAGCCGATGAGCGCCAGGCTACTCAATAGGAGCAGGCGTACGGTCGCGGTAGACAAAGAATATCTGCAAGTTCTCGATCTCATTGGAATTGGCGTCTTTATTGCGTAGATAGATGGAATCCACTCGCTCCGTGGTACCCGAGCGGTTGCCGTACCGGGGGGTTGAGGCGATGCTCTGCTTCATCATGTAGCCGCACTCCATGGACTGGAAGTAGGGCGTGTTCTTGTGCGTCACGTACACCGTGTCGACATCGTTGGGATTGCGGACGGGGTCGTAGCGGAAGAGGAAAACGGTGGTGTCGGCCGTATAGCGCAGGGGCAGCACCAATTGGTGTACGCCCTTCTGGTTGTTCAGTATGATGGAATCGGTGCCCAGCGCCGTGACGGTGAGCGAGTCGAGCGTATCGTTCACCACCCGCCCGGGTTCGTCGGGATTGATGGTCTTCAGCGTGCAGTACACCATGGGGCGCCCGGTCATGGAGCAGTCGCTCTCGTCGGAGCATGAGCCGTAGATGCCGATGACGACGCTGGCGACGACAAACAGGATGAATATTCGGAGTAATTGTCTCATAATCGTTGCGTTCAGAGGGGGGGGGGAGAGTATGCGGAGTATGGGGTTATATCTTCGTTTCTATCTGGTAGTTGTTACGCTCGGGAGCGTTGCGCGACACCAGCTCGCCCAGGAATCCGGCCAGGAAGAGCTGCGTCCCTATCACCATGGCCGTGAGGGAGAGGTAGAAATAGGGAGAGTCGGTGACGAGCCTGTAGGGCAATCCCCGGGACATGGCGTAAAGCTTGCCGACGCCCACCACGATCACGGCTACCAGGCCGAAGAGGAACATGAGCGAACCCAACAGGCCGAAGAAGTGCATCGGCTTGACGCCAAATTTGGAGAGGAACCAGAGGGTGAGCAGGTCGAGGTAGCCATTGACGAAGCGGCTGAAGCCAAACTTGGTGCGGCCATACTTGCGTGCCTGGTGACGCACCACCTTCTCGCCGATGCGGACGAATCCGGCGTTCTTGGCCAGGTAAGGGATGTAGCGGTGCATCTCGCCGTACACCTCGATGTTCTTCACCACGTCGCGCCGATAGGCCTTCAGCCCGCAGTTGAAGTCGTGCAGGTTGCGTATGCCCGACACCTTGCGGGCGGTGGCGTTGAAGAGCTTGGTGGGAATGGTCTTCGAGAGTGGGTCGTACCGTTTCTGCTTCCAGCCCGACACCAGGTCGTACTTCTCGTCCACAATCATCCGGTAGAGGCCGGGAATCTCGTCGGGACTGTCTTGCAGGTCGGCGTCCATGGTGATCACCACGTCGCCCCTCGCTTCGGCGAATCCGCAATACAGGGCTGGCGACTTGCCGTAGTTGCGGCGGAACTTGATGCCCCGCACCGTGTCCGACCGCTCGCGCAAGCGCTGTATCACCTCCCAGGAGTGGTCCGTGCTGCCGTCGTTGACGAATATCACTTCGTACGAGAAGCCGTTGGACCGCATCACCCGCTCTATCCACGCGTAGAGTTCGGGCAGCGATTCTTCCTCATTGTACAAGGGGATGACGACTGATATATCCATGTCTTTGTCTTAACTATTTGTATTATTCGTATTCCTCATCACCATCAGGCTGGTGGGCACCAGGAGGACGATACCCCAGAACAGGTCGATGAACAACAACCTCAAGGTGATGTCGATGGGGGTGGCGTCGCGAAACACGTCGACCAGCATCTGGACGCTCTCCTGGCTCTCGAGCAGGGCGGGCATCTCCGTCATCAGCCGGTTCCAATAGTGGGTGAAGGAATCGACCAGGAAGCCTTGGTCGATAAACTGGAAATAGACGTAATGGGCTACGGACACCAGCATGGAGGCCGACAGGTACATGATGGCGGTAAACATGGCGGCGCCGGCGAAGCTGATGCTTCCCCCGCGAACCTTGTCCCTGTACATCCTGACGTAGTAATAGCCCAAGAAAGGGACGACCAGCGTCAACGCGACGAACAGAAGCTGGAAGAACGGGATACGGAAGATCAAGGGAAACAGAATGAACTTCAGTATCCAGTAAAAGCCCATATACGTGCCAAAGTGCACGGCATACTTCTGCAAAAAACTCCTGCTATCGGTCATACCTTATCTAAATTGCGACAAAGGTACAAATAATATCAGCACAAATTCCCTTTCCGCGTCAAAAAGAGAGGGTATCTATTGTGGAATCCGATTTAATGCGTACCTTTGCACCCACAAAATGGGTAAGTCCTATACGGCCAGCTCCCTTCGAATCCTCCAGGGCTTGATCGCAGCAAAGGTAGTTGGTTGTAGCGGCGCGATATAGTCAGCTTACCCACCCGCCTCTTTAGCTCAGTTGGCCAGAGCACGTGATTTGTAATCTCGGGGTCGTTGGTTCGAATCCGACAAGAGGCTCGCTCTAAAGGCACATAAGAATGAAAGGTTTAGATTTGTGCACAAGCACAATTTAACGTGCGCAAAACAAGAAAAGCATCCTCTTTCGGGGATGCTTTTTTCTTGTGTGCGCGATTTGCCGGGTCGGCAGGGAAAGGTCTCTTTCCCGTCAACCCCGCTTCGTGACGCGCTTGTAACCATAGACGGCCAAGTCGCCCAGTTCTTCCTCGATGCGGAGCAGCTGGTTGTACTTCGCCATACGGTCGGAACGGCTCAGCGAACCGGTCTTGATCTGGCCGCTGTTGGTCGCTACGGCGATGTCGGCGATGGTCGCGTCTTCCGTCTCGCCCGAGCGGTGAGAGGTTACGGTGGTGTAGCCATGACGGTGTGCCATCTCGATGGCGTCGAGTGTCTCGGACAGCGAGCCGATCTGGTTCACCTTGATGAGGATGGAGTTGGCGCAACCCATCTCGATACCTTTGGCCAAGAAGTCTACGTTGGTGACGAAGAGGTCGTCGCCCACCAGTTGGCAACGGTTGCCGATGCGCTCGGTCAGCTTCTTCCAGCCTTCCCAGTCGTTCTCGCTCATGCCGTCTTCGATGGAATCGATGGGGAACTTGTTCACCAGCTCTTCCAGGTAGTCGATTTGCTCGTCGGCGGTACGCTTCTTGCCCTTCTCGCCTTCAAACTTAGTGTAGTCGTAAATGCCGTCGCGATAGAACTCCGAGGAGGCGCAGTCCATGCCGATCATCACGTCCTTGCCCGGCTCGTAGCCAGCGGCCTTGATGGCGGCGAGGATGGAGTTGAGGGCATCCTCGGTACCCTCGAGGCTGGGAGCGAACCCGCCTTCGTCGCCTACGGCCGTGCTCAGGCCGCGGTCCTTCAGCACCTTCTTCAGGGCATGGAACACTTCGGCGCCCATGCGCAAGCCTTCCTTGTACGAGGGAGCGCCTACGGGACGAATCATGAACTCCTGGAAAGCGATGGGAGCATCGCTGTGCGAACCGCCGTTGATGATGTTCATCATGGGCACAGGCATCACGTAGGTGTTGGTGCCGCCGATGTAACGGTAAAGCGGGAGGTCGAGGTAGTTGGCCGCCGCCTTGGCCACGGCCAGCGATACGCCAAGAATGGCGTTGGCGCCCAGGCTGGACTTGGTCTTCGTGCCGTCCAGGGCCAGCATGGCATGGTCGATGCCGCGTTGGTTGAGGGACGACATGCCGATCAGCTTGGGAGCGATGATGTTGTTCACGTTCTCCACGGCCTTCTGCACGCCCTTGCCACCGTAACGCTTCTTGTCGCCGTCGCGAAGCTCCAAGGCTTCGTGCTCACCGGTCGACGCGCCCGACGGAACGGACGCCCGTCCCAAGACACCGGATTCCAATACTACGTCTACCTCTACGGTAGGGTTACCTCTCGAGTCGAGAATCTCTCGAGCTACAATCTTTTCAATTTTCATCTTTCTAACTATATTTAAAGTAAGACTTTACAAAACCTCGCGCGCCACCATTACCGGCTACCGACGTAGCCTCCGGCCAGTGCCGCGATCAATCCACTACCAACGCTCGCTACGACATAGAGCGCGAACGTGCCATAAAAACCATCCTTCAGCAGCGCCAACCCATCGTTGGAAAAAGTGGAGAAGGTGGTGAACCCTCCGCAAACGCCGGCCGTGAGAAACAGCCGCGCCTCGGTGGACAGCTGCCAACGTTCGGAGAACGCGTAGAACAGCCCTATGAGGAAGCTCCCCACCAAGTTGACGCAGAGCGTGGACCACGGGAAGTGGTAAGGCACGATTCGCTCGTGCAGCAACACTTGCGCGGCATAGCGAAGCACGCTGCCCGCCCCGCCACCGATGAAGATATAGAGTACCTCCTTGCTCACGGGCTGCAAAGATAGGCAATTAATACGGAATAAATGAGCGCTACGCGCACATAGAACGAATATTTTTGGAGGCACCGGGCATTTTGCGTGTCTACCTTGAATCGCTTATCCCCTTCCGTAAAATCGTCCACTCTCTACAGCATGTTTTGCGAATATCCCCCTACGCGCTCCCGAAACAGCCTGTCCATCGGCGATAGATTTATGGGGCACAGAACGATTTGTGTAAAAGTTGAGTGAGGTGCAAAACGGCTGAAATGCCTTTGTGGTGCGTGTATGGAGGCGTTTTTGCTTTGCGACGCTGTAACCGATCAGGCAAAACGAAATGTTACATTCGCCTTACATCACCTTTACACTGGACGGCTTTTTAAACGCCTAAAATAACATGGTTGTTACATTTGAACAATAGAGGGGCTATATTCGGGCTTTTTCGGCGCGATATAGCCCCTTTTCTATGCCGTTACTACTGCTTGCAACGGATGAGGTGAGACTGGCGTATAATGGCTCTTTTAGTGAGCTTTACGCCTCCATCAGAGAGGCCGGCGTGCGCCAGCGTGCTCTGTTTAATGCCTATTTGATCCGCGTTTAAAACGGTATAAATAGCATTGACGCTACCGAAATAATAATCCCTTTTCTCAAAAATGAGATGGACGTGTATAACCTTGCTCATATCCCTATTATTTAGAAGTTTATGTGCAAAGATACTTCTAAATAACTAATATATAGAAGTATTTGAGGGAATATTCATCCCTTTTTAGCGATTTTAGAGAAATGGGAGGATTCCATCGGATCAGATCCCTGCCGTTACTCGGATCAATCAATGGAGACGATGTGGAAAAACGGATAAGGCATACCTTTAGGCATACGATTAGGCATACCCTGAATGAAGCATTTATGTTCGCATATTTCAGTTTAGGCATACCTTTTTAACATTTCGTGGGGGGTGTTTTTTATGGGATGTTTCCGAAATAGTGGGGATTATTGGCTTAAAACGGTGTTTTTAGAGGGGGATATTACGCCTTGTTTTTAGTTTGCACCTATTTATATATAGCTGATTATTAGTGTTATGTGATTCGTTCTGCTTATATTCGCGGCATAAAAGTGTGCGCGAGGGCATATTCGCGTGGCACGTGCAAGGCATCGCGGAATGGAGCAGTGGTAGCTCGAAGGGTTCATAGCCCTTAGGTGCGGGGTTCGAATCCCCCTTCCGCAACAAGATTTTCATAGTTTAGGTCTGGTAGAATGGTTGTTTAGAAGATGACATGACGTGATGGTTAGTAGAGTGCTCCCAGCAATACCGCTGGGAGCTTTTACAAGAATAGCATGAAGATGGCATTTTGGATTGAAGAAAAAGTGGCTTGCGGAGATATAAAACGCCTCCAAGAAGAACTCAAGCAATATAAACATGCGCTTGAGGTGTTATTTGTTGAATCCTCAGGGATGAATCACAAAGATGGCGATATATGTGTGATGAGTGATATAAGGTATAAAGAGCTGTATGAGGAAACTCTCAGAAAGATAAGGATTTTAAGAACAAGCTCTCCAAGCTAAGCTCCGATAATGGCAGCAATGCTGGATGCTAAACCTACCCAACCCATCAACTTTTTCAGTAGGATTTTACGTCGCTGATTATTTGTTATTATGCGTTGGGAGGTGAGTTGTCTGCGGCATAACAGAGCCACCGCCAGTTGAGCATGGAGATGTCTTCGATGTTTTTGATGAGGGGGCATCCGTTGCAGCAGTCGAAGGGTCGAACCCCAATGCCTTTTCCCTGTGAGCACTTAATTCAAGTTGACATTTAGCAAGATCTTCTTTTAATTCGGCTTTTTCTCGATCAGATTGCTCGAGACGTTCTTCGAGACGACCATACTCTTTAGTTAGATGCGTGTTCTGTTCTCTTTCCTCCTTATACATTTTATAGTAGAGGGTATCATCGTGGTTGTTCATTGATGGTTCTTTTAGTTCAATCGGTGCTTCCTCTTGCGCTACTTCATCCCCAGCCAACAGCCAATCAAAGGATAAATCAACGCATTTCGCGTACAGTATATCCAAATCGAACGTATCCCTACTATACCAACTTGATACAGTAGTCGGTGCAACGCCTAAAAAAGCTGCGAGTTTTGCGTTGCTTTTTAGGCTATAATATGCCTTTATACGGTCTAAAACAGCGACCTTATTAATTTTTCTGCTCATATTGCGTTATTTTTCGCCAAAAAAGTTGGTTTTAAACGCAAACTGCGTTATATTTGCACCCAGATAAGCGTTTACAGCGCTCAAAGGAACGAAAAAAAGAGCATATAACCAAAAAACGGATGCAATATGAGAAAAATTGATTGGGCGGATCCCAAACAGAAAAGTGCAGCTTACACCCATTTAATGAAGGCCTTTCGTGTAAGCCGCCCGACGGTCAGTCTCGCGATGAGCTTCAAGCGCAACGGACTGACAGCCGGACAAATGAGACACGTTGCCCTCACGCAACTGGGTGGCATACTGATGAGCGGCGAAGAGCAAGCTCCCACGACCGTGAAGGTGCTCAACGCCAAAGGCGAGACCGTGAAAGCGGTCGTAATGGGCAATCAACCGATAACACTTTAAATAATAATAGATATGAAAGAAAAAAAACAGAGTGTATTTATGCAGCGGCATAACGGCACACGCACGGGCGAAGGCTCGTTCAACGTGGCTCTCAAGGAGCTGTTTTACAAGGCGGACAAAGCCAACCGGTACAAATTGGTGGAGGCGTTCCCCGAGTTCTTCGGGGAGGAAGTGCCCGAGTTTGGGACACTAAGAAAGGGTGGCGTTTCCGAAAATATATACGCAAGACTACAACTCTTGCCGTATAACGAAAGAGTGCTTTTTGGTATAAAAGAATTCCAACTTCTGTTAGACGCAGGTTACGATGTAGTATGCGCAAAGAGAATATTGAAATCTTTCGGAATGCCAACGCCTTTAATAATTAAAATCCAATCTCATATTCATACTCTTTCTCACGAGCGGCCGCAATAAGAATTTGATATTCTTGTGCGAATGCTTGCAAAACGTTCATATAATGCTGGTATGTCAAGATTGATTTTTGAAATTTAATATCGAAGACCCAATGTGGAGTGCAATCAATCCTTTTGTAATGCTGCTCATATTCAAAATCGAATATTTTGCAAAGTTGTATGCACTTGTTTTCAAACTCATCAATCGTACTTCCATCATCAACAACGGAAATATGAGCATCGGTAAATTCAAATGAGACGATAACATCAATTACTTTCATGGCTATAAACAATTTATATTAATACTTGCCTACAAAAGTAGTAAATTCCAAAAATAAGGAGATATGAATATGAAATTTTTCAGGCGATTTCAGAAAACAGCCATAGCGGTGGGCATGATCTACGGCGTGTGGCTGGGTGGACAGGATGAGGCGAGCACCGTAATGGGCGTCAGCGCGATCGTGATCGTCGCCCTGTCCGCCACGGTGGCCTTGTCCATGTTTGCGGGCAAAGAACAAAATCAATCCGAGAAAAAGCAGGCGTAGCGATGGAGATGTACGGAAAGATAAGGTGCGTCAGCTTTCCTGAACTGGTGGGAGGAGGAATAATCAGTAAGCCATCTTACGATAAGAAGGTTCGCCAAGGCGTGATCCGCGTTGTCCGTCCCGGCAAAGGCGCTGGATCTTGTGCCCTGATCGACTACGAGAGCCTTCCCTCGCCTGTCCGTCAAGCCTACGATGACAAATACCCCAACGCCATGGATTCAATCAAGGAACAGTTCGCCAGCCGCTCCATCCACTCGGACGCCGCGGCTATGGACTTTTACAGGAGCTACGAGCCGAAGATCTCGCGCGAGCGTCAGGAGGAGTACGTACTGAACGCGGAGGTGATGAACGAGATGCGGCGCGTGGAGATGGAAATGAAAGGTCTGCACAAGGCTGGCGGCTATACGCACAAAAAGATCGTATGGGATTCGGTTTTGAATACTTGCGGGAAGCTACGCGAGCTATACGGCCACACCCTTCCAGCGAACCCTGTCCGGCTCAAGGAGAAATACAACGCCTATAAGCGGCTTGGCTATGTCGCTCTGGTGAACAAGAACACCGGCAACCAGGTGGCGCGCAAGATAGCGCCGGCGGAAGCCCGCCTGTTGTTGAAGCTGCGCCTTAGCAAGGTGCCGGTGTACACTTACGACCAGATATTCGACGAGTACAACCGGCAGGCGGTGGAGAGTGGGCTTACGATTATCAAGTCTCCCACCACCATCAAGAACTACCTCAACGCCCCAGAGGTGATGTCGCTGTGGTACGCCTATGTTTATGGAATGCAGAAATGGAAGGGCAAGTACAGCAGCCAGATGAAGACCGAGATGCCGAGCATGCGGGATTCCCTCTGGTACGGCGACGGCACGAAACTCAACCTCTACTACAAGGATGAGCACAACAAGATGCGCACCACGAGCGTGTACGAGGTCATCGACGCTTACTCCGAGGTGTTCCTGGGTTACGACATCTCGCCAAAGGAGAATTTCAACAACCAGTACAAGGCGTGGCGCATGGCCGTGGAAACGGCTGGCATGAAGCCTTACGAGACGGTCACGGATAACCAAGGCTCGCAGAAGAGCGAGGTGGCGCAAGGTTTCTTTAAGAAGATCTGCCGCCTGCACAAGTACACGATGCCTTATAATGGTCAGAGTAAGACGATAGAGAACGCCTTCTACCGCTTCCAAGCGCAGATACTGCACAAGATGTGGAATTTCACGGGCCAGAACATACAGGCTGTGAAACTGGAAAGCAAGCCTAACATAGAGTTCATCGAGCAGAACGCCTACGCGCTGCCTACGTTGGCGGAAATGATGGAGATATACAAGAAATGCCGCGAGGAATGGAACAACGCCGAGCATCCGGCAACCGGCCTTCCGCGCATTGAGATGTACCGGATGAGCCAGAACCCGGAGACCTCGGAGATTACAGAAGCCGACAAGGTTCGCATGTTCTGGATTCAACACCCCGCGGCGGTCACTTACACCAATTACGGCATCCGCTTCGAGGTGAACAGGCGGAAATACCACTTTGACGTGTACGGTGAGGACGGGCTGCGGGATGAAAGATGGGCACTCTCCAACACGGACAGGGAGTTCACCCTGTATTACGACCCGCTGGACATGCTGCGGGTGGAGCTGTGGGAGAGTACCGCCTCCGGGCTGAAATACTCGGCGATGGCTACCCCGAAAGTCTCCATACACCGGAACACGCAGGAACGCACCCCGGATGAGGACAGCTACATGCGCCGCACGATAGAGCTGAACAAGATGCGGATGGCGAACAACTACCTGGACACCGAGCGGTTCTGTATCGAGGAGAAGATAGGCGCCGAGTTCTTCGGACTGTCAAGCCCCAAGCCCAAGAACGTGAGCAAAAAGGATATGGAGCGGTTCCGCGCCCGGCACGAACGTGAGAAGCGGGAAGAGCCGGACATCGAATTTGCCACGTTGGGCGAATACGAGAAGGCACTATCCAACGTGACGCTCGACGAGCTGGGTATAATAGACCGCATGTGTTAGAACACCATTTAAACAATCATTAAATACCACTTGGACAATGAAAGCAATGACGACCAGGGACAAGGAGGCGATCAGCGAGGCGCTGGAAGCCTACTGCAAGAATTACCCCACGGCGAGCCGCGCCAGCGAGAGCCTTCAAAAGGTCAGCACGGCGACGGTGAGCAACATCGTGAACCGCAAGTTCGACAACATCTCCGACGACATGTTCACCCGAATCGCGGCGCAGATCGGCTACTCGTTCGAGAGCTGGACGCTCCACGAGAGCGAGAACTTCAAGGCGATCACCTACGTGATGGGTGACGCGCAGACGTACAAGAACGTGTTCTGGATAGACGGCGACGCGGGTTGCGGCAAGACCGCCACCGCGATAGAGTACCGCAAGGCGCACCGCAACGTGTTCTACATCCTCTGCTCGGAGGACATGAAGCGCAGCGACTTCGTGCGGGAGATAGCCCGGCAGGTGGGCGCGCCCACCGACGGCACGAACCTGCGGGACATGTTCGAGTACGCCCTGCAGATGATCACCTACCTGCAGAACCCGCTGCTCATCCTCGACGAGGGCGACAAGCTGACCGACGGCGTGCTGAACTACTTCATCAGCATCTACAACAGGCTGGAGGGACGGGCGGGCATCGTGTTCCTCTCCACCGACTACATCAAGCGGCGCATGGAGAACGGGCTTCGCTACAACAAGAAGGGCTACAAGGAGATAAACAGCCGCATAGGCAGGAAGTTCTTCGACCTGAACGCCACCTCGCAGAACGACGTGTACGCCATCTGCAAGGCTAACGGCATCACCTCGGAGGCGGACATCAGGAAGGTGCTCCGTGACGCCGCGCAGGCGGACAACGACCTGCGCAAGGTGAAACGCCTGATACACGCGCAGAAACGCCGCCAGCAGGCGCGGAAAGGAGACACCGCGTAATGGGGGCGGAGGCACGGACATTCGACCGCAACGCCCGGGGCGTCCGGGAGGTGCTCGCGATGAAGTATGACACCTTCCCCTTTGAAGGCGATTGGAAAGCCGCGTTCGGCACGCCCGAGCGCACCGGCACGTGGCTCATCTGGGGCAATACCGGCAGTGGCAAGACCATGTTCGCCATGATGCTGGCAAAGGAATTGTGCAAGTACGGGCGTGTAGCGTACAACAGTCTTGAGGAGGGCGCGAGCATGAGCATACGCGACAAGATGGTGCGTGCTGGCATGATGGAGGTGAACAAGAGGTTCCTGCTCCTGGAAGGCGAGGACATGGATCAGCTCAAGCTGCGCCTGAAACGCCAGAAGTCTCCGGACTTCGTGATAATAGACAGCTTTCAGTACTGCGGGCTGAACTATCCGGCTTACCGCAAGTTCAAGAGCGAGCACCGCAACAAGCTGCTGATCTTCGTCAGCCACGCAGACGGCACCTATCCCAACGGGCGCGGCGCGCGCGGCGTGATGTATGACGCTTCAATGAAAATATACGTGGAGGGCAAGCGGGCGTTCTGCAAGGGG
The DNA here is from genome assembly GCA_031261785.1 of Mediterranea sp. (in: CFB group bacteria). Taxonomy (GTDB): domain Bacteria; phylum Bacteroidota; class Bacteroidia; order Bacteroidales; family Bacteroidaceae; genus Bacteroides. The sequence goes on from JAISIZ010000013.1 coordinate 27,436, forward strand.
CGCAGCATAGGCGACAAGGGCACGTTCGACGTGTGGCCGGAATACGCGGCGACCTACTGGGCGGACCGCGAGACCCCGCGAAGTGATTACCTTTTAAACAAATAAGCAATGAAGATTACCACCAACAAGCCCGTAAGCCAGCCCCAATTAAAGGCATTGCACGCCACGTTCCGGCGGCTCGGCATGGACGACGATGCACGCCACGACTGCGTCCACTCCTTCACGGGAGGACGCACCTCCAGCACCGGCGAGCTGACCTTTGAGGAAGCCCGGCAGCTCCTCTCGAAACTGAACCCCCGGCAGACGGACGAAGAGGTGAGGGAGATGCTCAGGAAAGAGGCTCTCACGCTCTGCCGCCGCGTCTACTCGCTCTCGATGAAAGTATCGTTCCTGAACAAGGGATTCTCTTCGGAGACAGAGGATGACAAGCGGATGAACATCGCTAAAATAAACGCCTGGGCGCGCACCCATACCTCCGCCAGAAAGAACATCTCCCAAATGACGGTGAACGAGCTTCGGGAGACCAAGAAGCAACTGGAGGCGATAGCCCGCAAGGAAAAGAACGATTAACCCTTAAACCAGAAGGATATGAGAAATAAAAGGGAAATGCAGGAAGCGGTCGCCATACTGAAATTGAAAGGCGACGATACCAGTCTGGCACAGGCTCGGGTAATCTCCCTCCGATACACAGAAATGGTGGTGTTTGCCTGCTATATTAAGGAAGTCAAGGAAGAAGACAGAGACGACGGGATTTATTTCCCAATGCGTGACGCGGCGCGATTTGTGGAAGGTCGGCTGACGCTCGAGGAATTGATTCCGGACTACATGGACTACTGGAAAACATCACCGGCTACCATAGTTCCGGAGGAGCGAGAGGATATGATTGCACTGCCCCGTTCGGAATGGAACGCCTTGGTGAGGCGCGTGAGGAATCTCGAGCGCCTGGCCGGCAATGGAGGGCGCAAGGAGCGCAAGCCCGCGGAGTGGCTTCCTCCCGGCGCCGACATGTCGGGCATGATGACGCAGGCCCGGGCCTGCGAGTACATAGGGTGCGACAAGGACACCATCAAGAGATGGGCGGACCGGGGAACGCTACGCAGGTATGGGAGGAAGGGCGACAGGCGCGTCTATTACAGCCGCGGGGAGATAGACGAGAAGATGCCGGGACTTCGCGCGAATTGGAAAGGCCATGCCTCCTAAGTTCAACATATACGGAAACCGCCCGTCGCTGGAGGCCCAATATGGCGCCAGCAAGAAGCGGCTCGAGGAACTTACCGACACCCTTCTGAAGATGTCCTATACCGACCCCAGGTGGGACGGGGTATCGGCGGACCGCAGGGTGGAGGAGATAAGGCTCAACCGCCTCGAGGAGAGACTGAAAGAGTTCAGGCAATGAATAGTAACCAATCAAAAAGAAGAAGAATATGGACATTAGCAAATTGACCAAGGAGGAAAGGCGCGAGCTGCTGGAGCAGCTGCGGCGGACCGAGCGAGCGGACGAGCAAGTCCGCAAGGAGGCCTACGAGGGTCTCAGGGAAGCGTTCATGCGCGACGTGTGGGACCACCTGCACCCGGTGACGAACGACGTGGCCTACTTCCGCGAGTGGCTGGAGGGCGAGTGCAAGGCGTTCCGCGAGACGATGCGGGAGTACGGCAAGCTGCGGCGGGGCGAGGGCCAGGAGAGCTACACCATCGTGGAGGGCGACTTCAAGATGGAGGTGAGGAGCAACAAGGTGAAGGCCTTCGACGAGAGGGCGGACCTCGCCGCCGAGCGGCTGGTGAACTACCTGAAGGCGTACGTGGGGCGCACGGAGAAGGGGACGGAAGACCCCATGTACCAGCTCGCCATGACGCTTCTGGAGCGCAACAAGCAGGGCGACCTGGACTACAAGTCGGTGTCGAAGCTCTACGAGCTGGAGGGACGGTTCGACGACGAGTACGCGGAGATCATGCGTCTGTTCAAGGAGTCGAACGTGGTGTACAAGACGGCCACGAACTACTACTTCAGCGGGCGGGACCCGGAGACGGGCGTCTGGAAACATGTGGAACCCTCATTCTGCCGGCTATGATTATAGCGATCGACTTTGACGGCACTCTCCACAAGGGGGAGTGGCCGTCCATCGGCGAGCCGTCGGACGGGGCGGTGGAGGCGATGCGGAAGTTGCGAGACGATGGTCACTACCTGATCATCAACACCTGCAGGGAGGGAACGCACCAGACCGAGATGGTGAACTGGCTGCGGGAGCGGCAAATTCCCTTCCACCGGGTGAACGACAACGCCCCGGACCACGTGGGCAAGTACGGCGGGAACTGCCGGAAGATCTACGCCCACCTGTACGTGGACGACAGGCAGGTGGGCGGGCTGCCCGCCTGGGACGAGATACTCGAGTACGCGCGCGTCCGAGAGAAGATATATCGGGAAACCCATAAGAACGGATAAATGCGCACGCCCATCACGTACTACGGAGGCAAGCAACGCCTCGCGCCGGGCATCATCGCCATGATGCCCAGGCACAAGATATACTGCGAGCCGTTCTTCGGCGGCGGAGCCGTGTTCTTCGCCAAGCCGAAAGCGGGCATCGAGGTGATCAACGACCATGACGGGCGGCTCATGAACTTCTACTGGTGCGTCCAGAGCAGGTTCGATGAGCTGTCGGAAATGGTCCGGCAGACGCTGCACTCCGAGGCGATGTACAGGTATGCCAAGGACGTGTGGAACGGGCGGGTTATCGAGGCTTCGGACGCGGAGAAGGCATGGGCGGTATGGCTCATCACCAACGGTTCGTTCGCCGGGTCGATGCACGGCGGTTGGAAGTGGTGCAACGGGAGTTCCGGCGGCCACACCGGCACGTTCATCAAGGGCAAGCGTTCCGACTTCTCCGAGCCGCTTCACCTGCGACTCGACGACGTGCAGATTTCCTGCCGTGACGCGCTGAAGGTGATCGCCTACCGTGACACGCCGGACACGTTCTTCTACCTCGACCCGCCTTACCCGAACTGTTACCAAGGTCACTACGGTGGATACACCGAAGAAGACCTCAAAAAGCTGCTTGTAAAGCTGTGCGACCTCAAAGGAAAGTTCATCCTGTCAAACTACTGGTGCGATACCCTGCGCATGTACGTCAAAGAAATGGGATGGAACTACAAGGAAGTCGAACTAAGCATGCGGCTCACCAACCTCGGACGCGGATGCCGCCCGGAACGTGGCATACAGAAACGTACGGAGGTGATGGTGTATAATTACGATATTGAACCAAGTCTTTTTAAAAACGAAGAATTATGATGAACGAAGAATTAAGAATGAAGTTTGACGAGGCGGTAGAATCTCTTGTCAAGCTGCTACGCGAAGAAGTGAATCCTCACGCCTCGGCGATAGTCACTACGCACGGCTTTGAGGTGGTGGAAGGCATCTATGGGAATATGGACATGGGAAGTGCCTCGAATAGGATACCCGAAATGGACGCTTTTGTGGCGGAGAAAGAGGCGCAGGTATTCGCATACGTTACTTGCTGCAAAAAGTGCCTGACATTCAATATGGGAGATACTGTTGGTTGCGACGGGCATATCGCAGAGTGTGGACAGCGTGACGCATGTATAGAGGCATTCAAGGCGGGTGCCGGATTCTCCAGAATATTAAATCCAAAAGAAAATGAAAACGATTAAGGAAGCGGCTCGCGAGATAAGCGAGAAGGTATTGGCGGGCACGCCCCATGAAGGGGATGAAGCCCTGATGGCGGAGCACCTCGGTATGTTCGCCGCGGGTGTCGCCTACGCACAGCAATGGATAAGCATAGAGGACGAATTGCCGGGCAAGGGCACGTCTTTCGTCGCTAAAGGCATGTACTCCATGCCTATGCAGACTTACATGCGCGATGGCTCACTACAGCCTACTTTCGGGGAGCATAAGCTATACATCCGCTTGTCGGATAGGGACGAGGAGTGCTATCGCTACCTGAAGGCGGATTTAATAACTCATTGGAGACCTGTTGACATGCCCCTGTAGATTTAAGACTCTTTAAAAAACAATAATTATGGTACTTGGATTTCAACCACGGTTCAAAGAACCGATACTTGCTGATATCAAGATACATTCGTTACGTGCCGACATGCACGGGCGTTGGAAAGCAGGTCGGTCGATACAGTTCGCCACAGGCGTGCGCACATCTCGATACGAATGCTTTAAAGAAGGCATTTGCGTCAGCACTCAAGAAGTAAAGATACACATTTCAGGGAAAAAGAGTAAGCGTTATGTGGAAGTGTATGTAGATGGAAGGCCGTTTGACAGTGAAGAGTTGGAAACACTCGCTCGGAAAGACGGTTTCAAATCTACGAAGGATTTTCTTGATTTCTTCGACAAGACGTTCGAGGGTGTTATCATTCACTGGACTAATTTTAAATACTAACAGCAATGAAAAAGGAGAATGAACTCCAGTGCGTAAGCTACGCGCAAGCCAAAGCCCTGGAAGGATTGGGCTTTAACTGGGAGACGGACGCGTTTTACGCGACAAGGGATGTCGCTGAAGACTATCATTGTCAAACACCGGCGTTGCGCGCAGGTGAACTACTGTCACCAACAAAAGCGAAATGGTATAAAGGTGAGAATTGAGTCATTCCCGCGCCGACCATTCCCCACGCCCTCAAATTCATGCGGGACGTGAAAGAAATCACGTATGGAATACGGTGCGAAAGAAAGGTCGTCAATCATCTATACGTAACGTCATACAGATATGCCATCATTACCGATGATATAGAAATGTCAGAACCATATCCTACGTATGAGGATATGGAAAGTGGGCTACTTTACAAATGCGTTAAATTATCAATATAGTGACACACGGAAGTCTCTTCAGCGGTATCGGCGGGTTCGACTTGGCGGCAAGTCGGGTGGGGTGGAGTAACGTCTTTCAATGTGAGAAAGACGAGTACTGCCTCCGCGTGCTGCGCAGGCACTTTCCAAACGTTGAACTTTATGAAGACATTAAAGAGACGGATTTCACCCGGTGGGCAGGACGGGTTGACGTTATTTCCGGAGGATTCCCCTGCCAACCCTTCTCATCTGCCGGAAGGCGAAAAGGTACTTCCGATGACCGCTATCTCTGGCCGGAGATGTTTCGGGCTATACGAGAGGCTAAACCCCGGTGGGTCGTCGCTGAAAACGTTTATGGGCTTATTACTTACGAAAACGGAATGGTTCTCGAACAAGTGTTGGCTGATTTGGGAAGTGCGGGCTACGAAGCAGCCCCGCCGCTTATTATACCGGCTGCGGGCGCGAACTCGTTTCAGCGCAGAAAGCGGATATGGATTGTTGCCAACGCTGGAGGCCTCGGCATGGCGGCGGATGAAGTACAGCGGGAAATCGCTCCTGAAGCATGCCGAAAAGCGTTTGAGCAACGACTTCAACACCAAGGTGACGAAGATAACTGGATTGGAACCCTCACACGTGCCGCTGCCGTGGCTGGAAGCGTTTATGGGGTTCCCCACTGGGTGGACAGAGTGCGGGGATTAGGCAACGCGGTTGACCCCAGGATAGCATATAAGATATTTCAATGTATAACTAAAACAGAAGAATTTTATGGAAAAGGAGCAAAAGACACAGAAAAAGTGCAATGAAAAGATTAAATTGCGGTATGTAGTGCTTTGCCTCTGCTTAGTGATGGTGATCCCGCTCTTCATCATTGGCAGGCTGTTAAACGCCATCGCGAACCTTTTGGCGTCATTGGCATTTTTGGTAACGGGTTACACGTACCTCGCCAAGAAATACTTCGGGTTCTTTGCCGGCGCGTTCAAGTCGTAGTGACCGTCCGAATGACAGGCGCGGCCGCCAGGCAAATAAACTGTCCGGCGGCCGTTTTTTTGCGCATGATGTCGGAAGAACGCGAGAAAACGGACGGGGCGGTATCTTGTGCCATTCTTTTGCCTACCTTTGCCGTTGGAATGACAGGGTAGTTTTCAGGATATGCGTAAAGGAAAGAAGAAAATAGTGGGGCGTAGCTACGCGCTAAGGGTTGAGGCAATCCTTGGCATATACGAGGAACACGCGAAAAGCGGGCTGTCGAACCGTGAGATATTGCGCCGTTATATCTGGCCAAGGTTCCATATATGCGAGAAAACGTTCTACAACATGATCAACGCCTCCGCCAGCGAGCGCGTCATTCTCCAGCAACAGGAGATACACAGGCAGCTTACCCTCTTTTGATTCGCTGGGTAACCCGGAAGCTATGGTCGGAAATGTCCTCCACCACCTCCCCATGATTATGGTTTGTGGCCGTCCCGGAGCGACGGAACATGTATATCTGCGCCTGCCCATCGTCTGCGGTCAGGTTGAAAAGGCATCGGTCTATCCTGTCGAGCAGGTCAAAGCGCGCGAGTGTCTGCTCTTGGAACTGGCTACCGTCGCGTGAGCTGCCGTCCCAAGGGGTAAGGATATGTAGCCGCACGGTAGCGTCCGCCTGCTGGCTGTCGCCTCCGAGCGTCGCCCATTTGAGTGGCTGCATCTCTATGAACACCGCGGGCATGGCGAATATCTCCTCCTGTTCGATGAACTCCACCTGCTCGTTCCACAGGTCGAACGTCTTGATTACGGGTTGCCCGTTATCGTCCGTAAGGGTTTTGAGCCTTTCTATGAGGCTCAGGTACAAAAGTCGTCTCATTGCTGTATATCGTTAATGTTCTTGTTCACTATCTCCTGTATAAGACGTTCCACCTCCGGATGCAGCCCGATGAACTGTCGCTTGGGTATCACTATCTTGCTGCCCACCTTTTTGAGGGCCATCGCCCGGCAGAACTCCGCCTCGGCCGTAAGTTCGCGGTTCTGGCGGTTGGCACGTTTCTCTCCTTTCTTGTTCCGCTGGTATTTCCCGGCGAACATCGTGCCGCCATCGCTTTTGCTCTTGCCGACTATCGACCAGTACCGCAGCCAGAAGTAGCCCTTCATCTTGCGCGTCACGGTGATGGTGCCTCCCTCGTTATGGATGGAGGCATACGGCACGCTGCTGGTAAACACCACGCTGTTATCCGTCCGCGACACTTCATTGCGTATGCTCTGCCGAAGCGCGCCGGTACCAACGAGCAGCCCTCGGCTCTCGTCGTCGTTGTACTTGCGGCGTGCCCATTTCTCCGAGAAGAACGCCTCTCGCTCGAAGTTCCGGTCGAACTCATCACCCAGTTCCACTCGGATGTCCGAGAGTGTGTGCTGGATGAACGCTTTTAGTCGTTTCTCCAGCTCACGGCGTAAATTATCAGAATTTTGGCTCATTTATTTGTTCACTAATAAAATAGGCGTATCTTTGCCCCCATGAAAGGAGCAATTTCATGACAAGCGTTGGATTGTAGTTCCAACAGGCGTTATGGATTTGCTCCTTTCTATTTGAGGATATTCAATATGTCTTTACTGTCCGAAATGCTGTATAGGTTCACTTCTCCCTGCCGGTACTCCTTGACGATAATCCAAGACTTCTCACCGCCGACAAGCGTCTCGAACAGGTGCGCCGTGGCTTTCAGGTCGTTCTTGTCCTGTCCGCCACCCAAGTATCTCGCTTTCTCCAGCACGTCTTTGATGTTCAGGAGCATTTCATTCTTCTCCACGATGAACTTGTGCGGCTGGTTCAGCCATTCATCAATGCCTTTGCCGGTGAGGTGTATATCCCTGTCAAAGTCGGGATTGCGGAATATCTCCTCACGCATCTTCTTGGCTTCCGCCATTATCTCCTTCCTGCGCGCTTTCAATATCTCCTTCCGCTTGGTTATCTCGCCAAGTATCTTGCACGCCCCGCACAGCGGGTTATCCGGTCTCTTCGCCAGTTTCAGCGGTTGGAACTCGCAGTTCTGGCACCTCTTGATGGTGTACGGGTTGTAATAGGGGAAGCATGCCATCCGCTTGCCGGGATTGAAACGGAACATCTCTTGGTGCTTGCCCGCTGTCGCCTGGCTGCCAAGGTTCATCGCCTCGCGCTCGTCCGACAGTGGGTACTTGCCCTTGCGTACCTGTACCACCGTGCAGCGGCATCCCCATCCGTTGGGCGGGAAGTACCAGTCCCAGAACTTGCTCGTGATGGGCAGCGTGATGTTGTGAAGCAGCCGGTGCGAACGCCGTACCCGTTCGTCGGCGACGGTACGGTATTGCAGGTCGTAGCGGTCGTCGTCCCGCTCGAAGTCTTTCCAACGTGCCGCCATGCGTGAGGATGCCATCGCGAAGTTGTACTCCGAGCGCAGGTAGTGGCGGTTATAGTTTTCATTTATGGTTTGAACGTCGTTTAAGAAGGTCTCAAACGGTTTTTTGGTGCCGTCATCCGCTACGAGCGAGGGGAACGCCTCGTTCAGCTCGTGGAAAGTCTTATAGCCGGAGAACACGTAGTTGCTCTCCTTGAGGCGCGCCACGCTCACCTCGTCCATCGGCACTTCCCGGATGGAGTAGTCCACCGCCTTGTCCAGCAGTGAGGCGTGCGTTCGGATAAATTTCTGCGCCTCCTCGTCGCGCAGCATCTCGGGCGTGAAATCCCGTTGCCGGTGCAGCCATGCCATGAGCAGCGTGAAGGCGGCTTCCACTTGCGAGGTGTCCGGCTTCTCCTTTTCCGTCTCCTCATCCCGCGCCAGCTTCATGTCGCCTCCGTAGTAGAGGGAGCGTGCCCGTTCGTGCAGCCCCGCGTAATCAGCGAGGCTCAGTCGAAAAAAGGGTATTCGAGCTTTTGTCCTGTATCCTTGGTATTGGGCTGTTGCTTTCCTCCGGGGACGGTGACGGTTGTCGGTTGTTCCCTTGGCTTGATGATAGGTATGTTATACTTCTCGGCGAAATATTTGGGATCCACCTCGTAACGGTCAAGTATCATTTCCTCGTAGCGTATCTGTTGCTCGGGCGTGTAGTCGACACCCTCGTTCCAGTCGAAGCGGAAACCTTTCAGGGGGAAGCCGTGCTTTATCATCTTGGGGATGAGCTTGAAGTTCACGGTGTCGCGCAGGTTGTCCGCGTCCATGCCGATGAGGTTCTCCAACATTTCCTTATGTATCTCACTTTGGGATAGACTGCTGCCGTTGTCGGTAGTCATCGTCTGCGTGAGCACCCCTTTGGACAGTTCCGAGTTCGCCCGATCTATGCGCTTGTCGAACACATTGTAAGCGTCTCCACGCGTGCTTTCCTTTATTTCTATGTCTGTCCCTTCGGGAAAGAGTGCCCATCCCGCCGAACCCATGTCGCTGAGCATCTTTTCTATTTTGCTTTGCTCCTTGTTGTCCCGACTGGTGGTTTTCGCCACGCGGAAGGGAATGCCGAAAATCTCGCCGAACATGTCCCAAAACGTGAACATGTTTTTCTTGGGGATGGTTTGTGGGGCGCATTTCAGAAATAGCCCCAAATCGTGCGTTCCACCTACCTCGACCACCCAGTCCGCCATCGCGCTGTGCCGGTAGTCGTACCCATCCTTCCAAGTGTCCGTCTCACGGGTAACGATCACGCCATATTCCGGCTTCACATGTTTGCGAGGCACGAGCTTCACCTCGCTGAACGCAGGTATGCCGTCCACGGTGATTACATCGCCCAGTTGGATGAGCGAGTGTCCCCAATAGGTAGCTTCCAGCGTCAGCCGCATGAACTCCTTGAACCATGGGGATTCAAAAATGGAGGTCAGTTCCGGATTCTCCTTTTTTGCCTTGTCAACGATACGGAAGCTCTTGTTGAGCACGTAGCCGTTGCGTTGCCCCACGCATCCCGTGAGGTGCAAGTCCACGTCCACGTCGCTATATACGTTGTACAGCGGCACGCGGTTGGGATAATCCACGTTGATGGCATACTGCCAAGCGTTGCGCCACGTGCGAATATCTTTCTTGATGAGGTATTCGGTTTGAAGCTGGAGTTTCACTACCAGTTTTCTTGTCTCTTCCAGCTGTTTGGGGTCGGCGAGATTTACCCTGCCTACCTGCAGGCTTTTCTTGTTTACTCCTTCTTCCATAATCTACCAGTCATAATTGTTTTTCTTCATTGAGCCGTACCGGATGGGGTTGTGGTAATCCTCCTCGCCGTTCGGGCCGGTGATGGTGGGAATGTCCGGCATCACCTTGCCGTCCTGTATGTCCCGCAAGTATTCGAGGGCTTCCTTGTAGCGTTCGCGCCGCACCTCCAGCCCCATCTTTCCGGGCATCGCCCCGACAAGGTAATAGAGCGCCATGTCGATGGCGTAACCTACCAACACCTCGTCGCGGTCTTCACCCTCGGCTGCGAACGTGCTGTCGATGTCGTACCGTCCACGAAGCGCGTCCGCGATGCGTGCGAGGGCGCGGCGTTCCGCCAGCGCGCGTTTCTCCGCCGAGTTCTGCTGCAGGATGGTGAGCGCGTCGCCGCCAACCTGTATGTAATCCTCCTGTGTGATGAATGCCATATCTTTATTGTTTTAGAGTTACCAACCATCCTTCGGAGGCTGGCGCAAGCCGATACGCGGCACGAAGCTCTCCTCGCGGGAGGCTTTTTGCAATTTCCATATCGCCCCCTCGTCGGCGTCCGGCCCGTCGTCATGCGCGCGGCTGCCGCGCTCAAAGGCGAGCGTCTGCTCGATACCTGTCTTCATGTCGTTGTCGTTCCGCCGCAGCTCGTTGTACCACACCAGCCCGCGTTCCCACAGCGGCGATACCGCCTCGATGCGCGCGAACTTGTCCGGCTTCTTGCGCTTGTCCGCCGTCACCGGGAGTTGGTAGCCGCGCGCGTTCCCCTCGCGCTCGAACTCGTCGAGGATGGTGTCCTGCATGAAGTTCGCCTCCATGTATATCACGATGGCGGCATCCTCGGGCAGGCTCTCCCAAAGGTCGTAACACCAGCGCACCATCTCCCCGATGGAGCACTGTCGCACGAAAGCCCGCAGGCAGTGCAGCTCCGAGTGTTTGGCTGTTTTCAGTCCGGGACGGGGTCGTCCCCAGAGCTTCGCCGCCTTGTAGTCGTTCTTGGTGCTGTCCTTGAATGAGGGGTCTATATAGAGCACGAGACTCTCGTAGTATCGCGGCTTGAGCATCCGCTTGTACTGAATCCATTTTTCGGAGAACACCGCGCCCTCGGTGATGGGGTTGTGCATATATTCACGCTGGAAGGAGCGGTAGCCCATGAACAGCTCGCGGTCTTTGAGCTTCTCCAGCGACCAACACTCCGGCCATGCGGGTTTGCCATCCTTTTCTATGGCGTACACGGTGGAGGTGTGGACGGTGGGGCTGTCGATAATCCTCTGGAGCACGCTGTTTTTCGAGATGAGGTTGCCCACCATGATAAAGCGGCCGTCCTTGCCTCCGAAGCATCCGAACAGGGCTTCCTTTATCCATCGCGTCATCTCCCGAACGCGCGCGTCGCTGCGGCACATCTCGTCATCGTCGAGGTCATCCACGATGATATAATCGGGGCGCATCTCGCGAAAGCGAAGCCCGCGCGGGGATTGACCGCGACCGCGTGAGAAGAAAGCGCAGTTGTCCTTGGTGACGAACTCGCCCTCCTGCCATAAGCCGCTGTTGTATTGCTCGCCAAAGTCCCGGATGATATGGTTGTTGAATTGCAGCTCCGCCTGCAGGTCGGACAATAGTGCGTCGGCGTTGTCCTCCGACTTGCCCACGAGCACCATCACGTGCAGCATCCCTTTGAATTTAAGCCACAGGGGGATGCCAACGTCCAGATGCACCGACTTGGCGTGCCCGCGTGGCCATTCGAACACCGCCCGCATCTCGGGGTGCTGCTCGATGTACCGTGCCGCGTCGTTGTGGAACTTGGCGTTCGGGCACTGGCAGTAATGGGCGAGGTAACGGTGGCAGAAGTAGTCGTACTCTTTGAGGGCACGGCGGATGTTCTTCCGCCGCTGCGCCTCCGTCTCTTGAAACGCCACGGATGTGAACGCGTCCACGCGCTTGCGGTGTTCCTGCCAGCGTTTCATCGCCTCCTTCTTCTCCTGCTCGGTCATGATGCGCCTCCTTTTCTGAATTGTTCCGTGAGGTAGTCGTTATGCAAGGTATTGATGAGCTTGATGGCATCCGGGTGCAGTTCGGGGTAGTTCTCGCGATTTCGTATCACCCAGTTCTCGAAGTCGATAATCGTCTCGATGCGGTCGACTACGGAAGTCTTCTTCTCCAGCTTCTCAATGGCGGATGCCGCCTTGATGAGCTTGTCGCCCAGTGAGGCTAGCAGCTCTTCGTTGCCGGGCTTGTTAGCTTCCTCCAGCATCGTGTTGATGCTTTGGAGCAACTTGTTCACCAGCGCGGGACGGGTGACGTTCTTCGCCGCCTTCTGTTCTTTCCATCCGAGCGTGTTCACCCAGCGGGAAAGTGTCTGGCGCGTAACGCCCGCGCGCTCCGCTATCTCTTCCTGCGGAAGCCCTGACATATACAGGATTTTAGCCAGTTCCTGCGTGGCATTGCTTTTCTTGTTCGCCATATCATTCTTCTTTGATTATGGCAAAGGTCGGGCGGGAAGCCACCACAAGGCAAAAAAGCGTGTAACGATTACATACAAGTGTGTAACCATTACAGACTTCTATGTAATCGTTACACACTTTTTTGGATGCCGGAACGCCCGCTGCCTAACTTCGCCACAAAAAACAAGGAATAGCTATGGCGAATAAAAGAATGGTAATATCCACCGAGAGCCTGAACCAATACGGCACGTGGGTGAAGACGGACGGTGTGGACTTGGAACAGTTCAAGCGCAACCCCGTGATGCTGTGGATGCACTGGCGCGGGGTCATCATCGGCAACGTGCGCGACATCAAGGTGGAGGACGGCGTAATCACCGGCGAGCCTTACTTTGACGAGGTGCGCGAGGAGAGCAAACTTGCCAAGCAGCAGTTCGACAAGGGCACGCTCAAAATGTGCTCGCCCTATTTCGAGCCGATAGAGGTAAGCGACGACAAGGCACTGCTCAAACAAGGGCAAACGCGAATGACAGTGACGCGTTCCAAGCTGATAGAGGTGAGCATGGTAGATATGGGCGGCAACGACGACAATCTCGTGTTGCTTTATCATGGTGGCAGTGAATTGAAATTGGCGGCAGGTGAGGATTGTACCGCGTTGCCACTGCTTAAAACAGAAAAATCAAACGGGGGCACGCCTCCCAATAATCCTTTAAATAACGAAGATATGGACGTAGATTTTAAAGCAATCGCCCTGAAACTGGGGCTGCCGGAAACGGCGACAGAGAACGAAATCCTCTCCAAGGTAAGCATCCTGCTGGGATTCGAGACAGCGAACACCACGCTGCGCAAGGAGTTGGACGACATCAAGCTGGCGGGAGTGACGCGGATGGTGGACGATGCCATCAAGCTGGGCAAGTTCAACGCTGACAAGAGAAACCACTTCATCGAACTGGGCAAGACGGCGGGCGCTGAAAGCCTGAAGCTTACCCTCGACGCGATGCAGGTGGCGGTGAAACCGACCGACATTATCGCCGGTGGCGGCGCGGCTGGCGGTATGCGGCTTGGCGGACAGTGGAAGAAACTCTCCGAAGTGCCCGCCGAGCAACTCAAGCTGATGCGCGAGCAGAACCCTGATCAGTACATGGCCCTCTACAAGGCGGAGTACGGCGTGGACTGTCCGAAGCTCGACTAAGAGATGAATGACGTATAAACCCTTTTAAAAAGTAGAAAATATGAGAAATGTACTGAATTTTGCCACCGGCATGCTCTTCAACGTCCTGATGGGCGTTATCATCGCTTCGGTGTTGGGCGTAAGCCCCGCTTACGGTGCCGCTTCGGGAGTGATTATCCCCATGGTGGCGGGCGGCTTCATGCCGCAAGGCTCGCTCTTCGCGGGTGTATATAAGGAAATCTGGACGGGCGAGCTGGTGAAACAGCTTAATGCCGGGCTGACAGCCACTTTTTTGGATGGCATACCTGACTACTCCAGCAAGGTAGATAATGAGGTTATCCACTTGGTGGACGTTGGAGGCAATCCGGACGTGCTCATCAATAACACGACCTATCCGATACCCATTCAGAACTTGGACGAGGATGACATCCCCATTGGGTTGGACAAGTTCCAAACGAAGGCGACGCGCGTCACCGACGACCAGTTGCTGGCTATATCGTTCGATAAGTTTGCCACGGATGTTCAGCGTCACGCGGATGCCATCAACGAGATTCGCTTGAAGAAGGCGGCTCATGCGCTGGCTCCGTACAGCAACACCGCCACCACGCCGGTCATCAAGACCTCCGGAGAGGCAGATTCTACCGGCCGCCGCAAGATCACGCGCAAGGACATCATCGCCTTGAAGCGCGCCTTTGACAAGGCGAGCGTTCCGACTGCCGGTCGCCGCCTCGTGCTTTGTTCCGACCATATCAACGACCTGTTGGAGGACGACCAGAAGTTCAAAGACCAGTACTACAACTACCAGAGCGGAAAGGTGATTAACCTCTACGGCTTTGAGGTGCAGGAATTCGTGAACTGTCCGTACTTCACCAAAGCAGGCGTGAAGGTGGATTATAAGACCGCTCCGGCAGCCACCGACCTGCAAGCCTCGTTCGCGTTCTATGTGCAACGCATGTTCGGAGCGAAAGGCTCGACCAAGATGTACTACCGCTCGGCAGAGCAAAGTCCGGAGACGCAGGAAAGCCTCGTAAACTTCCGCCACTACGAAATCTACCTTCCCAAGAAGCAGGAAGCCATCGGTGCTATCTACTCGTGGGACGGCCAGACCGAGCAGACCTCGAACGCTACCACGCCTACTGCCCAGTACTGGTATCAGGTAAGGCGCGCGGCGCAGGAAACGGCGGCTGCCGGAGGTGGCGAGCAAACCGGCGGTGACGAACTCGAAGAGGCATAACCCTTAAAGACAAACAACAATGGCTAAGAAAAAAGAAACAAAGGTAGCGCAGCCGCTGGAAACGGTGGGCGCGGAAGTCCAGAGGATAGGCTGCATCGTGCAGTGTCGCTTCCGGGACAAGGTAACGAAAGCCACCCTTGAGGTTGGCGAGGTGGTACTGCTCGAGCTGGAACGGGCGGAGGACTGCATCAAGAGGGGGCTGGTGAAGCTCGCGCCGCAACCGGCGCAGGCGGCAGCCACCCCCGCGGACGGGCAGAAACCTGCCGACACTCCCTCCGGTGACAACGAGGAAGAGCAGAAAGAGGAAGGGGCAGGCGATGAAGCGGGCACTGGCGCGCGGGCTACGCAACAATAACCCCGGCAACATCCGCAACTCGGATGCCACGGACTGGAAAGGCGAGGTGGCGGCAGCCGACAAACGGGACGATGCCTTTGAGGAATTCAAGGACATCGCCCACGGCTACCGGGCACTTATCCGCCTACTGCAGAACTACCGGCGCAAGTGGGGATGTCGAACCATCGGCGACTTCATACGCCGGTGGGCGCCGCCCTCGGAGAATAACACGGCGGGGTATATATCCCGCGTATGCAGTGAGATGCAGGTGCCGGACACGTATGTGCCCGACGTGGAGGACAAAGGAACCATGTGCGCCTTCGCCGCCGCCATCTCGCAGGTCGAGAACGCCACGCCCGCGGTAATGGCTGATGTCGAGGCGGGCTGGAACTTACTCTAAAAACGGAATAAGGATATGGACACACTTGAATTAACGCGGATAATCTGTGGAGTTCTGACGGCTATCATAGGTGCCGGCGGATTCAAAATGTACATAGACCGCAGGAAGTATATACAGGAGGTAGCAAAGCTCAAAGCCGGTGTAGATGCCGACAACGCGGAGACGCGCGGGAGGGAACTGGATAATGTTCAGAAAGCTATGCAAATTCTGATGCAAGAAGTAGTAGAACCATTAAAAAAGGAGATAAATGCAGTTAGGAAAGAAGTTGGAAAGCTCCGCAAGGCTGTTGAAAAGGCTAACACCTGTCCTTTTGCTATTGACTGCCCTGTGCGCGGTGAGTTGCAAAAGTCAGATGAAGCTGGTGAGTGCCACAAAGGACAGCATCCGAAGCGTCAGCCGCTACGAGCAGACGACGCAACCTGTGCCGATGAGCTTGGCCCGGACGGCGTTTCCGGTGGCGATACTGGAGCGATTGCCTGAGGGCACGGGATTTAGCGCGCGGCAAGGGCAGGCAAAGGTGGACGTGAAGAAGACCTCTGGTGACACCATTGAGGTGACAGCCACCTGTGACAGCCTCTCCCGCGAGGTGATACGCCTCACGGAGGAGCTGACACGTATCAGGAACGACACCACCAGCGTGGTGACCAAGCCTCCCGACAGGGTGATAAGAGAGCCGACAGGGTTTCAATGGTTGCAGATATGGATAGGAAGAATAGCTATCCTTATAATAGTGACCATCGTAATCAAGAGGCGTTACGGAACAAAAATCATATCAATCATTAAAAGTTTTATAAAATGAGTACTTCGAGTGACCTTATTTATGGCATAGCTTTGGTGAAATTCGGCGGAGTAGAAATCGGTTGGCTGTCCCAAGACGGCCTACAACCGGCAGGAACAGCCCCGTCCAGCACGCCAATCTATGCCGCGCAGGTGAAGGATGGTCCGGTCATCAGTCTGCTGACAACTCCGGGATTGACCGCTTTCACTGCCACTTTGATAGATTTATCCGCGGAAGCGATGATAAACGTGATAGGTGGAACAACTGACGACAACGGAGGCTATGAACCGCCCGAGAAGTGGGAAAAGTCCGGCGTTATGGACATCAAGTGCGACAGCGGTCATACCATCCGTCTGTACAACGCGAAAGTGTCCGGTACAGACTTTGGCAATGGCATCAACACCAGTAATGTGTTGGGGTTAGGCATACGCATTGAGGTTATGAAGGATGCTAACGGCAAGCGTCTCAAGACGTTTAAGCCCGGCATCGACCCCGAAACCGGCTTACCTGAGGCATGATGGACGAGCTAAGTTTCAACAAGGAGCGTTTGGCGGCACAGGTCTTGTCCGATGAGGGCATCTCCTTGCCGCTTCGTCTTCTCTGGAAGCGGAAGAAGCACCTGCGTTGGGTGATGCGCGTGCCCTCGTGGGAGAGCAAGGAACGGGTGACGAGAATGTACCTCAAAATCGCCGTAACGCCCGAGGAGCTGCAAGGCTACACCTACGATCAAAAGCTGGAGTTCATCGCCCGCCACACGAAGACCATCTCGCGCATGGTGGCTTACGGCATCGTTCGCGGCCCGCTATTGGGGCGTTTACTTAACCGTCCGGTGGCATGGATGCTACGTTCGTGGATGCATCCCGTCGCGTTGGAAGAGGCGTTCGCCCTCTTCGCCACGACGATAAACACCGTCCCTTTCGAGAATATTATCAGATTGGCGAGCGTCCTGAGGACAACCGCCCCAAATCTGAGCCACGCCGCCGACGGGAGTTAAAGGGGCACATGGAGCCTTCCCATAGCCCGTTCGGAACATTGGGACAGATAGCCCGCGACACGGGCTGGTCGGTGAACTATATCCGTCGAAGGGTGAACTACCCGATGTTGATGCTCATGATGAGCGACGCTCCGCGCTACGTGGATGCCAAGCAGTCCATGTTGGACTATTACAAGAACCATGCGGCAGGCAAACAGCAGCCGCAGAAGAAACAGCCGGGATTGCACCCGCTGGAAGCGTTTAAACTCTTAGAGGAACAAGAAGAATGAACCCCATCAAACTTGAGATATTCTTGGATGACAAGACACTCGCCGGCATCCGCTCGGCAGAGGGTGGCGTCGCCGGCATGGAGCAATTCACCAAGGATGTGATTACCCGGCTGGAGGCGGAGCTTGCCCAGCTCCAGAAGCAATACAAGGACTTGCGGAAGCAGGGATTGGTGAGCGAGAAGGAGTTGGCGGACGTGCAAGCCCTGAAAGGTGTCATCGAGGAACTCAACAAGCGTATCAAGGAGCTGGAGGTGACAAAGAAAACCACCGGCAAAACGCCCATCGTGGACGCGGAGACCGCCAAGCGGCAGACGAACACGCTGCAAATGGAGGTCTCGCAGCTCTCCCGTGAGCTGCCCGCCCTCGCCACGGGGCCGCAAATGTTCATCCTCGCCATATCAAACAACTTGCCGATGCTGGCGGACCGCATCAAGCAGGTGAGGCTCCAGAACGAGCTGCTCGCCAAGTCAGGGCAAAAAGGCACTCCCGTATGGAGACAATTGCTTTCAGCCGCCGGGTCGTGGCAAACGCTCCTGATGGTAGGCATCACGCTCCTCGTGATGTACGGCAAGGAAATCGGCGAATGGGTAAGCGGGTTGTTCGGCGCGAAGAAAGCGCTCGACGAGAACATCGAATCACTGGAGGAGTTCCAAGAGAAAGCCGGTGAGGGCGTGAGTAAGCTGCTCGCTACCTATAACAGGCTGCGGGCGGGATGGAACGACCTTACCACCTCTCTGAAAGAGCGGGAGAAATATATCCTCGACAACAAGAAAGCTTTCGATGAGCTGGGCGTTTCCATCTCCACCATCAACGAGGCGGAGAATGTCTTCAACAACCATAAGGACGAGTTTATCGACGCGCTGATTACCCGCGCCAAGGCCGCCGCCGCTTTCGAGCTGGCATCCGAGCAGTACAAGAAAGGCGTGGAGAAGATGATAGCGGCGGAAGCCATGCCGGAAAAGGGGAAGTGGAGCATCGGCAAGGCGTTCAAGGGTTATACTCAGTGGGACTATGTCACCTCCTCCAATCCCGAGCGGGCGGACGCCATAAAGAAAGCGAACGAGTTCTTCGACAAGGGGGACACGATGCTATACAACTCGCTCACCTTCTCGAACGAGGAGGCGCAGGCGTTGAAAGACGCCAATGTGCAGAGCGCGAACACGGTCATCGAGGGTTCGGTGGCCGCCATAGAAGCCGTCATCGCCGCCAAGCGTGAGAGCCTGAAAAAGATAACCAACAAGGCCGACTACCAGAAAATCGAAGCCGAAATCAAGGCGGAGCAGAAGAAACTGGATGCCATCACCGGCGGGAAGAAACAGCCCGAGAACAAGAAAGACTACGCCACCGAGCTGGCGGAAGCCCGCGTGCGTGCCCTCCAGAAGCTCGAAGAGGCGGAGGTGGCGGTCATGGAAGAGGGTTACAAGAAACGCCGCGCCGTGGCGCAAAAGGAGTATAACGAGAGTATCGACGAGATGGATAAGACGGAACAAGCCACGTTGAAGAAGATAGCCGAAGCCAGGAAGAAAGGCATCAAGGTGTCTCCGGAAGAGGAAGCGGGCGTGAAGAGTAACGCCTGGCAGCAACGGGTGCTCGCCATGATGGCTTACTCGAAGAAAATCTACGAGATTGAGCGGGAATGGAGAGAGAAAGGGCAGCGAGCATGGATAGAGTATAACAAGCAGTACGGAAGTTATCAGGAGAAACGCTTGGCAATCACCCAAGATTACGCCATCAAGATTGGCAAGGCCGAGACTGACGGCGAGCGCGCGACGCTCATGCGCGAACGTGAAGATGATGTAAAAAAACTCGATTTCGAGAACTTCAAAGCCGGCATCAACTTCGCCGACGTGTTCAGCAACTTGGACGAGCAGAGCACCGAGACGCTCTCTACGCTGCGCGACAAATTGCGGGATTACATCAATGGGGCGGCCAAGGACTTGAAGCCTTCGGACTTGAAAGACCTGCAGCAAGCCCTCACCAAGATAGACTACAAGCTCATCGACCGCAAGCCTATCGAGGAGTTGAAAAGAGCGTTGTCCGACTACGGCAAGGCGGACGAGGAGGTGGAACGGGCACAGAAAGAGCTGAACGCCGTCATGCGAGGCGGCTCTGTCATAACGGGCATGTACATGGATGCCACCGGTAAGCTGGTGACCCGGCTGCTCACGCAGGAGCAGGCGGAGAAGAATCTTTCCGACGCGGAGCGCAAGCGGCAAGAGAGCCGCGCGAAACTGGCTAAATCCCTGGATGGTGTCGCCGGAAAGATGTCCTCCTACGCGCGGGCGGCAGATGACGTGATAAACATGCTGGAAGGCTTCGGGGTAAGTATTGACGGGAACGCCAAGAGGGTAGTGGAGGGATTCGGCCAGATGTCCGACGGTATCAGTGGCTTTGCCAAGTCGCTGCTTTCGATGGACATCGGCGGCATGATTAGCGGCATCACGAACGTGTTGGGTGGTCTGGTAAAGACGGTAGGCTCACTTTTCGGCGCGGATTGGGGCGGCGAGCGGTCGCGTAAGCGGTATGAAGAGGCGAAAGAAAAATATGAGAGCTACATGGCAGTGCTGGATAAGGTCATCTCCAAACAGAAAGAACTTGTGGCTTCCATGTCTGCCGACGATTTCGCCAACGCTAACAATTCTTACGACGCGGCGCGTAAGCTACTCCAGAAACAAGGTGACTACGCCCGCGAGATGGGTAAAGCCTATCTGAACAGCGGCGCGAGCAAGGGCTTTCTGGGCATCGGTTCCTCGGCTTCCGAAGGAACCAAGCAGCGGGAAAACATCTCCTCACAGGCGTGGGAGCAGGCACGGCAGGCGCTGGGCGGCGACTTCCACAAGTACGGCATCGGTGACGGGCGCATGACCGGATTGTTCGACCTCCAGTACGGGCAGCTCGTGAAGTTGCGCGACGAGGCGAGCGGGTTCTGGGCGGAGCTAAATGAAGACACGCGTAACTATCTGGACCAAATCATCGAGAGCGAGGAGGCGTGGCAAGAAGTGCAAAAAGCCCGTAAGGAAGCCCTTACGGGTACGGACTTCGACAGCTTCTACGACAATTATGTCTCCATGATCGCCGACATGGACACCACCAACGAGGACATGGCGGAGAACTTTGGGGACTACCTGCGCAAGCAGATATTGGGAGCGCTCATAGCGGGCCAGTACAAAGACCGCATAAAAGCCCTGTATGACGCATGGGCGGATATGGCGGAATCGGACGGAAGTCTTTCCGCCTCCGAACAAGACCGCCTCAAGACGCAATACCAGCAACTCGTTGACGAGATGATGAAACAGCGTGAGCAGATGGCGGGCAGTTTCGGGTGGACATCTTCCGCCACCGGCACCCAGTCCGGACAGTCGGGCGCGTTCACCGCCATGTCGCAGGAACAGGGCACGAAGCTGGAGGGCTTGTTCACCTCCCTGCAAGACCATGCCAGCGGCATCCGCCAGCTTGTCACCGACCTGAAAGCCGGTCGCGAAGCCGACCACGAACTCTTCTTGCAGATAGCCCAGAACACCGCCTATTGCCAGCGGTTGGAGGAAATCCTAGAGATCATGCAGAACAACAACATCAACGGCACCAAGGTAAAAGTTATAGGATGATGAAAGATTTAAGCGGACTGATGACCATCAACAACCAAGACGCTTGGACAAGTTACCGGGCTTGGCTGTGCGAGGAGAGCGAGGAGGACAGCACCTCCATCGACGAGCTGCTGCGTCCCGTGGAGATGAAGGAGTACACCACGGTGGAGTACCGCGAGCAGAACGGCGAGGAACTGCCAGACGACCTGCCCACACCGGCGTACAAGGCGCGCGACCTCACGCTTTACATTGCCGTGTACGGCGTGTCGCTGTCGGATTACAACACCCGCCGCGTGGCACTGCTGAACGCGCTGCGCGCGGGGTGGCTCAACATCAAGCTCACCGGCTTGCCGCTCACGTACAAGGTCTATTACAAAGGCACCACCGACAAGCCCAAGGTGTACACCGACGTGGCTACCGGCGAGACGGTGGGCATGTGGAAAGTGAGGCTCCGCGAGCCGAAGCCCGGCATTTGAACGACGTTTAAACACCCTTTAAATGGAACTCAAGATATACAGCCTTTCCGGCACGCTGAAATTGGCTGCCAGCACCGCGGATTCATCGAGATGGAACCGCGAGCTGATGGTGGAGAACGCGGTCTCGTGCACCTTCACGTGGCCAGCGTACGTTCCGCTGGAGGTGGGCGACTACATCACCCTTGCGGGCGTTCGGTTCTCCATCAAGGCGGGGTACAAGCCCAAGCAGAAGTCCACGCAGGAGTACACCTACAACGTGAAGTTCTACGCCCCCGAGCACGATGCCGAGCGGGTGATGTACCTGAACCTCACCGACGGGCAGTACAACCCGCGGTTCTCGCTGGACGGCAGCCCGATAGAGCACCTGCGGAAGTGGGTGGATAACCTGAACCGTATCACCGGCACCACGCTCTGGCGTATCGGTACGGTCATCACCGCCCCGAACAAGACCATCGAGTACAACAACGTGAACTGCTGGGATGCCATCACCATGCAGGCGGAGGCGTTCGGGACGGAGTGGTGGGCGGACGGTTACAACATCAACCTGACACGCTGCGAGCGCGGCACGCGGGTGTCGCTGGGCTACCGGCAGGGCTTGACCTCGCTCACGCAGGCGGACAATACCGACGGCGTGAAGTTCTTCACCCGCCTGATACCGCTGGGCAGCACCCGTAACATCGACCGTAGCCGCTACGGTTTCGACCGCCTGCAACTGCCCGACCGCTCGGTGTACGTCGAGCGAAACACGCGGTTCGGGCTGTATGAACACGTCGAAGAGGATGCCTTTTCGGATATATACCCGCGATATACGGGTACGGTCAGCTCCGTGCGGCAGGAGCAAAAGACAGGCGAGGACGGCAACCCCTTTACCATCTACTACTTCAAGGATAACGCGATACCTTTCAACCCGAACGACAACGAGATCGCCGGGCTGGTGAAGCACGTATCGTTCCAAAGCGGTGAGCTGAACGGTCGCGACTTCGAGGCGAACTGGCACGCCGACACAGGGGAGTGGGAGATTATCAACACCTATCCGGCGGAGGACGTGCAGGTGCCCGGCGGAAACCTCATCCCAAAAGTGGGTGACGCTTACGTCCCGTGGAACTTCCGTATGCCGACAGCCTACGAGCAGGCGGCGGAACAGGAGTATGCCGTCGCGGTGTCTGACTACCTTGCCACCTATTCCAACGACGTGAGCAAGTATGGTGGCGACACCGACTACATCTATATCGACAAGAACAACGTGCCCCTGCAATTGGGGCAGAGCGTGCGCCTGCTTTCGGAGCAGTACTTTCCCACGACCGGTTATCTGGACAACCGGATGACCAAGATAAGCTGCAAACTCGACAACCTCTCCATCGCCAGCATCGAATGCACCAATAAGGTGGGACAGGGATGGAAGAAGAGCGTGGACAGCTCGCTGGACACGTTGCAATACATCATCGCCAAGCGGCAGGAAGAAACGCCGCTGGACATCATGAAGTCTTGGGATGGTCGCGAGATAACCGATTATAGAGTGCTCTCCGCGCTTCGCGCCATTAACGAAATCACCCGCCGCTCCATCTCCAAGCAGCGGAACGACACGGCTGCCGGATTGATAAAGTTCCTGCTCGGACTGGAACTGGGCAGCTACACCAGCGGCACCAGCGGCGGCAAGATAGACGCCGCGGGCAACGCCGAGCTGCTCTCGCTCACCCTGCGCGGCATCCTGCGCTCGGTCACTTTCGTTGACGGCCTCACGGGTGAAGGCTTCGGCTTGGGGCAGGACGCTGACGGCGTCACCTCCCTGACGCTCGACAGGCTCACCGTCCGGCAGACAATGACCGTGATGGAGACGCTTATCCAAAAGATACGCTCGGTCGGCGGCCAGATCATCGTGTCGGCGGCCAACGGGAAGATAAGGGAGGTTACTCGATCCGGCGACGACTACCTTATCTCATTCGAGCAAGCCAACATGTTCCAGCCGCACGACCTGATGCGCTGCTCCACCTTTACCGGCGCCGCGCTTAAATCCTACTGGGTGGAAATCTCCGTCGTGGACGGCGACACCGTCACCGTTCCCGTATCCGAGTTCGACACCTCCCTGCCCGAGGCGGGCGACGAGTGCGTGCTGATGGGCAACACCGCGACCGCCGGTCGGCAGAACTGTATCTCTATCGCCGCCACCGAGGACGGGCAGCCGCGTATCGACGTGCTGAACGGCATCGTCACGAAGAGCCTCGCCGGCGCGCTGCGCACGCGGGTGGGCAACCTCGACGGCATCTCGGACAGCTGGTTTCCGGAGGACAACCAGCCTCACGGTGATGGACTGTACAGCGACAACGCCTACCTGCGCGGCTCGTTCCTCCTGCTGACGGGCGAGGACGTGCTCACGAAATTCGAGATAACGGAAGGACTGATAGCGAGTTCGATCGAGGGACTGCGGCAGGACTTCCTCGAGGAGAAAGGGTATCTCTCCAACCCCACCTTCGGCAGCGGCATGGACAAGTGGGACGCCACGAACGAGGCGGCGTTCTTTCTCGTGGGGAACAAGTGGATATGGGCCAACGGCAACGCGCTGTCGAGGAAAGGCGGCGTGACCCTGACGGAATGGGACGGGGGGCGGATGGTGGCGCGTATCAAGGACAACTATATCCGCCAGTACAACGCCGACCTGCGCGAGAAGCCCGCGTTCGACGGGGTGGACGGGGACGGGAACAGGATTCCCGTGCCGGTGTACCTCTCCTTCATGTACAGGTGCGCCACGGCGGGCACGCTCACCGTGGGGTTCGAGAACGTGGACGACACGGGCTTCGCCACCTACACTCCCCTTGAGGTAAGCGAGGAGATAGCCGTAACGGACGGTTACACGCAGTTCCATGCCGAAGGCGCGTGGAACGGCACGGGCGACTTCACGCTCTCCTTCACCGGCGATATATACCTTTACCTGCTGGTGCTCTCCACCGACAAGTTGGAGGCGCTCAAGTACCAATACAAGACGCTCTTCGAGCAGAGCGACAGGTTGGTGAAGATCTCGGCGGCGGTATTCGACAAGGACAAGAACCTGCTGGAGGAAACCGGGCTGATGGTGACAAGCCAATATACGGGGCTGTATGCCATTGACGGCGACGGCAACCTCAAAGCCTTAGTCGGCGCAGGGCAGGACGGCGTGAAGATAACCGCCGCGAACATCACGCTGGAGGGATTGGTGACGGCGAACGAAAACTTCAAGATACTGGAGGATGGCAGCATTGAGACGGTCAACGCCAACATCTCCGGAACTATAACGGCGACGGCGGGAAAGATTGGCGGTTTCACCATCAGCGGGAGCGGCCTGACGAACACGCCCTTCGGTCCGGGCAACGACGCCTACGTTATCTTCAGGGACGACCCGCACGGCATCTTCGCGGGGATCGGCACCAACGTCCTTCCCTCGGTAATGGGCATCACCGCCGCGGCGCGTTTCGAGAACGGCGACACGACGGGATACTTCGGCACGAACATCGCCGCCTACTTCAAGGCGTCGGGCGGCACGGACAACTACGCCATCTACATGGCCGGGGGCTGCGTGGCGGGATTCGCGCTCGACGCCAAACGGGTCAGCGCCGACACGACCCTGACGAATACGGATTGCGTCGTCAGCTGCTACAACACCTCCACCGTCACGCTGAAGCTTCCCGCCTCGCCCGTCAGGGGAAAGATTTACCTCATCCGCGTCAACAACGCGGCGGCGGTGGCCATTGACGGCACGAACGGGGGAAAGCAGGTCATGCACCCGAACGGGTCGCTAAGCAATTCCATCACCGCCGGTACCCGCGGGGAATTGCTCACCATTATCTGGGACGGGCAATACTGGCTCTATTCAACAACAGTTTAAAATAAAAAAGATATGAAGACGATTAATTTCATGCAGTTTGCCCTCTTTATGGACATCGCCAAGACGAGGGAACAAGTGTCGGACGTTCGCGAGGCGTTCGCCAACATTCTGTATTCGCAGGTCTCCGGCATCCGTGCCCATGACCTCGCGTTCAAGATATACCGCTCGAACGGAGCGGTGGAGATAGACGGCGAGGATTCCGCATTGCTGCGCTCGGTCGCCGCCCGCTATTGCACACCGGCATTCATCGACGCGCTGGAAGGACAACTTAAAGATAAGGAGGAATAACCATGACAGAAGCGGAAGAACAACGGATCGTCGACGCGGTATTTAACGCCATCAAGGCCTCCTCGCAGGACGTGGGCGAGTTGCCGACCGTCACCTCGCTGGACGGGGTCACCTCCCTTCCGAGCGTCAAGGGCGCGACCTGCGTGCTCGTGCCTATCAGCCTGCTCGCCCAGCCAGCCACCGACGCGGCGGCAGTGGCTAACGCTGCCGCAGGCAATGCTAATGCGGCGAAAGATGCCGCAAACGATGCAGCTACAGCGGCCAATACGGCCGCAGGTAATGCTGATACGGCGAAAGACGCGGCCAACACTGCCGCGGAAGCAGCCAACGCCGCCGCGGAGAACGCCAACGAAGCGGCTGCAAGCGCCATCCGGAAAATCACCGTCAAGGACAAGGACGGCGAGACGCTGGAAGAACTCACGCCGGATGAGGAGGGTAACGCTGACCTGACGATGAACGGCGGGGGAAGCGGGAGCGGATTCTATAATGTGACGCATGAGATACCGCTGGAGAGCGGCTTCTACACCAAGGAGACCGCCGTGGCCGCCTTGGCGGATGCCGACATCGCCGACGGGGACAAGCCCGGAATGATCATCACTTTTGAGCTGTCCGCCGGCCAGTGGATAGACTACCGCTTCGAAGGTACGGACGTTAGCACCTTCGCCACACCGGCAGCGTGGAACCGTTACGGCGGTGGGGATGCCATCAAGAAGATAACCGTAACCACAGGGACAAGCACGACAGAACTAACTCCGAACGAGAACGGCGAGGTGTCGATGGAAATCCCCGAGGTGACCATCGACGAGACGCTCGACGAGAACTCTACCAACCCCGTGATGAACAAGGCTATCGCAGCCGCCATTGCCGGGCTGAACGCGAACTTCGGCGCGTCGCTGGTGCTGAATGTCATCGGGGAGGGCGACGACGTGGCTTACTCCCTTTCATTACTTGACCCAAACGGGAACGTTCTCTCAACCACCGAGACCTTCACCGGAGGGGGTGGAGGTGGAATTGCCGTCGGTACAAAGGTGGTGCTTACCCGCGTGACGCAGAACCCGACCGTGAAATTCGGAGACCGTGTCTGGTTGCAATACATCTACGACCAGATAAACACGGGCGACAGCAGCTCTACCGGCAATGGTGCGCACGCTGTTATCACCATCGTGAGGGGTGCCACCAGTTACACGTTGGAGCAGGACATCGCCGCGGGCAGTACCAACACGATAGATGTTACCAAATACTTGGGTGTGGGCAACAATACCGTGCGCATTCGCGTGACCACTAACGACGAAGCCGCGCAGGTGGCATCTGTTGCATGGACGGTAAAGACCGTGCAGCTCACGCTGGCAAGCTCTTTTAATATCGCCATGAACATAAACAGGGGAGATACGGTGAATGTACCCTTTGCCCTTACAGGCAGCGGCAACAAGACACTACGCATGTACGTGGACGGTGTGGACACCGAAGACCGCAGCATCAACACGTCATCAGCCAACGGTTCTTTCGCGGTGAACACCACCGCGCTGGCGCACGGCTCGCACTCTGTGCAACTCGTGGCTGAGTTGGAACTGGAAGATGAAACCATCATCCTATCCAACAGCATCTACTTCGACATTGCCGTGCGTGGTGTGGGAAACAACACGCCCGTGTTCGCCACCCGTTACGACTATCCCGACGGGCGCATCATCGCGCAAGGTGCGCGTCCGATGCTACTCGTCTCGCAATATGACCAGTACAAGCTCATCTATGCGGCGTATAACCCAACGGAAACCCCTACGCAGGTGGACATCTACGAGCAGGACACGCTGCTGTCAAGCTCACAGGTGGCGTTCGTGCGCACGGAATATACCGGCAGGGCTATGACCTTCGGCACTATTTCCTGCCGCCTCGTGTGTGGCGGAACCACCTACACTTACTCCATGGTGGTGGCGGAATCCGAGCTGGCCATCGACGAACCGGTGGACGGCATGACGCTTAAACTATCCGCCACCGGTCGCAGTAATTCCGACGTAAACCGCGGGGAGTGGACATACGGTGATATAACTACCGACCTCACCGGCTTCAAATGGGGCGGTGACGGATGGTTGGACGGCGCGCTGCGACTGACCGACGACGCGCGTGCGGCCGTACAGTTCCGACCGCTGGCGACACCTGCCGAGAATGCCACCGGCGCGATGGCCTTCATGATACGCTTCCGAGTGACCAACATCATGGACGAGGCCGCCGAGATCATCAAGTGTATGGATGCTGCCGGCACGGGCTTTGTCATCACCACCCAGGAGGCTCGGATGGTTTCGCGCGGCAACTCCACCGTGACGACGAAGTTCGCCAGTGGTGAGGTGTACAACATCGGCTTCGTGGCATATCCACCGGCAACGGACACGTCGACCGATGATGAGAAACTCAACGATAACATGCTCTACCTCTACGTGAACGGCATCATGTCCGGAGGTGTGCAGCGCGGCGCCTCGGACAGCATCTACCAAGCCACGCCACAGGTCATAGAGATGGGCAGCGACGACTGCACGCTGGATATTTACTCAATCCGTTCTTACTCGACCTACCTCACCGACAGCCAGATGCTCGACGCTTTCATGATAGACCTTGGATCTGCCGACGACTTATTGGAGAAATACAACGAGAACGCCATCCTCGACGATAACGGTCAGGTAAGTCCCGAGACGGTGCGGATCCCCTATATCATCATCACCGGGCATCAGGAGAACGGCGTGCCGACCGTCCTGCAGGCGGCGGTGAACAACGACAAGGACCCGAAGTACGACGTGGACGAGATGCTCTTTGTCAACCCTGCCGACCCCTCGCGCAACTTCCGCTGCGTGGGTGGCTGCATACGCCTGCAAGGTACCTCCTCGATGGCTTACCCTACGAAGAACTATCGCGTCTACTTCAAGAACGCCTCCAAGGTGGCGGGTGACCTCTATCTGGGTGTCGATAGCCAAGGCGTGGGCGGAACGTTGCAGGCGGAGGCGAAGTATTCCCTGAGGGCCGCCAGCGCGACACAGAAACAATCCGCCCCGGTGGACTGCTTCTGCTTCAAGGCGGACTTCGCGGAATCTTCCTCGACGCACAATACCGGTCTTACGAAACTCATCGACCGCGTCTGCAAGGCGGCGGGCGAGCTGGTACCGGCGCAGCGGCACGTGAGCGAGGACTATCCCTACGACGTGCGCACCTGCATCGACGGCTTCCCCTGCCTGATATTCTACCGTGGCACCATCGACGGGCAGCCCTCGCTCCTTGGCAAATACAATTTCAACAACGACAAGTCGACGGAGGACGTGTTCGGCTTCGAGGGCATCCCCGGTTATCACGACGCCGCCTGGGTGGCGGACGTGTTCGGCGGCGAGAACCCGACCGAGTGCTGGGAATTTCTCAACAACGACTACCCGATGGGCAGCTTCCTCGACGATGACTTCGGGACGGTCGACGACGACGGGCAGCCGCACTGGATGAAGGTGTTCGAGGCTAGGTACCCGGATGATGACGACCGCAACGCGGGCTTCGAGGCGGGCGACCAGCCTACCTACCTGAAAGCCCTCGTCCAGTGGGTGAAGTCCACCAATACGGCGGAAGCCGGGCTGACCCTTGCCGACATCACAGCCCGGCAGACGAAGTTCCGAAACGAGCTGTCGAACTACTTCGACGTGAATTACCTCTGCGACTACTTCATGTTCACCGAGGTATTCGGATGCGTTGACCAGCGCGTGAAAAACATGATGCTGGCGTTCTGGTACAATCCGGATGTCGATAAGATGCTGG
This sequence comes from Mediterranea sp. (in: CFB group bacteria), assembly GCA_031261785.1. Lineage (GTDB taxonomy): Bacteria > Bacteroidota > Bacteroidia > Bacteroidales > Bacteroidaceae > Bacteroides. Next base: position 56,965 of record JAISIZ010000013.1, read on the forward strand.
CGTATATGATATTCTACGACTGTGACACCATCTTGGGACTTCGCAACGACGGGCGTTTGAAATATAACTGGGACTTGAGCCACGACACAACCGATCCGGAACTCTCCACCCCCGACAAGACGGTGTATGCCTTTGCCGGGCACGACAGCGTGCTCTGGAACAACCTACGCGCGCTCTTCACCACCGAGCTGGCGGCGGCTTACACCCGCATCCGCGCGGCGATGACGAACGACTTCGTTTTCAACGTCTTCGACGTGGAGCAGTCGGCGCAGTACGTGGAGCGCGTCTACAATATCGACGCGCTCAACAAATACGTGTCTCCCAAGACGCTGGGCGTGGAGGTGAACCAGAACGGGCAGGTGGGCACGCTCATGTACAGCTATCTGGAGGCGATGCAAGGCTCGCGCAAGGCGCACCGCCGCTGGTGGCTCACGAACCGCCTTAGCCTCTTTGACGCGCGGTACATGACCGGTCAGTATAAGAACACCGACCTCACGTTCAAGGGCAACTCCGCCGCCGGCGCGACGGTCACGGCTACCGCCGCCCGCGACTTCTTCTTCGCCTTTGTCCGCGAGGCCGCCGTTCTCGCGCGGGCTGCCGTCGCCGCCGGAGACGAGTGGAGCTATACCTACGGCCAAGTGGCGAACGTGGGCACGATCTTCCACCTTTACGGCGGCGAATACATGTCACGTATTGACCTATCCGGATGGGGCGGTTTCACTGACCTGAACATCCCGAACTTGCCGCGCCTGGAAGAGTTGATACTTGGAAAGGCGGGCAGTACCTACACCCTGACCGAGATAGCCATCGGCACGAAACTGCCGATGCTGCGACTGCTGGACGTCCGTAACTACACCCTGCTGCCATCGCTCGACCTCTCCTCCTGCACGAGGCTGGAAGAGGTGGAGGCGGGCGGATGCGCCTCTCTCTCGGCCATCCGCTTTGCCGAAGGCTGCCCGCTGGCCACTTTCGGTATCCCCGCGAACTACCAGACGCTCACCCTGCGTTCGCTTCCCCGAATCACCCGCGCCGGGCTTACGTTCGATAATCGGCAGAACCTTACCGGGCTGTGGGTGGAGAATTGCCCGCGGCTCGACGGTCTCGCGCTGATGAAAGAGCTGCTCGCGCTTTCCGGCAACTCCCTGCGATACGTTCGTATCACCGGGCTGGCGCTCACGGGCGACGGCACCGACCTGCTGCGATGGTACGATCTCGGCTTGGGCGGTTTCGACGTGAACGGGAACACGACAACCCAGTGCAGGCTGGCAGGCACGTACATACTCACCAAGTATCTGGATGACGCCACCTACGGCGACCTCGTGGCGCGTTTCGACGAGCTGGACATACGGCAGCCGCAGTACACCATGCTCGAGTCCGACGATTCGGTGGCCGACGACGCCAACATGTCGAACCTCGACAACTCGACGGGCTACAGGTTCGGGAGCGCCTACGTCCCCAGCGGCCACGTGGCCCGGATCCTCGCCGCCCGGCACCGCTGCCTGGGCAAGCAGGCCGAGGACGGCGTGATGACCGTCTGCCGGCTGCACGACGACAACAGCAACTTCTACGCGGACGCGGCGAGCGTCGCGTCCGCGTCCCCGGCCCTGCTGGATTCCACGGAGGGGGACGTGTTCGTCCATGAGCCTCATTATTGGTACAAGGGCGTGAACGACTACCTGAACAGAAAGAAGTACTATTGCTTCAGCGTCCGGGACGGGATGCCCGACACGCCGGAGGCCACCATCGTCACCCTCGGGGAGATCAAGGCGGCGGGACGTTTCTCCCAGGGACGCAAGATGCTCGCGGGCAACGCCACCGTCGACGGGTCCGTCGCCACGGACACGGCCTATTCCGTATGCTCGGTGGACGTTTCCGGGTTCTCCCGGGCGCGGTTCCCGTCGGTGCTGGGCACCGCCATGGCCGGCGCCGTGTTCGCCGACGGGACCGGGGCCGTGCTGGCGAGCGTCATCGTCCCCACGGCGAACCACGGGTTCAACGACGGGATGTATGTCGTCGCCGACATTCCGCCGGGCGCCACAGCGCTGTGGTTCTCCGTCCTTAACAACGCGGAGTTCGACATGGTCGTACTGTCCAACAGCGACAGGATCGAGGACATGGAACCGGGATGGGTCGAGCACGCGGCCTGCCTCGTGGGCGTATTCGACGCCCATTCCGTGGGTAGCAGGATCTACTCGGCCATCAACGGCGCGGGGTCGGTAGGGAACCTCACCTGGACGGAGCTGGGCAATTACGCCGCCGCGCGCTCGATGATCCTCAGGGACTACGAGGCGCACAAGGACACCGCCAACCTTTTCCTCGCCAAGTACGGGCGGAGGGATTCCCAGGGCCAGTGCGGGACGGGAAACGGGGGAAGCGACCGTATCGTGGACGTGGAGATCGCGGGCATAGGCATGCGCGACACGGTTGTCCAGGACGGCCAGACGTGCTACGTCGTCGATACGGGCCTCGGCCCGACATACGTGCAGACTATCCATACGGTCTGCATGGGCTATGTCAACATATTCGGCGACAAGTCGGAACTTCTCGGGGGAGTCTCCGTGCCCAACACCCCGACGGGCGATCGCATGAAGTGGCTCGTCGAGATGCCCGACGGGACGTCGCGGAAGACCCTCAATAACGATCAGCACCAGAAGTGGGTAAGCAATGTCGTGAACCAGAAGTATATGGACATAATATGCGCCGGCCTCGCCAACGGTAGCGCGACCACCTATTATTGTGATTACGTCGCGGTTTCGGGGTCGACATACAGGGTCGTGAGGGTCTACGGCGTGAGAAATGAGACGACCGGAGGATTGTTCGGCTTCGAGTCCTCTTGGGACAAGATCAGCAGCAAGAATGTCGCGGTTGGAGCGCGTCTGGCTTTCCGCGGACAGATCGTCGAGGCGGATAGCGTCGAGGCGTTCAAGGAACTGGTTCCCATCGCGTAGTGAGCGAAATAACGCAATCAAGAAAGGAGAAACGATATGAGAAGGGTGGAAGGAAGCGGGAACGTGGCGCTCATCGAGCGCGTGAACCCCATACGTGACAAATGGCGCGTCCGCTGGGACGTGCGGGTGGCGGAAGACGGCATGGCCTCCTACATGGAGGAGGAGTTCGGGCACCGCCCGACGGTCGCCGAGGTGAGGGCCTTGGTGTCCGGATGGATCAACGGCAACACCAACGCCGCCATCCTCTCCGGATTCAGTTACGAGGGGAGCGTCGTCTGGCTGTCGACCGAGAACCAGTTCAACTACAAGGCGGCCTACGACCTCGCCGTGCAGACCGGAGGGGCGTCCCTGCCGGTGACCATCAAGATAGGCGAAGAGGACGACCCAGTCTACAAGACATTCGACACTCTCGACGCGCTGACGGCCTTCTACACCGCGGCGATGGCCCACGTGCGAAAGACGCTGGAGGAAGGATGGAAAGCCAAGGATGGATTCGACGTGACACCGTACAGGCTGGAGTAGCTTCGCGGGGACATCCTTCGTCTGGTCAAAGAAGAAGAGGATGCCGGCTTCGTTGACTACATCACCCTCTCCTCCTCGCTGCTTTTTTCGATGAAGTATGTCACCTCCTACGAAGGGCTTCTGAAGAGACTCTATACAACAACGTCCGAAAGAACCCCTACACCGCCGAGGGCTACCTCGACGGGCTTACCGTCACGCAAGCCGACTACCGCGACGTGTTCGAGCGTTATGAGCATACGCCGGGCGTGGTGTTCCTCGTCGACCCTCCTTACCTCTGTACCGAGATCACGCCCTACCGCATGAGCTGGTCGCTCGCCGACTATCTGGACGTGCTAACCGTGCTGTGCGGACACTCCTTCGTATACTTCACTTCCAACAAGTCGGGCATCATTGAGCTGTGCGCGTGGATAGAACGGCACAAGTCTTTCGGCAATCCTTTCGCCGGGGCGGTGAAGCGGACGTTCGGGGCGCACATGAACCACAACTCCTCTTACACCGACATTATGTTATACAAGATTGCCGGCGCGAAACCACCCACGCCTGCCGTCTGATGGAGACGAACGTCATATAAGCCCGCAATATATCGCTCTGGGAAGACTCACGCCCAAGATTGCTTCATGAAACTGTGCGAAGGCAGTCATTTTATGGGAATTAAACAGCGTTTAAAGGCTATTAAAGAAATAGGTGAGAAAGTCACTAAAACCTCACAAAACGTTTTATCTTAAAGCCTGTGAAAACCTCACAAATCGTTTTGCCGAGGCCTCACAAATCGTTTTGCGGTTTAGAGATTGCGCGAGGGGATGGTAGACGCGATAAGCGTACACGCAAGGGATACGCGCCTACCCCCTCGCACAAGCTATCGCCAATGGACAGGCTGTTTCGGGAGCGCGTAGGGGGGTGTTCGCAAAACTCTCAGTAGGGAAGAGGGAAAATAGTGATTAGTGATTAGTGGTGAGTGATTAGTGATTGGTGATTAGTGATTAGTGATTAGTCCGCACGTCGTTCACGTCGTGCGGACCAACCATCCATCCCCGAGAGGAGCATCGTCCTCTGCCTGTGAGGAGCACCCCATCCCTCCTTGTGAGTACGGAGCTTCTCTCCCTGTGAGTACGGAGCTTCTCTCCCTGTGGGTACGGAGCTTCTCTCTCAATTCCTAAACACCAACCCGCTTCCGTCGAATGAGTCGACGATGATGGTTTTCGAGCGGTCCACTTCCTGCGCCAGCAACTTCTTCGAGAGGTCGTTGAGCAAGTAGCGCTGTATGGCTCGCTTCACGGGACGGGCGCCAAACTCGGGATCGTAGCCCACTGCGGTGAGGAAGTCGAGGGCTTCGTCGGTGAGGTGCAGCCGCACGCCGCCTTCGTACAGGAGCTTGCGCACGTTCTCTATCTGGAGTTCCACAACCTGCTTGATCTCCTTCTCGCTGAGCGGGAGGAACATGATGGTCTCGTCGATACGGTTCAGGAACTCGGGACGTATGGTCTTCTTGAGCATCTCCATCACCTCGCGCTTCATCTCCGCGATCACCTTCTCGCGGTTGGTGGCGTTAATCTTCTCCATCTGGCTTTGGATGAACGAGCTTCCGAGATTGGACGTCATGATGATGATGGTGTTCTTGAAGTTCACTACCCTCCCCTTGTTGTCCGTCAGCCGTCCGTCGTCGAGCACTTGCAGCAGGATGTTGAACACGTCGGGGTGCGCCTTCTCGATCTCGTCGAACAGCACCACGGAGTAGGGTTTGCGCCGTATGGCCTCGGTGAGCTGTCCGCCCTCGTCGTAGCCCACGTATCCCGGAGGCGCTCCTACCAGTCGCGACACGCTGTGCTTCTCCTGGTACTCGCTCATGTCGATGCGGGTCATCATCGACTCGTCGTCGAACAGGAACTCGGCCAAGGCCCTGGCCAGCTCCGTCTTGCCCACGCCTGTGGTGCCGAGGAAGATGAACGATCCGATGGGGCGTTTGGGATCTTGCAGCCCGGCACGGCTGCGCCGCACGGCGTCGGCCACGGCCTCGATGGCCTCGTCCTGTCCCACCACGCGCTTGTGCAGCTCGTCCTCGAGGTGCAACAGCTTGTCCTTCTCGCTCTGCAGCATCTTGCTCACGGGTATTCCCGTCCAGCGCGACACCACGTCGGCGATGTCCTCGGCGTCCACCTCTTCCTTGATCATGGCCTTGTCGCCTTGCATCTCGCGCAGCTTTCCCTGCGTCGCCTCGATCTCCTTGTCGAGCGCTTGCAGCTTGCCGTAGCGGATCTCGGCCACGCGGCCGTAGTCGCCCTCTCGCTCGGCCTTGTCGGCCTCGAACTTGAGGTTCTCTATCTCTACCTTGTTCTGCTGTATCTTGTCCATCAGCGTCTTCTCGCTCTGCCACTTGGCCTTGAACGACTGTTCCTGCTCCTTTAGCTCGGCCAGTTCCTTGCCGATGCTCTCGAGCTTGGGTTTGTCGTTCTCGCGCTTGATGGCCTCGCGCTCGATTTCCAGTTGCTTGATCTTGCGCGATATCTCGTCCAGCTCCTCGGGTACGGAGTCCACCTCCATGCGTAGCTTGGCTGCCGCCTCGTCCATGAGGTCGATGGCCTTGTCGGGCAGGAACCGGTCGGTGATGTACCGGCTGCTCAGCTCCACGGCGGCTATGATGGCGTCGTCCTTGATACGTACGTGGTGATGGTTCTCGTACCGCTCCTTCAGTCCGCGTAGGATGGAGATGGACGACAGCTTGTCCGGCTCGTCCACCTGCACGATCTGGAAGCGTCGCTCGAGCGCCTTGTCCTTCTCGAAATACTTCTGGTATTCGTCGAGCGTGGTGGCGCCTATGGCCCTCAACTCTCCCCGGGCCAGGGCCGGCTTCAGGATGTTGGCGGCATCCATGGCTCCCTCGCTCTTGCCGGCTCCCACCAGCGTATGTATCTCGTCGATGAAGAGGATGATGTCGCCGTCGGACTTCTTCACCTCGTTCACCACCGACTTCAGCCGTTCCTCGAACTCGCCTTTGTATTTGGCGCCGGCTATGAGCGCGCCCATGTCGAGCGAGTAGACCTGCTTGTTCTTTAGGTTCTCGGGCACGTCGCCCCGCAGGACGCGGTGCGCCAGTCCTTCCACGATGGCCGTCTTTCCGGTTCCCGGCTCGCCAATCAGGATGGGGTTGTTCTTTGTGCGCCGGCTCAGGATCTGGAGCACGCGCCGTATCTCTTCGTCGCGTCCTATCACGGGGTCGAGCTTGCCGCTACGGGCTGCCTCGTTGAGGTTGATGGCGTACTTCTCGAGCGCCTGGTAGGTGTCCTCGCTCGAGGCCGACGTCACTTTCTCGCCCTTGCGCAGCTCGCCGATGGCTTCGCGCAGCTCCTTCTCCGTCATGCCGGCGTCCTTCAGTATGGTGGCTGTGGTGCTGTCCACCGTGAGCAGCGCCAGCAACAGGTGTTCGAGCGAGACGAATTCGTCGCCCATCTCCTTGGCGTACTGCGTGGCCCGCCGCATCACCTCATTGGCCTCGCGGCTCAGATACGTCTCGCCGCCCGACACTTTGGGGAGCGATTCGATCTGCCTGTCCACCACCATGGCTACCTGCTGGGCGTTGACACCCAGCTTCTGGAAGATGAAGTTGGTGACGTTCTCGCCCACCTTCATCACCCCGCGCAACAGGTGCGCCGGGTCGATGGCTTGTTGTCCGTGGGCCGTCACGAGGTTCACCGCCTCCTGCACCGCCTCTTGCGACTTAATGGTAAAATTGTTGAAGTTCATATCTTTACCTCCTTTTTCTTTAATTCTTTTGCTCCATGTAAACAACGGCAAGGGGTCAAAAGGTTTGCCACGTCTCGAAAAAAGACAAAACGACAGGAGGAATGGGCAGGGAGGAGACAAAATGGCGGAGCCTCTACGCTCACGCCTCCTCGAGCGCGTAGTATTGGTAGTCGCGGAGGATGGTGCGCAGGAATTCCTCGGGCGAGGCGCTGCGGGAAGTGACGGAAAGAAGATGCTGTACCTTCAGCGCGAGCTGCTGCAGACGTTGCAGGCGCGCTTTACGGTCGAGGGTCTCCAGCGCACGGGTGATGACGTTGATTTGCTCGAGCGAGAGGTCGGAGGCTTGCGGGTAGACGGGATGGTAGTTCTTCGTCAGGTAGTCGAACTCGTCGAGGCTAACGTGTATACGTCTGTAGTCCTTCTCCTTGATGACCATGGTGCCGGCCGCCAGGTCGCCCATCCGCTGGCTGTTCTTGGAGAGCAGGACAAAGAGCGCCCCCAAGCCACCAGTGATAAAGACGTCGAAGGGCAGGATCATCCAGCGTAGCAGGTAGGAACCCATGCTGGGCGTGGAGCCGTCGAGCTTCACCACGCGTATGTTCATCAGCCGCTTGCCGATGGTCTGCCCGCGATTGAACATCTCGCAAAGGAAGGTGTAAAAGAAAGCGGGCAGGTAAAGGGTACCGAAGACGAGTAAGACGAAAAACGTGTTATCGGAATATCTGTACGCATGCGGGATGACCTCCAGCAAAGCTATCGTCCCATAGATATAAAGGATAAGGAAGATGTAGTCGATGAGAAACGCGAGAAGGCGCTCGCCTATGGAAGCGGGCGTCTGCTCGATACGGACAAATTGCCCGGTGATTATGGTCGATTCTGCCATGGTTTACCAAACTTTTTAAAGGTTTTCGTTGCAAATATAGTGCAATACACTTACTTTTGCCAACAATATCGGAGAAAATCGTCCTCCGGTACGCCAAAACAAGGAGAAGGAACCATGAAAGAAGTGACGTTCATCAGGCGGAACATCGAAAAGTGGAAGGAGACGGAAAGGGTGGTGGAACACGCCGCGGACCTGTCGCCCGACACCCTCGCCGACACGTACGTGGACCTCACCGCCGACCTGGCCTTCTCGCAGACCCACTTCCCCTATTCGCGCATCACCATCTACCTGAACAACCTGGCCTCGGCGCTGCACAACACCATCTACCGCAACAAGCGGGAGAAATGGACGCGTATCGCCACCTTCTGGAGCCAAGAGGTGCCGGCGGCCATGTTCGACGGGCGGCGGGAGTTGCGCGCGTCGTTCATCATCTTCCTGGTGAGCGTCCTCATCGGCGTGCTGTCCACGATGAACGACCCCGAGTTTCCCCGCCTCATCTTGGGCAACGGATACGTGGACATGACGCTCAACAACATCGCCCGCGGCGAGCCAATGAGCGTGTACGACGGCGATCCGGAAGGGCTGATGTTCGCCAGCATCACCTTCAACAACATCAGGGTGTCGTTCACTTGCTTCATCATGGGGCTGTTCACCAGCTTCGGCACGGGCTACGTCCTCCTCTTCAACGGTATCATGGTAGGCACTTTCCAGGCGTTCTTCTACCAGCACGGCTTGTTGTGGGAGTCGTCGCTCGCTATATGGCTGCACGGCACGCTGGAGATCTCGGCCATCATCGTGTCGGGCGCGGCGGGGTTGGCGCTAGGCGGCGGGTGGCTGTTTCCGGGCACGTACTCGCGCGGCGCCTCGTTTCGCCGGGGAGCCAAGCGGGGGCTGAAAATCGTGGTGGGCACCGTGCCCATCTTCATCCTGGCGGGCTTCATCGAGGGATACCTCACCCGCCACACCGAACTGCCCGACGCGCTGCGGCTGGGCGTGATACTCGCCTCGCTGACTTTCGTCATCTTCTACTATATATACTTACCCAAAAAGAATTTCGAGAAATATGGAAACGCAAAAGCCTAAAATCGCGCTCTACGCCCGCCGTTCGTTCGGAGAGCGCCTGAACGCCACGTTCGACTTCATCAAGGAGAATTGGAAATTGCTCCTCAAGTACACCACTTACGCCATGTTGCCGCTATGCCTCATACAGTCGGTATTCATGAGCCGATTCGCTAACGCCTCCGATCTTTTTGGACCGGAGTTTGGACAAAGCGTCGACTGGGATCCCGCGACGGTAGCGGCTGTCATCGGCTACCTGGGCTACATGCTCTTCGCCTTCATCGCCTCGCTGGCGCTTTACTCCATCGTGTACGCCCTGATGCAGGTTTACGCCCGGAGGGACGAGCGGCTGGTTGGCATCACGTTCAACGACCTCCGCCCGTTGGGCACCCGCAACGCCGGACGGATCATCGTGATGGCCATCATCGTGACGTTCCTCGTCATCATGGCCGCAATCGTCATGGCGATGCTCGCCTTCATGAGCCGATGGACCATCGTTTTCAGCCTCATCGCCTTCATCGCCTTGACCATTCCGCTCGCCCTGCTCCCGCCCATCTACCTGTTCGAGCAGGTATCGATAGGCGAGGCGATCGGGAAGACCTATCGTCTCGGATTCGCCACCTGGGGTAGCACGTTCCTCATGCTGTTGGTGCTCGGCATCATCGGCTACGCCCTGCAATTCGTGCTTTCCTTACCCTATTACGCGGTGATTGTGGCGAAAACACTGTTGACCGGCAGCTACAGCGAATCGACCGACCCCTCCATCGGAATGCGCTTCCTCGAATACATATTCGGCACCATCAGCCTGTTTGGCGCCTATCTGGCGAGCGCCATGACCATCATCGGCACGGCCTACCAGTACGGACACGCCACCGAGCTGGTAGACAGCGTGACGGTGGTGGACGATATCGACAATTTCGACCAGCTCTGAGGTAGCCCCCTTTCCGACAAGATTGATGCTACCCGCCACCTTGACCGATACCCTGACGCGCGACACGACGCTGATCGCCACTTGGCAGTCCGACGCGTCGTACGACTACAACCGCGAGCTGATGGCTCCGCGGCTGAACATCTTCGAATGGCTGTCGAGGACCTTCTTCGACACGCTGCGATCCCTGTTCGGCAGCCGGTTCGCCGACGAATACGGCTACGGCATCATGCTGTGCGTCGGCATCGTCATCTTCGCCCTCATCGCCTGGTTCGTTTATAAGAAAAACCCGGGAATGTTCATGCGCGACCGGAAGCGCGGCCTCGACTATTCGGTGGACGAGGACACCATCTACGGAGTGGACTTCGGCAAGGCCATAGCCGAAGCGCTGAAGCGACAGAACTTCCGCGAGGCCACGCGCCTGCTCTACCTACAGACACTGAAGCAGCTGAGCGATGGGAACCACATCGACTGGCAACCCTACAAGACACCCACGGAATACCTGCGCGAGGTGCGCCATCCCGACTTCAGGGCGCTGACCAACCACTTCCTGCGCGTGCGTTACGGCAACTTCGAGGCCACCGAGGAGCTGTTCCACGCCATGACCGCCGCGCAACGGGAACTCAACACCGCCCTGCGCGAAGCCACCGGGAAAGGAGGCACGGCATGAAAGGCAGCCGGCTGTTCGTCAGCGTCATCGTGGCATTGCTCGCCCTGACCTTCGCCATCGACTACAACATGCCCCAGAAGTTCGTGTGGACCCCCACCTTCGCCCATCACGACGACCAACCCCTGGGATGCCAACTCTTCGACAGCCTGCTCGCGGCCTCCATTCCCGGCAAATACAGCCTGTCCAACAAGACCCTCTACCAGCTCAACGAGGAAGATTCGGTGAGCCGACGGGCCATACTCATCATCGCCGACGACCTGGAGTACACCTTCACCAAACTGGACGTGGCGACCATGCTGCGAATGGCCGAGCGGGGATGTCGCTTCTTGTTGGTCAGCAGGGACTACAACTACACGATGAAAGATACGCTAAGCATCCATATCGACTATTATTCCGCCCTCAACATGGACAACCTGAAACGATATGGCGCCAAGATACTGAAGAAGGATACCGTCTTCTGGATAGCCGACTCCGTCTATCCCGCCCGGAACTACCCGGTCTACTCCCAGTTCGTGGGGAGCGGAATCTATGTCTCCAAGAAGAATGCCCTGCCCGTGAGGTACATCGCCGAGTCGGGAGGGGTGGAGGTCGATACAGACAACGCCAACGAGGACGATTCGACAAAAGTGCCCACCGCCGGGCTATACCGCCCGACGATTGCCCTCGCCCGCCCGTGGGGAAAGGGAGAGATCATCCTCTCCGCCTCGCCCTACCTCTTCAGCAACTACGGCGTGCTGGAAGGCAACGTCTCGGAATACGTCTTCCGCCTGCTATCGCAACTGGACGGACTGCCCATCACACGCACCGAAGCGTACGTGGAACAAACAGCCGAGACGGAACGCTCGCCCCTGCGCGGCCTGCTGGAGCATCCACCCCTGAGGTGGGCGCTCTACCTCACCACGCTCACCATACTCCTCTTCATGTTCTTCACCGCCCGGAGGAGGCAACGGGCCATCCCCGTGATACGTCCCCCGCAAAACCGCTCGCTGGAGTTCATCGAGCTGATAGGCACCCTGTACTACCAGAGGAAAAAGCCCGACGACCTGGTGCGCAAGAAGTTCACCTACTTCGCCGAGACACTGCGACGAGAGGCGCAAGTGGACGTGGAGGAGGCCACCGAGGACGAGCGAACCTTCGCCCGGCTGGCGCGAAAGAGCGGCATGGAACAAGAGGGCATCGCCACGCTGGTGAGGCAGGTACGCCTCGTGGTCTACGGCGGACGGACGGTGAACGACGAGCAGATGAAGCGCTGCATCGATGGAATGAACGAAATAGTGAAGAAGCTGACGAGCTGACAATATATAACAATAAAAACAAGAGTTTATGGAAGAGAACCCTGAACAACGAATGGACCTTACCCGCTTCACCGAGAAGATAGAAGCGGTAAAGAGCGCCATCGCCTCTGTCATCGTGGGGCAAGAAAACGCGGTAGACCTGGTGCTGACAGCCATCCTCGCCAACGGCCACGTGCTGATTGAAGGCGTGCCGGGCGTGGCCAAGACCTTGCTGGCACGCCTCGTGGCCCGCTTGGTCGACGCCGACTTCAGCCGCGTGCAGTTCACGCCCGACCTCATGCCGAGCGACGTGCTGGGCACCACTGTCTTCAACATGAAGACGAGCGACTTCGATTTTCACCAAGGCCCCATCTTCGCCGACATCGTGCTGGTGGACGAGATCAACCGCGCCCCGGCCAAGACACAGGCCGCCCTCTTCGAGGTGATGGAAGAGCGGCAGGTGAGCATCGACGGCACCACCCACCGCATGGGCCAGCTGTACACCATCCTCGCTACCCAGAACCCCGTGGAGCAGGAAGGCACCTACAAGCTCCCCGAAGCACAGCTGGACCGCTTCCTGATGAAGATCACCATGGACTATCCCTCGCTCGACGAGGAGGTCGACATCCTCCGGCGCCACCACACCAACACCTCGCTGGTGAAGCTCGACGACGTGAAGCCCGTCCTCGCCAAGGAGGAGCTGCTCTCGCTGCGCACGCTGATGGAGAAGGTGTTCGTGGAGCATACGCTGCTGCGCTACATCGCCCTCATCGTGCAACAGACACGCACCAGCAAGTCGGTCTACCTCGGCGCCTCGCCCCGCGCGTCGGTGGCCATGCTGCAAGCCTCGAAAGCGTACGCCATGTTGCGGGGACGCGACTTCGTGACGCCCGAGGACATCAAGTTCGTGGCGCCCTACGTCCTCCAGCACCGCCTCATCCTCACCGCCGAGGCCGAGATGGAGGGATTCTCGCCCGTGAAGATCACCAATCGCCTCATCGACAAGGTGGAAGTCCCCAAGTAACCAGAACCCCCTAAAGCGCCCGACCCTTGTTCCTCACCCGACGTTTCTATATCGCCTCGCTGGTCGTTATCCTCACCGTAGGCAGCGGATACCTCTACGCCCCAATCTTCGTGCTGGGCAAAGGGTTGCTCGCCCTTCTCGCCGCCAGTGTCGCGGCCGATGCCTGGCGACTCTACCACACGAGGGGCATACAGGCCTCGAGGCATTGCGCCCAACGTTTCTCCAACGGCGACGAGAACGAGGTGACCATCCGCGTGGAAAGCAACTACGCCATGCCCGTCGAGGTGGAGGTCATCGACGAGACCCCCTTCATCTTCCAGCGGCGCGACATCTCTTTCCGCGCCCCGCTGCCGGCACGCGAAGCACGCTCCATCCACTATCGGCTGCGCCCCACCACGCGGGGCGTCTACTCGTTCGGGCGCGTCAGGGTATTCGCCACCACCACCCTCGGCCTGCTCTCGAGGCGATATACCTGCGGCGAGGCCGAGGACGTGAAGGTGTATCCCTCCTACCTCATGCTCCGCCAGTACGAGCTGCTGGCCATCAGCAACAACCTCACCGAGCTGGGCATCAAGCGCGTACGCCGGGTAGGGCATCACACGGAGTTCGAGCAGATCAAGGAGTACGTGAAGGGCGACGACTACCGCACCATCAACTGGAAAGCGAGCGCCCGGAAGCACGAGCTGATGGTGAACGTCTTCCAGGACGAACGCTCCCAGCAGATCTACAACGTGATCGACAAGGGACGGGTGATGCAGCGCGCCTTCCGGGGCATGACGCTGCTCGACTACGCCATCAACGCCTCGCTCGTGCTCTCGTACGTCGCCATACGGAAAGAGGACAAGGCCGGACTGGTGACGTTCGACGAGCATTTCGACACCTTCGTGCCCGCCTCCAAGCAGTCGGGACAGATGCAGACGCTCCTCGAGAACCTCTACGCCCAGCAGAGCACCTTCGACGAGACGGATTTCTCGGCCCTGTGCGTGCACCTCGGCAAGCATGTGGGCAAGCGCAGCCTGCTGGTGCTCTACACCAACTTCTCGGGACTGGTGAGCATGAACCGCCAGCTGGCCTACCTCAAGCAGCTCAACCGCCAGCACCGCCTGCTCGTCGTATTCTTCGAGGACGCCGAACTGAAAGAATACGTGGACAGCCCGGCACGGAGCACGGAGGAATATTACCGCCACGTCATCGCCGAGAAATTCGCCTTCGAGCAACGCCTCATCGTCTCCACCTTCAAGCAACATGGCATCTACTCCCTGCTCACCACGCCCGACAACCTGTCCGTCGACGTCATCAACAAGTATCTGGAGATGAAGTCGAGGCAGTTGCTGTGAGCGAGCCGGCCCGGTGAAGGACGGCGCCACCTTCGGCAAGGACGCGCGCGCCCGGGCGAGTGGCTTGTGGGACGAGTCGCCCTTCTTTTTTCACGAAGATAAGGAAAAGACCCTCCAGCGTCTCTTTTTCGCGAAAAAGAGACGCGGGAGGGTCTTTTTTAAAAAAAGATAGGCATGTCGATGGAGGGATAAGAGATAAAACGCTAATTTTGTCCCCGTAATCTCACATTGATTAATATTATGGAAATACGATCCATCCAAGACCTGGAACGAATCAAGTTAAAAACAAGACAGACGCTCAAGGCACACCGCGAGCGAATCTTAGTGTGCGGAGGCACGGGATGCAAGGCATCGGCCAGCAAACAGATAGCCGAGAACCTGCAAAAGGCGGTCGAACGACACTGACTACACGACAGCGTGGAAGTATCCACCGTGGGCTGCTTCGGCTTCTGCGAGAAGGGACCCATCGTCAAGGTAGAGTCCGACGGCACCTTCTATACGCAAGTGCGGCCCGAAGACGCCGACACCATCGTCGACGAGCACATCGTCAGGCAGCAAAAGGTGGAACGCCTGCTCTACGTCGACCCCAAGACGGAGCGGAGCGTGAGTGACTCCAACCACATGGACTTCTACCGCAAGCAAATGCGGGTAGCGCTGCGCAACTGCGGACTGATAGACCCCGAGAACATCGAGGAATACATCGCCCAGGACGGATACTTCGCCCTGGCCGACTGCCTGCTGCACCGACGTCCGGCCGAGGTGATCGACACCATCAAACGCTCCGGCCTACGCGGACGGGGCGGAGGCGGATTCCCCACCGGACTGAAGTGGGAGCTGGCCGCGGCGCGGGGAGCCGACGTCAAGTACGTGGTGTGCAACGCCGACGAGGGCGACCCCGGGGCATTCATGGACCGCTCCATCATGGAGGGCGACCCACACTCCGTCATCGAGGCCATGTGCGTGTGCGGATACTCCATCGGCGCCTCCAAGGGACTGGTCTACATCCGCGCGGAGTATCCGCTGGCCATCGGCAGGCTGAAGATCGCCATCGAGCAAGCCCGCGCCTGCGGACTGCTGGGCGAACACCTCTTCGGCACCCCCTTCAGCTTCGACATCGAGATACGCTACGGCGCGGGCGCCTTCGTCTGCGGCGAGGAGACCGCGCTCATCCATT
Organism: Mediterranea sp. (in: CFB group bacteria); assembly: GCA_031261785.1. GTDB lineage: Bacteria > Bacteroidota > Bacteroidia > Bacteroidales > Bacteroidaceae > Bacteroides. Next base: position 72,522 of record JAISIZ010000013.1, read on the forward strand.
CCATGGAGGGCAAGCGGGGCGAGCCGACGCTCAAGCCCCCGTTCCCCGCCGAATCGGGATACCTCGGCAAGCCCACCAACGTGAACAACGTCGAGACCCTGGCCAACATACCCATCATCCTCCAGCGGGGCGCCGAGTGGTTCGCCGCCATAGGCACCGAGCGCTCCAAAGGCACCAAGGTGTTCGCCCTCGCCGGGAAGATCAATAACGTGGGACTGATCGAGGTACCCATGGGCACCACGCTGCGCGAGGTGATCTACGAGATCGGCGGAGGCATCAAGGGCGGCAAGAAGTTCAAAGCCGTGCAGACCGGCGGACCGTCGGGCGGCTGCCTCACCGAGAAGCACTTGGACACGCCCATCGACTTCGACAACCTGCTGGCCGCAGGCTCCATGATGGGGTCGGGCGGCATGATCGTGATGGACGAGGACGACTGCATGGTCTCCGTCTCGCGCTTCTACCTCGACTTCACCGTCGAGGAGTCGTGCGGTAAGTGCACCCCCTGCCGCATCGGCAATAAGCGGTTGCTCGAGCTGCTCAACAAAATCACCGACGGACGGGGCACCGAGCAAGACCTCGAGAAGCTCTCCACCCTGGGACGCGTCATCAAGGACACCGCCCTCTGCGGACTGGGACAGACATCGCCCAACCCCGTGCTCTCCACCCTCGACAACTTCCGCGAGGAGTACCTCGAGCACGTGCGCGACAAGCACTGCCGGGCCAAGCAATGCAAGTCGATGCTCACCTACTCCATCGACGCCGGCCAATGCACCGGCTGCCGACTTTGCGCCAGGAACTGCCCCGCCGACGCCATCGAGGGAGAGGTGCGCAAGCCACACGTCATCCATGCCGAGAAGTGTATCAAGTGCGGGCTATGCCTGGCACGTTGCAAATTCAAGGCCATCCTATTGAATTGACCAGGCAACCAGGAGACCAAACAAGAACAATATGGAAAAGAAACAAATCACCCTGCAAATAGACCGGCACTTCATCACCGTGCCCGAAGGAACCACCATCCTCGAAGCCGCCCGCAAGATAGGCATCAACATCCCCACCCTCTGCCACATCGACCTGAAAGGAACCTGCGTGAAGAACCGACCCGCCTCCTGCCGCATCTGCGTGGTGGAAGTAGCGGGACGACGCAACCTGGCTCCCTCGTGCGCCACCCTCTGCACCGAGGGAATGGTGGTACATACCAGCACCCTGCGCGTGATGAACGCCCGGCAGACGGTGGCCGAGCTGATCCTGTCCGACCACCCCAACAACTGCCTCACCTGCCCCAAGTGTGGCAACTGCGACCTACAGAACCTCGCCCTGAGGTTCAACATCCGGCAGATGCCCTTCGACGGCGGCGAACACTCCTCGCGCCGGCGGGAAATCACCCCCTCCATCGTCCGCGACATGGAGAAATGCATCTTCTGCCGACGCTGCGAGAGCGTGTGCAACGACGTGCAGACCGTAGGCGCGCTGGGCGCCACCGGACGAGGCTTCCACACCACCATAGAGCCAGCCTTCGACCTCTCGCTCACCGAGAGCGAATGTACCTACTGCGGACAATGCGTGGCCGTGTGCCCCGTGGGCGCGCTCACCGAACGCGACTACACCACCCGGCTGGTGGACGACCTGAGCAACCCCGACAAGATCGTCATCGTGCAGACCGCCCCCGCCGTGCGCGCCGCGCTGGGCGAGGAGTTCGGCCTGCCTCCCGGCACGCTGGTCACCGGCAAGATGGTGTACGCCCTCCGCGAGCTGGGCTTCGACTACGTGTTCGACACCGACTTCGCCGCCGACCTCACCATCATGGAGGAGGGCGCGGAGATTCTCAACCGTCTCACCCGCCACCTCGAGGGCGACCGCAGCGTGCGCCTACCCATCCTCACCTCCTGCTGCCCGGCTTGGGTCAACTTCTTCGAGCACCACTTCCCCGACCTCCTCGACGTGCCCTCCACCGCCCGCTCGCCCCAGCAGATGTTCGGCTCCATAGCCAAGACCTACTGGGCCGAGAAGATGGGCATCCCCCGCGAGAAACTCGTAGTGGTATCCATCATGCCCTGCCTGGCCAAGAAGTACGAGTGCGCCCGCGACGAGTTCCGTACCGACGGCATGCCCGACGTGGACTACTCACTCTCCACCCGCGAGCTGGCACGCCTCATCAAGCGCGCCAACATCGGCTTCTCCCTCTTGCGCGACAGCCCGTTCGACAACCCCATGGGCGCCTCGAGCGGCGCCGGCGTCATCTTCGGCACCACCGGCGGAGTGATGGAAGCCGCCTTGCGCTCCGTCTACGAGATATACACCGGACGCACCCTGCAAAACGTCAACTTCGAACAGGTGCGCGGACTGGCCGGCGTGCGACGAGCTACCATCGACCTCGACGGCTTCCAGCTGAAGGTAGGCATCGCCCACGGACTGGGCAACGCACGCAAGCTGCTCGAAGACATCCGCAGCGGACACAGCGAATACCACGTCATCGAAATCATGGCCTGCCCCGGCGGATGCATCGGCGGCGGCGGACAACCGCTGCACCACGGCAACTCCGAAGTGCTCTACGCACGCGCCAACGCGCTCTATCGCGAAGACGTGCACAAGCCCAAACGCAAGTCGCACGACAACCCCTACATCAAGACACTCTACGAAGAGTATCTGGGCAAACCCCTCAGCGACAAGGCGCACCACCTGCTGCACACGCACTACTTCAATAAATCTATCGACTAATTTAAAACAGAACATACACCATGTCAGAAATAAAATTAGCCTGCACCGTCGCCGGGCAAGTACGCGACATCTGCGCACAACACGGCAACCAACCCGGCGAACTCATCAACATACTCCACGAAGCGCAGCACCTGCAAGGCTATTTGCCCGAAGAGATGCAACGCATCATCGCCACCCAACTGGGCATCCCCGTCTCGCGCGTGTACGGCGTGGTGAGCTTCTACACCTTCTTCACCATGAAGCCCAAGGGACGCTACCCCATCTCCGTCTGCATGGGAACCGCCTGCTACGTGCGCGGCTCCGAACCATTGCTCGAAGAATTCAAGCGCGTGCTGGGCATCGAAGTGGGCGAAACCACCCCCGACGGCAAGTTCTCGCTCGACAGCCTGCGCTGCGTGGGCGCCTGCGGACTGGCCCCCGTGGTGCTCATCGGCGACAAAGTCTACGGACGCCTCCAAGCCGTCGACGTGAAGAAAATACTCAGCTCGCTCGAATAAGGTGCGCTTTTCTTACCGGCGTGCATGAACAATTCGTTCAGTCATAACGTTCTATTCAGGTAAACCATATAAAGAAAGGACAAATTATGGAAAAGTTTGAAGAACTCATACAATCGGAACGCCCCGTACTGGTCGACTTTTTTGCAACCTGGTGCGGCCCGTGCAAAGCCATGCACCCCATACTGGAAGAGCTGAAGAAGGAGATAGGCGAGACGGCGCGCGTTGTGAAAATCGACGTAGACCAACACGAAGAGTTGGCCAACCGCTATCGCATACAGTCGGTGCCCACCCTCATCGTGTTCAAGAACGGCAACCCCCTGTGGAGACATTCGGGCATGATGCCTGCCGGCGAACTCAAAAGCGTACTCGAACAAAACCAATAGGAGGAACGGCTTATGAAAAAGACAGCAATCGTTCTCTTTTTGTTAGCCACCAGTACGCTGATGTTCGCATGCAACAACGGAACGCAACAAAAAGAAGACCCCCCGCAGCAAGCTAAGGCCAAAAGCGGCGAAGTAGTATTGATGAACAAGCAGATGTTCGTCGACCGCGTATTCGACTATGCCACCACGCACGAGTGGAACTACAAAGGCGACAAACCCGCCATCATCGACCTCTACGCCGACTGGTGCGGCCCCTGCCGCATGACCGCTCCCATCATGAAAGAGCTGGCCAAAGAGTACGACGGCAAGATCACCATCTACAAAGTCAACGTCGACAAGGAGCGCGAACTGGCAGCGCTGTTCAACGCCACCAGCATCCCGCTGTTCGTCTTCATCCCCATGAACGAGCAGCCCCAACTATTTCGCGGTGCCGCCGACAAGGCCACGTACAAGAAAGTCATCGATGACTTTCTTTTGAAGCAGTAGTTTCGGTTTTTTCACTTGTTTATACAGAAGGTTTCCCATCCCCTGCGGACGAGAAGCCTTCTTTTGTTATAGTGGTATGTAGTGCCTTAACGCTATCCCAGCTCCCCCAGCTCCAGCCAACGCATTGTCTTCTCCTCTATCGTCTCCGCTATTTGCGGCAGACGCTTGGAATAGGCGGTTAGCTCGTCCACGGCGAGCGTGCCGCTGCACAGCGCTTCTTCCAGCTGCTGCTTCTCGGCTTCCAGAGCGGCGATGTCGGCCTCCAGCTGTTCGAACTCGCGCTTCTCTTTGAAAGACATCTTGCGCGCTGCGGCGTTCTGCCGCACCTTGCCGGCCGTCTCTTCTTGCGCGGGGCGCGCTTGTTCCTTTTCGGTGCGTGCACGCTCCTCCTTCCACGCACGATACTGCGTGTAGTTGCCCGGGAAGTCGCGAATGTCGGCCCCGCCGTTGAACACCAGCCGGTGGTCGACCACCTTGTCCATGAAGTAACGATCGTGGCTCACCACGATGACGCAGCCGCGGAAGCTGCGCAGATACTCTTCGAGCACGCCGAGGGTGACGATGTCGAGGTCGTTGGTCGGCTCGTCCAGCACCAGGAAGTTGGGGTTGCGCATCAGCACCGTGCAGAGGTACAGTCGTCGCCGCTCGCCGCCGCTCAGCTTGTAGATATAGTTGTGCTGCGCCTCGGGCGTAAAGAGAAAGTGTTGCAGGAACTGCGAGGCCGTGAGCCGTCGACCGTCGGAAAACTCTATCACCTCGGCCGTCT
>JAISIZ010000024.1 GCA_031261785.1 Mediterranea sp. (in: CFB group bacteria)
AGGGAAAAACAATGACACGTACCGCTTTTACATAAATAGGTATGCTGGTTATTCTTCCCTCCCCTCCGCCCTCCGGGCACCTCCCCTCCGTTGGAAGGGAGGACTCAGAGTTGCCCCCTCGCGGATCTGTGACCAGGTCCAATCTGTGAGCAAGAGGTCGGGAAACTTTTGTTACATATTTTAGATCCGTGTCATCCGTGTCATCAGCGTCTAAAAAATCATTGCACAAAATTACCCCGCACGAGGTATGGATCCGCGAGAAGCGAGAAGCCCGGACTTCTCGTCCCACGCGCTTCCGCATGAAGAAAAAAGCCCAGGCTCCCGATGCCCCGCGAACATTCCCTGCTATCGCGACGTTCCTTTATTATAAAGCATTAGCGATTTTACGCAATCTTAATTCAAGCCAATGACATGAAGATACAAGAGTACCAAGCGAAAGAGATCTTCTCCCGATATGGGATACCGGTGGAGAAGCATACCCTATGCAACACGGCGGCAGACGTGACGGCCGCCTACCAACGAGAGTTCGGCACGGGCAAGGCCGTCGTCAAGGCGCAAGTGCTGACCGGAGGACGCGGCAAGGCCGGAGGCGTGGCCGTGGTGAACAACGAGCAAGACGCACGCGAACAAGCCCAACGCATACTGGGCATGAGCATCAAGGGCCTGCCCGTGAGGAAAGTGCTGCTCAGCGAGGCGGTGGACATCGCCGCCGAATACTACGTCGGACTCACCGTGGACAGGCAGGCGCGCACCGCCCTGCTGATGCTGAGCGCGTCGGGAGGGATGGACATCGAGCAAGTGGCCGCGCTCACGCCCGAGAAACTCATACGCTTCCCCATCGACCCCTTCGTCGGCATGCCCGACTACGTGGCCCGCCGCCTCGCCTTCTCGCTCTTCGGCGACAAGGAGCACGCGCTGCGAATAGGACGCATCCTGCAAGCCATCTATCGCATATACACCAACGAGGACGCCTCGCTGGTGGAAATCAACCCGCTGGCCCTCACCACCGGAGGAGAGCTGGTGGCCATCGACGCGAAAATCATGTTCGACGACAACGCCCTCTACCGCCATCCCCACCTCCGCGACCTCCAAGAACTCACCGAGGTGGAGAAGATCGAGGCCGAAGCCAAGGAGAAGGGATTCAGCTACGTGCATACCGAGGGCGACATCGGGTGCATGGTGAACGGCGCCGGACTGGCCATGACCACCATGGACATGATCAAGCTCAACGGCGGCGAACCGGCCAACTTCCTCGACATAGGCGGAAGCTCGAACCCCGACAAGGTGACCGAGGCCATGAAACTGCTGATGCGCGACAGGCAGGTACGGGTGGTGCTTATCAACATCTTCGGCGGCATCACCCGCTGCGACGACGTGGCGCTGGGACTCATACACGCCTCCGAACAGGTGAAGAGCGACATACCCATCGTCGTGAGGCTCACCGGAACCAACGAGGAGCAGGGGCGCGAACTACTACGCGACTATCCCCGCTTCCAGATCGCCACCACCATGAGAGAAGCCACCTTGATGGCACTGAACGCAAAGAAAAACTTAAAGAACTAAAAAATGAGCATCTTCGTCGACAAAAAAAACACCCGGGTTATTGTACAAGGGATCACCGGGAGGGATGGACTTTTCCATACCCGAAAAATGAAAGCTTACGGAACACGGATCGTCGGTGGGACATCGCCCGGCAAGGGGGGAACCACGGTGGACGGAATATCCATATTCAACACCATGCACGAGGCCGTAGAACGGACACACGCCAACACATCCATCATATTCGTCCCCGCGCCAGCCGCGGCCGACGCCATCATGGAAGCCACCGACGCCGGCATCCAACTCATCGTCTGCATCACCGAGGGAATACCCACGCAAGACGTCATCAGGGCATACCAGTACGCCGACGACCGCGGCAGCGTGCTGATAGGTCCCAACTGCCCCGGACTGATCACCCCCGGCGAAAGCCTGGTGGGTATCATGCCCGGACAGATCTTCAGCAAGGGGAACGTGGGAATCATGAGCCGCAGCGGGACGCTCACCTACGAGGTGGCCCATCACCTCACGCTCGCCGGCATGGGACAGTCAACCGCCATAGGCATCGGAGGCGACCCCGTCATCGGGAAGAACTTCTCCGAAGTGGCGGAGCTTTTCCTCACCGACCCCCAGACAAAGGCCATCGTGATGATCGGCGAGATCGGCGGAAACGCCGAGGAAGAAGCCGCCGAGTACATCCGCATACACAACACGCACAGCAAGCCCATAGTGGCCTTCATCGCCGGGAAGTCGGCCCCTCCGGGCAAGCAGATGGGACATGCGGGCGCCATCGTCTCGGGCAACTCAGGCTCGGCAGCCGAGAAGATCGCCTTCCTCGAACACCACGGCATCCTCGTGGCCGAAGATCCGGCGGACATCCCGGCGCTTATTAAATTGAGAATTGAGAATTAAAAAATAAATGTGAGTAACGGGAAGCGATTGGGGGGAGTTCACCACAGAGGACACAGAGTTGCACGGAGTTTTTATTATGCCCATGTGACCATATCCAATCATTGCATAAAAACTCTGTGCAACTCTGTGTCCTCTGTGGTGAACCCCCACTAATCACTAACTACTTTCCTGTGTTTCCTAACATTTGTTAGCGAGGCGTAAATGCTCGCGCCTTGAAAAAATAGTGGCCGCAACCATTTGGAGGCTATCCGAAATTTACATTACTTTGCGCCAATTTACGAAATGACAAATGAGTGAATCATGCAGAAAGCAAAAGTCTACTTTACCAATCTACGCACTTCGGCCACATCCAACCTCCTCGACAAGATGGAGCGCACGGCGAAACGGGCGGGCCTGACCGCACTCCCGCTTAAAGACAGCTTCGTCGCCATCAAGATCCATTTCGGCGAACCCGGAAACCTCGCGTATATCCGACCCAACTATGCCGCGCGGATGGCCAACATGCTACGCGCCGCGGGAGCTAAACCCTTCCTTACCGACTGCAATACGCTCTACTCCGGACAGCGTTCCAACGCCGTGGACCACCTGCGAAGCGCCATGGAGAACGGCTTCAACCCCATCTCGGCCCAATGCCAGGTGATGATCGCCGATGGACTGAAAGGTACCGACTGCCGCGAAATCCCGCTCGACGGCGAGTACTGCAAGGCACCCAAGATAGGGACGGCCATCGCCGACGCCGACATCATCGTCAGCATGAACCACTTCAAGGGACACGAGCAGGCCGGATTCGGCGGCGCGCTGAAGAACCTCGGCATGGGATGCGCCAGCGTGGCCGGAAAGCTCGAACTACACAGCTCCTCGCAACCGAAGGTCGACACCGAGAGCTGCACCGGATGCAACATCTGCGTGAAGAACTGCGCGCACGACGCCATACACCTGGCCGCCAACCGCAAAGCCGAGATCGACTACGCCAAGTGCATCGGATGCGGACAATGCGTCGCCCTCTGCCAGTACGACGGCGTAGTGATGGGCGACGAGGAGACGTCGGAACGCCTCAACTACAAAATCGCCGAATATACCCAAGCGGTGCTCAAGGACAAGCCGCACTTCCACGTCAGCTTCGTCATGAACGTGTCGCCCGAGTGCGACTGCTGGGGACACAACGACGCCGCGCTCGTGCCCGACCTCGGCATCCTCGCCTCCACCGACCCCGTGGCGCTGGACAAGGCGTGCGCCGACCTGGTGACCCAGGCACCCATACTCCATACACCCAACCGCCTCTCCGACCAACATGCCCATGAGGACCTGCACGGAAGCGACAAGTTCCACCTCGTCCACCCCAACACCAACTGGCTGGCCGGACTGAAGCACGCCGAGAAGATCGGACTGGGAACCATGGAGTACGAACTCATCGCGGTGAAGTAGGCGGAGTGGCCAAAGTGGCATCGTAGAGAATATATATAGAATAAGATAACCCGAAAAGCATCAATGACAATGGAAACAACAGCCAAGCTTTACTCGCTGAATTACAGCAACGCGCGGACCTATCTCTTCGCGCTCTTGTTCGTGGCCGGCAATATCATCCTGCCACAACTCTGTCACCTCATTCACGTTGGCGGCCCCACGCTGCTGCCCATCTATTTCTTCACGCTGATCGCCGCCTATAAATACGGCTTCGGGGTGGGATTGCTTACCGCCATCCTGTCGCCGGTGGTCAACCATCTCCTCTTTGGTATGCCCGCCGAGGGCGCGCTCGCGGCCATATTGGTCAAGTCGACGCTGCTCGCCGGTGCCGCCGCCTTCGTGGCCCACGCTACGCGGTCGGTGACACTCTGGGCCATCCTCGCCGTGGTGCTCGTGTATCAAGTGGTAGGCACCGCCGCCGAATGGGCCATCGTGGGCGATTTCCACACCGCCGCGCAGGATTTCCGCATCGGCATCCCCGGCATGTTGCTCCAGTGGCTGGGTGGCTACGCGTCGCTCAAGCTGATGGCTAAGTGGTAAGCAAAAGAAAGTCACCCGGATTTATAGTACATCCGCTGACAATGACTTAAAGTCGTTTTTTCCGACGGGGGGATAATTTCTCGTGGGAGAAGGTCGTTTTTTCCCGACGGAGCATAATTTCTCGTGCGCGAAAGTCTTTTTTTCCCGACGAGGCGAACAAGGATGAAAATTTTAGCATAAAGTTGGCACAATCATTTGGAAGCTATCCAAAATTCACTTTACTTTGCGGAAATTAATCAAAAAGACAAGTGAGTGAGCCATGGAAAAAACAAAATCTTATTTCGCCAATCTCCGAAGTTCCGTTACTTCCAACCTGTTCTCAAGGCGCGGCTTCCTGCTGTTGGCGTTGAGCCTGGCCGCTCTCTGCGCGCATTCGCAAACCACATTGACGGGCAGCGTGGTGTCCGACGAGAACGACGAAGCCGTACCCTTCGCCAACATCACGCTGTTCCTGCTGCCTGACACGTCGACGGTGAGCCGCTACGCCATCACCGACCTGCAAGGGGCGTTCGGCGTCGAGAAGATGGCCGCCGGAGAATACCTCTGCCACGTGTCGTACGTGGGATACGCCACGCTGACGGACACCATCCGCGTCGCCCCGGGCGAAGCGGCACTCACGCGGCGGTATCGGCTGCGCGCCGACGCGCGCCTCATCGGCGAGGTGGTGGTGACGGGCAGCAAGCAGACGGCCTCCACCGGCAAGCAGTCGTACCTCATCACCGAGCTGGAGAAGAAAGGCAAAGCCAACGCGTTCGAGATGCTGGGAGCGCTGCCCAACATCGTGATCGACCCGCTCCAGCAGAGTGTGACCTCGGCAAGCGGCGGGAGCGTGAAGATCCTCATCAACGGGCTGAGCAACGAGACCACCGACCTACTCGCCCTACAGCCCGACGACATCGTGCGCATCGAACACTACGAGGTGCCACCCACGCGCTACGTCAACTACGAGAGCGTGATCAACGTCATCACCCGCCCGCGAACCACGGGCTGGACCCTTTCGTTCGGACTGGACCACGCGCTCACTACCGGCTTCGGGAACGACTGGCTCAACTTCAGCTTCTTCAAGGGCAAGCACCAGTTCGCACTGAATTACTCGCTCAACTACCGCGACTACTCCAACCGCCAGTACGACCGGCTTTATGAGTACGACTTCCACGACGCGCGCTACCTCAACACCCGCGACGGGCGCGACAAGTTCGGGTACGACTATCACGACATCGACTTCGCCTACATCTACCAAACCGACAAGACCGTGTTCAGGGCCAAGTTCACGCCAATCTACGTCGGGCAGCACTCCGACGGAAACCAGGACATCAGCCTGTGGAGAGACGAGGAGCTGGAACGTCGCGAGGCCGTCAACTGGAGGCGGAGCAAGGAGTTCAACCCCGTGGTCGACCTCTACTTCCAACACTCCTTCTCGGACAAGGACCAGCTCGCGCTCAACCTCGTGGGGACGGGATTCGCCACCACCAACAAATACCGCAACCAAGAACGCGAGACGACGACCGACGACCTGCGGCTCAACGAGGACGTCGTAGAGGATAACCGCAAATACTCCCTGATAGGCGAGGCGTGGTACTCGCGCAAATGGAACGAGCGGCACACGCTGAACGTGGGCTACCAGATGGAGACGTACCGCATGAACTCGAAAGTGGATAACACCTTCGGGAACAATAAATACAACACCAACTTCATGCAGAACTACGTCTACGCCGAGATGGTGGGCAACGCCGGAAAGTGGGGATACATCCTCTCGCTGGGTCTCGTGCGGAAGCATACCGAGAGCGTGACGAACAATTACGGCAACTGGCTGTTCCGCCCATCGCTCACGCTACAGTACGCCCTGGCCAAGGGGCAATACCTGCGCCTGCAATTCACCCGACAGAACTTCGAGCCGGCCATCTCGTCGCTCAGCGACAACAAGACCTACGTTACCGACGAGATCATCTCCACGGGCAACCCCGACCTGCGCAACCAGCTGAGAAACCACGTACAGCTCACTTACGGGCTGAGCGTCTCCCCGTGGCTGAACTTCCAGCTCCGCCCGTTCTTCAGCTACACGCAGTCGCCCATCAACTCCTACTATTCCTACTCCGCCGACGAGAACAAGATCGTGATCCGGAGCGAGAACGGAACGTACTACCAGAACTATGGCTCTCGCTATTCCGTCACCCTCACGCCCATAAAAGGTGAACGTCTCACCGTGTCGCTGAGCGGCAACGGAGGTGCCATCTGGCAACGGGTGAAATCGCCCACCATCGGCACCGTGTCGTACTTCTACGCCCCGTTCTATGGCAGCGTTAACATCGTCTACGACAAATGGTCGCTCACGGGCTTCGCCCAGCTGGCTACCGCCACGCTAAACGGCAGCTACCGCAGCACCTACGAGAACAACTCGCGCCTCTCGCTGGGATACAACACCAAGAAGTGGTCGGCACGGGCCAGCGTCTACTTCCTCGGCGCCCCCAGCAAGTACCACACGTACAGCATCGCCGAGAGCCTCGTGCGCATGGACACCCGCACCCGCATTTACGACAACAAGTCCATGTTCACGCTTGGCTTCAGCCTCTTCCTAAGCAAGGGGAAAACCTACCAGACCAAGAAGGCCGTGCTGGAGAATAGCGACACGGATTCGGGAAGCTTCTATTAAAATCTTTGGTAAGTAGACGTATCTTTCCTATCTTCGCGTCGCGATTGCGACCCGCGAGTAACATGAAGAAAGATAGCAAAAGCTGCAAATCGCTGTCACTTTGTCAACTGCCGCCTCTCATCCCCCGGAAGATGAAGGCCGACAAAGGCCGACGAAAGGCAAAGCCACAGCCTCAAAAGCGTTATATATCATGGAAAGTTATGCAAAGCGAGATGCTTGCGTGACGATTTTCAGAGAAACAGACGTTCAATCTTTCTTTTCGTAACCAATAAGCGGATGATAGAAGCTAATTGTAAGACGGATGAAGAAAAATAGAAGAAAGATAGAACTTTCGGCTTCGCATATTTCAAAAAGTAATATCTTCGCGGCGTGATTGAAACAAAAAGATATAGCAACCGATAAAATAGATAGCAAAATGGCAAATGAAATTAAGTTCACCAAGATGCATGGGACGGGTAACGACTACATCTATGTCGACATCACCAAATATCCCATCGCCGACCCCGAGAAGAAAGCCGTGGAGTGGAGCAAGTTCCACACCGGCATCGGAAGCGACGGGTTGATATTGATAGGAAGCTCGGACAAAGCGGACTTCAGCATGCGCATCTTCAACGCCGACGGCTCCGAGGCGCTGATGTGCGGAAACGGTAGCCGATGCGTAGGCAAGTACGTGTACGAATACGGACTGACGCGCAAGACGGAACTGACGCTGGACACGCTCTCGGGCATCAAGATATTGAAGCTCCACTTGCGAGGGGAGACGGTGGACACCGTAACGGTGGACATGGGTACCCCGGCGGAGATGAGAAAGTTGAAAGTAGCCGAATGGTTCCCGTACCAATCGACCCAAGTATCGATGGGAAACCCGCACGTGGTGACCTTCGTGAAAGACATCGCGGAAGAGATAGATCTCCCCACCATCGGGCCGAAGATAGAACACCTGCCGCTCTTCCCCGACCGGACGAACGTGGAGTTTGCCCAATTGGTAGGCAAGGACACCATCAGGATGAGGGTATGGGAACGAGGATCGGGCATCACGCAAGCCTGCGGCACGGGAGCCTGCGCCACAGCGGTAGCCGCCTCGCTGAACGGGCTGGCCGGACGGAAGAGCGACATCATCATGGATGGAGGAACCGTCAGCATCGAATGGGATGAAGCCACGGACCACGTACTGATGACGGGACCGGCCACCAAAGTGTTCGACGGAGTGATCGAAGAGTAGTCAGACATAATGAAATAGAATAGTCAGCAAACTTAGAACAAAAAACAATATGGCATTAGTAAACGAACATTTTTTAGAGCTGCCGGGAAGCTACCTCTTCTCGGACATCGCGAAGAAGGTCAACACATTTAAGGTCACCCACCCGAAACAGGACATCATACGCCTCGGCATAGGTGACGTGACACAACCCCTGCCGAAAGCCTCCATCGAGGCCATGCACAAGGCCGTGGAAGAGATGACCCGCAAAGAGACATTCCGCGGATACGGCCCCGAGCAGGGATACGACTTCCTCATCGAGGCCATCATCAAGAACGACTACGCGCCCCGGGGCATCTACTTCTCCACCTCGGAAGTGTTCGTCAGCGACGGGGCGAAGAGCGACACAGGAAACATAGGCGACATACTGGGACAGGACAACAGCGTGGGAATGACCGACCCCGTCTACCCCGTCTACATCGACAGCAACGTGATGGGCGGTAGAGCCGGGACGTTGGACGCCGGGACGGGACGATGGAGCAACATCACCTACCTGCCCTGCACGAGCGAGAACGACTTCACGCCAGCCATACCGCAAAAGCGCGTCGACATCGTCTACCTCTGCTACCCCAACAATCCCACAGGAACCACGCTCTCCAAGGCGGAGCTGAAGAAGTGGGTAGACTACGCGCTGGAGAACGACACGCTCATCCTGTACGACGCCGCCTACGAGGCATACATACAAGAGAAGGAGGTCCCCCACTCCATCTACGAGATAAAAGGAGCCAAGAAGTGCGCCATCGAGTTCCGCAGCTTCTCCAAGACGGCCGGATTCACCGGGGTACGATGCGGATACACCGTGGTACCGAAGGAACTGACGGCCACCACCCTGAAAGGAGAGCGGGTGCAGCTCAATAAACTGTGGAACCGCCGGCAATGCACGAAGTTCAACGGCACCTCCTACATCACCCAACGGGCGGCCGAGGCCATCTACAGCGCCGAGGGCAAGGAGCAGGTGAAAGAGACGATAAGCTACTACATGACGAACGCCAAGATCATGAAGGAAGGCCTCGAGGCCACCGGACTGAAGGTGTACGGCGGAGTGAACGCTCCCTACCTGTGGGTAAAGACCCCGAACGGCACCGGCTCCTGGCGATTCTTCGAGCAGATGCTCTACGAGGCCAACGTGGTGGGCACGCCGGGCGTGGGATTCGGTCCCAGCGGCGAGGGATACATCAGGCTCACCGCCTTTGGCGACCGCGACGACTGCGTCGAAGCCATGCGAAGGATAAAGAACTGGCTGTAACAGGCCGACAGAGATAGGCGGGGAGACGGTGCCCTATACCCCCGAAAAAAACGAAGCCCGTCGCCCGCCACACTCCTCACCGAGAGAGAAAGGAAGGAGAAAAAGAGAAGAAAGGGAGAGGGAAGAAACGTGAGAAAAACGTGGGAGAGAAACCCCGAGAAAGTTTTAGAGACGATAGTTAAGCGCGCTACTATATAAATAGACAGTTGGACCGTACATCCACATTTTTCTAACTTAAAAAAGTAAAAGCAGATGAAGACAACGTTTTTTTATCGAATGGGGGTAATCGCCGTAGCGTTACTGACTGTGTTCACGCCATCGTCCATGATGGCACAAGAGAAAGTAGAGGCTTCCGTAGGAGCCGATTTGGTAAGCGGTTATATCTGGCGAGGCCAGGACCTGGGCGGAGTAAGCATCCAGCCCGCGGTAGGAATCGCTTACAAGGGATTTTCGCTGGGCGCGTGGGGTTCGGTAGGGATCGAATCCACCGACACCAAGGAACTCGACTTCACGTTGGGTTACTCCACGGGCGGATTCAGCGTATCGGTGACGGACTATTGGTTCAACACCATGCAGTACTTCCACTACGGAGCGCGCAACACGGCGCACGTGTTCGAGGCGCAAGTGGGATACGACTTCGGGCCGCTGGCCATCAACTGGTACACCAACTTCGCCGGCGCCGACGGAGTGAAAGCCAGCGGGAAGAGAGCCTACTCCTCGTACGTGGTGCTTAGCGCCCCGTTCAAGCTGGGAGGATTGGAGTGGACAGCCGACGTGGGCATCGTGCCCTGGGAGACCACCTTCTACAACGGGTACACCAGCGGGTTCAGCGTATCGAACATCAGCCTGAAGGCCGCGAAGAGTATTCAGATAACCGATTCCTTCGCCCTGCCGTTATTTGCGCAGGTCACCATGAATCCGAGGACGCAAGGCGCCTACTTCGTGGCAGGAATCAGCTTTTAAATCACACTAACACCCTGAGTGAATATGAAAAAGATTGAAGCTATCATCCGCAAGACAAAGTTCGAGGACGTCAAGGACGCGTTGCTCGAGGCGGACATCGAATGGTTCTCTTATTACGAGGTAAGAGGCATTGGCAAGTCCAGGCAAGGACGAATCTACCGAGGCGTGGTGTACGACACCAGCTCCATCGAGCGCATCCTCATCTCCATCGTGGTGCGCGACAAGAACGCGGAGAAGACGGTACAGGCCATCCTCAAGTCGGCACAGACGGGTGAGATTGGCGATGGACGCATCTTCGTCATACCCATCGAGGACGCCATACGTATCCGTACGGCCGAGAGAGGCGACATCGCCCTCTACAACGCCGAGAAGGAACAATGAACGCCCCAACGTGTCGCCACAACGAGAGACTTTCGAGTGAAATCAAAAAAAATACTCTATGCACTAAAATAGGATTAGTTTTATGGAAACAATATACAAGAAAAGAGGCCGCATAGGGCTGTGGATAGCCATCGCCTTGCTCCTGCTCACCTTCGTGAGCAACGAAATGCTGGCACAAGATACCGTCATTGCCGTCGAGGCTTCGGCCGAGGACGCTCCCGACACTGTCGGCGAGCTGGCCATGGGACTGAACACCGTGTGGATGCTGCTCGCCGCCATGCTGGTATTCTTCATGCAACCGGGTTTCGCGCTGGTCGAAGCCGGATTCACCCGGGTGAAGAACACGGCCAACATCCTGATGAAGAACTTCATGGACTTCACCCTCGGCTCGCTGCTCTACTGGTTCATCGGCTTCGGCCTGATGTTTGGCGCGGGCGGATTCGTCGGCATGCCCCACTTCTTCGACCTCTCCTTCATGGAGAGCGACCTCCCCATCGAGGGGTTCCTGGTGTTCCAGACGGTGTTCTGCGCCACGGCGGCCACCATCGTGTCGGGTGCCATGGCCGAACGCACCAAGTTCTCGATGTACATCGTCTATACCATCTTCATCAGCGTGGTCATCTATCCCATCTCCGGACACTGGACCTGGGGCGGCGGCTGGCTGATGAACGGTGAGGAAGGTTCGTTCATGATGGATCTCTTCGGCACCACGTTCCACGACTTCGCAGGTTCCACCATCGTCCACTCCGTGGGCGGATGGGTCGCCCTGGTAGGCGCCGCCATCCTGGGTCCCCGCATCGGCAAGTACGGCAAGGACGGCAAGTCGAAAGCCATCCCCGGCCACAACCTCACGCTCGCCGCCCTCGGCGTGTTCATCCTCTGGTTCGGCTGGTTCGGCTTCAACCCCGGCTCGCAGCTGGCGGCCGCCACCGAAGCCGACGCCAACGCCATCTCGCACGTGTTCCTCACCACCAACCTGGCAGCCTGCGCCGGCGGATTCTTCGCCGTGCTCGTGAGCTGGCTCAAGTATGGCAAGCCCTCCCTGTCGCTTACGCTCAACGGCGTGCTGGCCGGCTTGGTAGGTATCACCGCCGGATGCGACGCCGTGTCGCCAACGGGTGCCGTGGCCATAGGCGCCATCTGCGGCGCGGTGATGATCTTCGCCGTCGACTTCATCGACCGCGTGCTGAAGATCGACGACCCCGTGGGCGCCTCCTCCGTACACGGCGTGTGCGGACTGCTGGGCACCGTGCTTACGGGACTGTTTTCCATATCCGAGGGCGTGTTCTACGGCCACGGATTCGGATTCCTCGGGGCGCAGACGTTCGGCGCCGTAGTGGTCGGCCTTTGGGCCGCCGGCGCGGGATTCGTCATCTTCAAGGCCATCGACATGATACATGGACTTCGCGTACCGGCACGTATCGAGGAAGAAGGTCTCGACATCTACGAACACGGAGAATCATCGTATAACTAAAAGAAGGAAAGAAGTCGACAAGGAGACGAGTTGACAAGAAGACAAGGATATAAAGATGACAAGGAGACAAGTTAACAAGGAATCGCAAGAAAGACGAGGGGGACATTCCCTTGTTAACTTGTCGCCCTTGTCCCCTTGTCCACATTATAAAGGAAATAACTTATTAACAACAATCAATTAATCAGCATTATGTCAAAACTAAGATTCAGAGTAGTAGAGACGGCTTTCAAGAAGAAAGCAGTGGAAGTCACCACACCCACCGAACGCCCCTCGGAGTACTTCGGCATGTACGTCTTCAACAAGGAGAAGATGTTCAAGTACCTGCCAAGCAAAGTGTACAACACGCTGGTCGACGCCATCGACAACGGCGCCCCGCTGGACCGTAGCATCGCCGATGCCGTGGCCTGCGGCATGAAGAAGTGGGCCGCCGAAATGGGCGCCACCCACTACACCCACTGGTTCGCCCCCCTCACCGAGGGCACGGCCGAGAAGCACGACGCCTTCATCGAGCACGATGGCAAGGGTGGCGTGATGGAAGAGTTCAGCGGCAAGCTGCTGGTGCAACAGGAACCCGACGCGTCGTCGTTCCCCAGCGGCGGCATACGCAACACGTTCGAGGCACGCGGATATAGCGCGTGGGATCCCTCGTCGCCAGCGTTCATCGTCGACGACACCCTTTGCATCCCCACCGTCTTCATCGCCTACACCGGCGAGGCGCTCGACTACAAGGCACCGCTGCTGAAGGCGCTCCGCGCCGTCGACAAGGCCGCCACCGCCGTTTGCCATTACTTCAACCCCGAGGTGAAGAAGGTAGTGGCCTACTTAGGCTGGGAGCAAGAGTACTTCCTCGTGGACGAAGGACTGTACGCCGCACGCCCCGACCTGCTGCTCACCGGCCGCACGCTGATGGGACACGACAGCGCCAAGAACCAACAGCTCGAGGACCATTACTTCGGAGCCATCCCCACCCGCGTAGCCTCCTTCATGAAGGATCTCGAAATCGAGGCGCTCAAGCTCGGCATCCCCGTGAAGACCCGCCACAACGAGGTAGCGCCCAACCAGTTCGAGCTGGCGCCCATCTTTGAGGAATGCAACCTGGCCAACGACCACAACCTCCTCATCATGTCGCTCATGCGTAAGGTGAGCCGCCGCCACGGCTTCCGCATATTGCTGCACGAGAAACCCTTCAAGGGCATCAACGGCTCGGGCAAACACAACAACTGGTCGCTCGGCACCGACAACGGCATCATGCTCATGGGACCTGGCAAGACGCCAGAGGAGAACCTGCGCTTCGTCACCTTCGTGGTCAACACCCTCATGGCCGTGTACCACCACAACGGACTGCTGAAAGCCTCCATCTCCAGCGCCACCAACGCCCACCGGCTGGGAGCCAACGAGGCGCCGCCCGCCATCATCTCCTCCTTCCTCGGCAAGCAGCTCTCGCAGGTGCTCGAGCATATCGAGAACAGCACCAAGGACGAGCTGATCACCCTCAGCGGCAAGCAAGGCATGAAGCTCGACATCCCGCAGATTCCCGAGCTGCTCATCGACAACACCGACCGCAACCGCACCTCACCCTTCGCTTTCACCGGTAACCGCTTCGAGTTCCGCGCCGTAGGCTCTGAGGCCAACTGCGCCTCGGCCATGATCGCCCTCAACGCCGCCCTGGCCAACCAGCTGACGAAGTTCAAGGCCGACGTCGACGCCCTGATAGAGAAAGGCGAGCCTAAGATCTCGGCCATCCTCGAGGTCATCCGCGGATACATCAAGGAGTGCAAGCCCATCCACTTCGACGGCAACGGATACAGCGACGAATGGAAGGCGGAAGCCGAGCGCCTCGGCCTCGACTGCGAGACGAGCGTGCCCGTCATCTTCGACAATTACCTCAAGCCCGAGACCATAGCCATGTTCGAGGCCACCGGCGTGCTATCCGCCAAAGAACTCGAGGCTCGCAACGAAGTGAAGTGGGACATGTACACCAAGAAGATACAGATCGAGGCCCGCGTGTTGGGCGACCTGGCCATGAACCACATCGTACCCGTGGCCACGCAGTACCAGACCGACCTGGTCGACAATGTCTACAAGATGCAGTCGCTCTTCAGCAAGGAGAAAGCCGCCAAGCTGTCGGCCAAGAACCTGGAGCTGATCGAGGAGATCGCCGACCACACCGCCTTCATCAAGGAGCACGTCGATGCCATGATCGAAGCCCGCAAGGTGGCCAACAAGATTGAGTGCGAGCGCGAGAAGGCCATCGCCTACCACGATAACATTGCGCCGGCATTGGAAGAGATACGCTACCACATCGACAAGCTCGAACTGATTGTCGACAACCAGATGTGGACGCTTCCCAAATACAGAGAACTATTATTTGTGAGATAGCATAATCCGTCCGCGCCTCCGCGGGCGCGGGGGATTATCTATTTCTTTTGTTGGTTGTTTTAAGTTTGTTGGAGAGGGCCGCCGCGAGGCTCCCCTCTCCTTTTCGCTTTTCACGGCAGCTCTGTCAGTTCCAGTAGCGAGTGGATGTGGTAGGTGGGTTGGAAAGGAAGGTCGGCACGTCCGTTCGGGTCGTAAAACGCCTGCCTCATGCCTACCCCTCGCGCGCCGACGATGTCGTTCTCCCAGCTGTCGCCTATCATCAACGATTCGCCGATTTGGGATTGCGTGGCCGAGAGGGCAAAGTGGAAGATCTCGGCATGCGGCTTCAGCACGCCAATGTCCTCGGAGAGGATGATTTTGCGGAAGTAGCCGTCCACGCCCGCCGAGCGCATCTTGTGTGCCTGCAATTCGCGGAATCCATTGGAAAGGATGTAGAGGTTGTAGCGCGGAGCCAGGTATTCCAGCGCCTCCCTGGCGTGAGGCATCAGTTTGGTCTTGGTGGGTACGAGGGCGAAGAAGCGCTCGGCGAAGCGCCGCGACAGCACCTCGTCGTCCATCCCCACTTGTCGCAAGGGGTAGAAGAAGCGTTCGCGGTTCAGCTCATCCTTCGTGATCCGCCCCTCGCCGTACTCCCTCCACAGCTCGACGTTCCGCGCCGAATAGAGCGTATAGAAATGCTCGAACGAGCGGAAGAACCGATCGTACGAGCATTCCCTGTACACCTCCTCCATGCTGTCGCGGGCATTCAACGAGAAAGCCCAGACGGTGTCGTCGAGGTCGAAGAAAAGGTTACGTATTTTCACTGGCCACCAATCACTTCACCTGGATCACCAAGTACTTCGATACGCTCCAGAAGTTGGTGGGGTCGGAGATCTCGAGCGAGAGCATCCCCTTGTCGTCCTTCTTCAGCTCGTAGGAGCCGACGGGGTGTGTGGTGAGCACGCTGGCGCCCTTGGAGTAGAGCTTGATCTCCTTGGTGGTGCGGATGTCGATCTGCGTAAAGTAATCCTTGTTGAAGTCGGCGCTCCGCAGCACGTCGCCACTCTTCAGGATCTTCTGCTCCTTCAGTTCCGACTTGGTGCCAAATACGAACCAGGCAGTGTTCAGGCTCTTGTCCTGCTCCATCACGGTAGCTTCCTTGGTCACGTTCTCGGCCGTCAGCGAGTCGCGCGTGGCCGATAGGGTGGTCACCGCGGCGTCGAGTTCCTGGATGCGGATGTTCTTCGTCGCCAGCTCCGTCTGCAACTCCTCGATACGTTGCTGCTTGGCGTTCAGCTCGGCGTTGAGTCCCTCGATGGCCTTCTTCAGCTGTGCGGAGTTGTTCTTGCTGCTCTTAAGTTGCGATTGCAGCTTGGCGATCTGCGCCTTGTTCTCCTCCATCTGCTTGGTGATAAACTCAATGTCCGACGCGATCTGGGCTTTGGCCGATAGGGAGTTCTCGGTGATAGTGCCCCGGTTCAGGTCCACGCGGTTCTCGGCGGCGTTGATCTTGCGGAATCCGTCCTGCACCTCGTTGATGGTTCCCATCATGTCGTCCAACTCGGCGTTGCGTTGGTTCAGCTCGGTCAGGAGCGAATCTCGTTCGGCCTTTACCTTACTTCCTCCCGTGAAGTCGCACGATGCCAGCATCGCCGCGCCTATACACAAAACTACTAACTTTTTCATACCTTCATTTATTATGGTTTATACTAAGTTCTTTTTTAATTAAGAATTAATGTTTCCTTCCAGCACGATCACGATCTCGCCCCTCGGCTCGGTAGCGGTGAAGTGGGCAACCAGTTCGTCGAGCGTGCCGCGTACGGTCTCTTCGTGCAGCTTGGAAATCTCCCTCGACACGCTGCACCGCCTCTCGCCTCCGCAGGCCTCGGCCAGGTTTGTGAGCGTCTTGAGCAGCCGGTAGGGCGATTCGTAGAACACCATGGTGCGTCGCTCGTCGGCCAGCTCCTTCAGCCTTGTCTGCCGTCCTTTCTTTTGCGGCAGGAAGCCTTCGAAGCAGAACCTGTCGTTGGGCAAGCCCGAATCGACCAATGCCGGCACGAAGGCCGTGGCTCCGGGCAGGCATTCCACTTGCACGCCATGCCGCACGCATTCGCGCACCAGCAGGAAGCCGGGGTCGGAGATGGCGGGCGTGCCGGCGTCGGAGACGAGCGCCACCGTCTGGCCGGCGAGTATCCTTGTTACAACACTTTCCACCGTCTTATGTTCGTTGAATTTGTGGTGCGACTGCATGGCGTTCTTGATATCGAAGTGTTTGAGCAGGATGCCCGACGTACGCGTATCCTCCGCCAAGACCAAGTCGGCCTCTTTCAGCACCTTGACGGCCCGATAAGTCATGTCCTCCAAGTTTCCCACTGGCGTAGGCACTACGTACAATTTAGCCATATCCGTATCTTTATTTGTTATGTCGATAGGTTGAAATACGGTGCGAAAGTAGGAATAAAATCGGGCAATACGTGAAATAATCGCGGAATTTAACGTTCTTGTACATCCGTTTGGCTACCTTTGTCAGCGCATTAGCATAGCTGCACCCCTACATATTACAGAATAAAGAATGGTACTATTCTCAGAAGCCAACCTGCAAGAGACCCATCGGATGGGTCGCATCGAAGTGATATGCGGATCGATGTTCTCGGGCAAGACCGAGGAGCTGATCCGCCGCCTGCGCAGGGCGAAGTTCGCCCGCCAACGCGTCGAGATATTCAAGCCCGCCATAGACACGCGCTACTCCGAGGCCGACGTGGTGTCGCACGACAGCCATTCCATCGCCTCCACTCCCGTGGACGCGTCGGGCAGCATCCTGCTGTTCACCTCGGAGATCGACGTGGTGGGCATCGACGAGGCGCAGTTCTTCGACATCGGGCTGATCGACGTGTGCCGACGTTTGGCCGAGGACGGCGTGCGCGTCATCGTGGCCGGCCTCGACATGGACTTCAAGGGCAATCCCTTCGGCCCCATGCCCGGCCTGTGCGCCATCGCCGACGAAGTGTCGAAGGTACGTGCCATCTGCGTACACTGCGGCGAGCTGGCCACCTTCTCGCACCGCACCGTGAAGAGCGAGAAGCAAGTGCTGCTGGGCGAGACCGACGAATACGAACCGCTCTGCCGCAAGTGCTACCAGCGAGCCAGGGAGGAAGACGTGAAGAGGAGTGGTTTAGTGATTAGTGATTAGTGATTATGGAACAACAGAAGAAGATAACGTTCGACCGCTTTATACGCTACTCCGTGGGCCTGGTGCTGGCGGTGGGCATACTGATGTTGGTGAAGCGTCTGAGCGGCGTGTTGCTGCCGTTTTTCGTGGCTTGGCTCATTGCCTATATGGTCTATCCGCTCATCAAGTTCTTCCAGTACCGGCTGCGATTGCGCAACCGCGTGCTTTCCATCTTTTGCGTGCTGCTGTTGCTGCTCGGCCTGGGCACGGCGCTGTTCTATTTTCTCGTTCCTCCCATCGTGTCCGAGATCGGACGTATGAACGACCTGCTCGCCACCTACCTCAGCAACGACTCGGAGGGGAACGTGCCCCGGCAGCTCTCCGAGTTTATCCGCGACAACATCGACCTCGAGGCGCTCAACCGCCTCCTTAGCGAAGAGAACATCCTCGCGGCCCTCAGGGATACCTTGCCCCGGATGTGGACCCTGATCACCGAATCCATCAACATCCTCTTTAGTGTCTTCACCTTCTTCATCATCGTGCTCTACGTCATCTTCATCCTGATGGACTACGAAGACATCGCCGAAGGATGGCTCCACTTGCTGCCCGGCAAGTACCACCGCTTCGCCTCCAATCTGGTGCGCGACGTGCAGGAAGGCATGAACCGTTACTTCCGCGGGCAAGCCTTGGTGGCGCTATGCGTGGGTATCCTGTTCAGCATCGGTTTCCTCATCATCGACTTCCCCATGGCCATTGCCCTGGGGCTGTTTATCGGTGCGCTCAACATGGTGCCCTACCTGCAAGTCATTGGCCTGCTACCTACCGTCCTGCTGGCCATCCTCAAGTCGGCCGACACGGGACAGAACTTCTGGCTGGTCATCGCCGGGGCGCTGGCCGTGTTCTGCGTCGTGCAGGTCATACAAGACACGCTGCTCGTTCCCAAGATCATGGGCAAGATCACCGGCCTCAATCCCGCCATCATCCTCCTGTCGCTCTCCATCTGGGGTTCGCTCATGGGCATGCTGGGCATGATTATCGCCCTTCCCCTCACCACGCTCACGCTTTCTTACTACCAGCGCTTCATCATCCACAAGGAAAGCATCAGGCACGACGAGGACGAACCGCCTGAAAATCAGCAGCCCAAAGAGGAATAGTCGCACCAGGCAGAAAGTTTTTACCACTAAACGCTTGCGATTCCGAGTAAAGTGACTACCTTTGCAGCCGCAATCGGGCAAGATGCCGATCGCCACAGGCAGATTCGCTAGCTCAGCAGGTAGAGCACAACACTTTTAATGTTGGGGTCCTGGGTTCGAACCCCAGGCGGATCACTGAAAGACGAAGAAATTCAAAGCAAATCCCTGATAACGAAACGTTATCAGGGATTTTTATTTTTATCAAGTCCACCATTTAAGGCGGCTTTCAGCAGCTTTTACGAGGCACCGGGAATATGCTGTGTTTGACCAGAAACACAAATCTACCTCTAAGCATGAAGCACGTGTTGCCGCAGCCAGTGCCGCCCTTGAAAGAAGGGATAAGCGATTCAAGGTAGACGCGGAAAAATACCCAGCCTAATTATTCACCGCCGTCACTCGCCCCGTTCACGGCCGTCTTTGTTAAAATCACGGCCGTGATTCGTGGGATATGTGCGCAAAAAATTCATTCAACTCTTAGCTCGGGCGTAACTAATCCCCATTTCCCTCCCCCCCTATCCAGCCACTTGCAAAACGTGAGACTTTCCCGAAGACGGTTCTGGCCAAACACAGGATATTCCCGGCACCTCGATATAATGCAGTACTTCGCACAGACGAAGTACTTTCTCCAAATTGTCACGGATGAAGCCTGTCTCTGCGGCAAGCGTATCCAAGTATCGTTTAGTAAAGTTCGGCATAGTCAGTAGTTCCTTGTTTTATGGATGATAAGATGTCCGCAGGTGCATAGAGGTTCCATTCCTTGAAGAAGGTGGTGGATTCCGCCGCATCGGTCAGGTAACGTGTGCTCTTCCCTGTTTTATCCTTGCAGATAGAAAAGAAGACATCACTTAATTGCATTTCGGTTTGAAAATAGGATAGGATGAAGCCTGTCTTTTGGTAAAGCACCTGTTTGCCATACCCTGCCAGATATTCTAGAAGTTTGTCCTCTTTTAAATAGGTGATGAGGGTAAGACAGGCAACAAGCTCTTCTACCCCACCGGCACGGTCGATATAGTCCAAACAGTCTACGACTGTGCGTTCCAAATCGGTAACCTTAATCAAGGAAGTGCCGGTCGGATTTAGAATGCCTGCTGACAGACGCGATTCACAGCATCGGTAATGAAGACCTTCGTAATCGAAATCATTGAAGCGTTCCTTAGAAGAGACGTAGACTTCATAGAATTGCTGGTTCGACAGTCCGTGGTACTCCAGCGCGGAGTGATAGGCAATGTTAGCGGACGGCGTGACTTGACTCCCTATCTCGAACGGGGTGGCAATACTGCTTTTGGTAACCAAGTCAGTTGCTACATAGAGGTTGCGCCGTACCTGCGAGAGAAAACCTTCCTGCTTGTAACGCCGCAAGAGGTCTTTCGCCGTATTCGCATCCTTGGTAATGTCGGTGGCTTCCTGCTTACCAAAGACTTTCAGTTTATGAAATTCTTCCAAGTACTTCTTCATGTTGTTTTAAATACTGCGCAAAGATACGGATTAATCAGTATCTTCTCACACAAAACAAAAGTATTCTTCCTTTTTGCTTGGTTGTTCCGCCATTCCTGATTACTTTTGCCCCGACAACGATTTGAAGTAATGCATCGCAGAGTGCGGCAAAAAGAAGCCTGCTTCCAAATCGGTGGACATTGACAGAAGGATCATTCCTTATCATTTGATTATCAGAACGATTTGAGATAAAGTTCCGACCCCAAGCGGATCACTCCACGAAGAGAAAGAAATCGGAAACGAGAATCCCTGATAACGAAACGTTATCAGGGATTCTCGTTTCCGGCAAGTCCACCATTTAAATGAGGCGATAAAAAAGTTCCGCAAAAAATGGTGAAGACTAACGGCTATTCAGATATTAAAGTGTATTTTTGCGTTTGATAATCGGATTAATCATCAGAGAAACAATTATATAGCAGATGCCCTTATTTCAACATAGCATCCTGAAAAGGCAAATAGCCGCCTGTACCATTACAACGGAAGCTATCAAACAAGGCGTTTCTAAGCCCCGTAATCAATTGCTGTTTGACAACGCCAAATATCTGTTGCCATATACCGGCATTGGCAGCGGCATCATTCGGGCAATGAAGAGCTACGACCACATTACTTTTGATAATAACTATACGAAGGAAGAATTCGTGGTAACTATTTTGCGCCCGAAAGATGTAGAGAGTGAGGCGATAAATGAGGTGAATGATGGAATAAAAGATACTGTAAATCAAATAGGTAATAGTTTATCGCCTCACGATGAGGGAATAAACCAAGACTTGGAGCAGATACTATCTTATATACAGTCTCACCCTATGTCCAAGCATCCTGATATACGGCAATTTGCAGATAAAAGCGATGCTACGATAGAACGTTATCTCAAAGTTCTAAAAGGACAAGGGTTGATAGAATATGTCGGTTCCAAGCGCACCGGCGGTTATAGCCACCAAGAAAAAGTAATTTTGCACAATACTTAGAACGGATGATAACGAAAGACGAACTTCAACAATTTCTCGCAGACACGGAAAGTTTCCATGTTGAGCGAACGATATCGAAGACAGACACGGATAAGTTCTGCCAAGCTATCTGTGCCTTCTCGAACGACTTGCCTAATAGCCACAAGAACGGCTATCTGATTTTGGGCGCGCAGGACAACGGCGAATTGTCGGGCATGAAGGTTGACGATACACTGCTGCTCAAGATGACCAACATTCGAACGGATGGCAATATTTTGCCGCAACCTGTCATGAACGTGACGAAGTTCAGCTTCGGTAAGAAAGGGGATGTTCTTGTAGTCGAGGTTCAGCCGTCGGACATTCCGCCGGTTCGTTATCGGGGTCGTGTTTGGGTGCGGGTTGGTCCGCGCAAAAATTTTGCCAGTCCGGCAGAGGAAAAGATACTGACCGAACGGCGGCTGTCGAACATACATACGTTGGATGCCATGCCTTGCACAAGAACAACACTTGAGGATTTGGACATCGCATTGATTAAGAAGGAGTATTTACCGCAAGCCATAGACGAAGATATTCTTAAAGAGGATACTCGTCCCATAGAAGAGCAACTTGCCTCGCTTGGCTTCTATGACTTGAACTACCATTGCCCGACTTTCGGTGCAATCATCCTGTTCGGAAAGAATCCAGAACGCTACCTGCCCGGAGCTTATGTGCAATATGTTCGTTTTCGGGGACTGGATAGGGCTGGAGACATCATCAACGAGTTCAAGTTTGCAGGCTGCCTTTGTAAGACACTGGTAAAGATGGATAATTTCATTGAAACTGCCATTGCCGTGAAACGTCCGATTCCCGTTAGTGTGCTTCGGGAAGAGACCGTTTCCAAATATCCGTACTGGGCAACACGCGAGCTATTGATGAACTCGCTTATGCACCGCGACTACGAATCCAATGCCCCCGTGCAGTTTTACGAATATGACGACCGCATTGAGATACTCAATGCCGGTAACCTGTATGGTAAGGTATCCCCTGATAATTTTCCCAATGTCAGCGATTATCGCAATCCATTCATTGCTGATGCCATGAAGGTGCTGGGTTACGTGAATCGCTTTAGTCGGGGCATCAGTCGTGTGCAGCGCGAGCTGAAAGAGAACGGCAACGGTGAAGCTGAGTTTGACTTTTCGCTTATCACGGCATTCAAAGTGATTGAGCATATATCAACTAAGTATTTCGAAACCGGTTTTGGAAGTGAAGAGGTGGAGACTACCCCAATAGGAGATGCTACCACGCCAATCACTACCCCAATAGGAGATGCAACTACCCCAATAGGAGATGCAACTACCCCAATCACTACCCCAATAGACGGAGATACTGCCCAAAGAATGGGTAGTACTACCCAATCAACTACCCAAAACAAGATTTTAGAATATATCCGCAATAATCCATTCATTACAAGAGTTGAGCTGGCGGAGGCTCTAAACATTACTATTGATGGTGTAAAGTACCAATTACAAAATATGAGGAAAGATGGTCTAATTGCACATGAAGGGAAAAGCAGAGGCGGCAAATGGATAATTTTAAAGGAAAGTCTTTGACCTTCAGGAATAGATACCTACCTTTGCGCCGTATCCTTTCGGACACAACCCGTGCAGACGTGCAAAGGGTCGCGAAACAAGGCGAAAAATCGTGGGCGGAATCGTGGGAGAATAGCCTGCCGCCGTTTCTAATCTGTTAATATCAAGCAAGATATAAAAGTAGGAGAATCCCTGACGGATCACTGGAAAGAGAAGAAATCCAAAGCAAATCCCTGATAACCGCTCATGCGCAAAAGTCTGTATTTAGCTAATGGACACAGCGTATCTCCTAACAAGCGTTCCTATATATGAAGCCCACGGCTATCCACCAACCCTTCCCGCACGCACTCCTCAAATACGCCTGCGGGACGCGAGCTTCTCTATGGGCATGGTGAAGCCTTTGAATGCGGGCTTCTGACTTGAGAGATTCACTCAAAAGGCCGATGGGTCATCGACTCCCAAAAACGGGCGAACATGCGGCTTTCGAAAAGGTGGCCTATCACATCTCCACAATTCTTTTCAAAAGCCTCATAACTATCATCTTCGTCCAGAATATGGGCTGGGGACGACTCTCCTAAATATTTCTTCAAGAGTTGATTCACAATATTAATAAAAAGGGCTACTATCCAGTAATTGTCACTCCAAGGGATGAGCGCCTGCCCGGTTAACGTTCCGGTTATCTCGATTAACATTCTGGTTCTCTCGTTTAGCTTCTCAACGCCCTCGCAATGCCACGCATACACCAAAAGCTTCACCGCGTCTTCCGCCGAAATATACTCCATGGAATAGGCGTAGAGCGGAAGGCAGAGAGCCTCTTTCTTGTATTCCCGTATAATCTTGCGGAGATGCTTTATCCGTTCATCTTTATCTGTTGGCATAGACTGGGCATCACGCACTGCCGCATAATGCTTTATTTCGTCTAATAATTTCTCGGCCATCCTTCTCGCATCTTCCGGCTTCACGGATTTCTCAAAGATTCTGGTCGCCTCATCCAACAAAATCCTCGATTCCCGAGAGACGATCTCCTTCTGTATGTCTGCCCGCGATTTATCCGAAAGATAGAATACTTGCCAGAAACTGTCTACTTGCTTACCCGGAAGCGACACCTTTTCTTCACATTCGCGACAATGGAAATAGTCGTTGAATTGCTCTACGCCTCTCTCTATGTCTATCTCTTTTCGGCGAGGCAACTCACATATCGCATTCATATCTATATCCTCCTCGCTCAGTGCCTTTATCATCAGGGCAGAAAACGGGAATCGCAAAGACCGCGTGAAGCAATCCAATGCCTTGCTCCGCTCCTCACGCAGCAGATACAGTCGCCCCAAATAGTAATAGTCCTCGTCACTCTTGTCCCGACGGTCGCTTAATTGTTCCACGCAGTTATTCCAGATGCTGTCGGCATCCCAACTTATCTCATCAGCCGCTTTAGCGTAGTAATATAAGGCTTGCGCCGATAACGCTTCGGAGTCATCGTCTAATTGCTCGTCGAAGATCCTGAACGTTTCTATGTTTCCACCTAAGTAATAGCTCAATATCGCCTCGTTCAATAAGCGCTCTCTATCATTCCCAAAAGAATGAATAAAGCGGTAATACAGCAAGAGGTTGCCACCATCTTTCACACATTCAAAATCGGACAGGAAAGTCAGGTAATTACTTATCTCCATATCGATCTGCTCAAAGACGTATACGATGTTTCGGGGATATAAAGCGTGCTTGGATAAAAAAGAGGAGGCTCTATACGCGATCTTGCCTTTTAGCTTATCATTCCTTTGTGTCACTATTAGATACAAGGCTGTAAGCTCATCCCTTATCGCTCGGTCAAGATCTTCTTTATAGGAATACGCGTTGCCGCGATTGTGATATGCCATTGCTAATCGATCGTCAAGTCGTATAGCCTCGTCATAATCGGAGATAGCCTGGTCAAGATCTCCTTTATAGGAATACGCAATGCCGCGATCGTTATATGCCCTTGCGAATCGATCGTCAAGGCGTATGGCCTCGTCATAATCGGAGATAGCCTGGTCAAGATCTTCTTTGTCGCAATATGCGTTGCCGCGACCGTGATATGCAATTGCATCTCGATCGTCAAGGCGTATGGCCTCGTCATAATCGGAGATAGCCTGGTCAAGATATCCTTTGTCGGAATATGCGCTGCCGCGATTGCTATATGCTATTGCGTATTGATCGTCAAGGCGTATGGCTTCGTCATAATCGGATATAGCCTGGTCAAGATCTCCTTTGTCGTAATACGCTTTGCCGCGATTGTAATATGCTATTGCGAATCGATCGTTAAGGTGTATGGCCCTGTCAAAATCGGAGATAGCCTGGTCAAAATCTCCTTTGTCGTAATACGCGGCACCGCGATTGATATATGCTATTGCGAATCGATCGTCAAGGCGTATAGCCTCGTCATAATCGGAGATAGCCTGGTCAAGATATCCTTTGTCGGAATACGCGTTGCCGCGATCGTTATATGCCAGTGCCAATCGATCGTCAAGACGTATGGCCTCGTCATAATCGGAGATAGCCTGGTCAAAATCCCCTTTGTTGGAATACGCGTTGCCGCGACCGTAATATGCCAGTGCGAATCGATCGTCAAGGCGTATGGCCTCGTCATAATCGGAGATAGCTTGGTCTAAATCTCCTTTGTCGGAATACGCGTTGCCGCGATTGAAATATGCTATTTCAGATCGATCGACAAGGCGTATGGCCTCGCCATAATCGGAGATAGCATGGTCAAGATTTCTTTTGGCGTAATACGCGCTGCCGCGACCGTTATATGCGTATGCCAATTGATCGTCAAGGCGTATGGCCTCGTCATAATCGGAGATAGCATGGTCAAGATTCCCTTTCTTGGAATACGCGTTGCCGCGATTGTTATATGCTATTGCGAATCGATCGTCAAGGCGTATGGCCTCGTCATAATCGGAGATAGCCTGGTCAAGATCTCCTTTGTCGAAATACGCGATGCCGCGATTGTAATATGCGTTTGCAAATCGATTGTCAAGGTGTATGGCTTCGTCATAATCGGAGATGGCCTGGTCAAGATCGCCTTTGCAGCGATACGCATCGCCACGGAAGAGATATACCGGTGCGGATTGCGGATTGATGCTTATCGCTTTGGTAAAATACCCAATCGCATCATTATACGCTCCTCGCATAAAGCATTCAGATCCCAACCTAAGACTTAATTCGAATTCATTCTGTTTCATAAAGGTAAAGATTTAAAATACAATCTATTTATTAAAAGGAATCACGATTTAAAGGCATGGGGTTGGCGCCGATTCACAATGCGCCGCATCGTACCGTGCCACCGTCGGGGACAAAAGTACGAAATCAATATGAGGATGCCTAATATTTGGGGAGAATATGTTTTTTCCCAAGCAATTGCTTATACTTCACCGGACGATAGCCGATGGGCGGAAGGGGCAGCTTATCTCCTCGCCGCAAATCATGAGGGATAACTTGGGCTTACCAAAACGTCACACATATGCGGGAACCCAACGTGCGTTTATATAATAATCGTTCACTTGCGAGATACTGGAATCGGCGGCCTTTCGCACCTCAGCGAAAACCTCACGCCAGCGGCACGGAACCCTCGCGCCGCCGCGAAACACCCATGCCACGGACAGGGACGTTTATCGTCGCCGCGAACTCCTCGTGTCGGCGGCATGAACACTTCGCGCCGCCACAAAAAGCCCATGCCGCGAACAGGGACGATTCTCACCGCCGCGAAAAGCCCGCACACGCCGCGTGAAGGGTTCGCGCCGCCGCGATGGTTCCCTGCACGCCGCACGGGATATGCGCGATACGGATATCCTCCCGCAAGGATGTCTTGCGATGTGCTACCTCACGCACACCCCGCAAGGATACGTCGCCACCCTCTACATCGCATTTGAAGTTGACGAGGAGGCGACACAGGATATTCCCAGTGTCCCCCTTTCCCTTCTATCTATCCGGGGAGAAGCCTTATTCCTTTCGATCAGAGGCTGTATCATAAGTGAGAAGTCCTATCAAAAAGAGAATATTTAGGAACGGATTACACGGATTTCACTGCGGTGTGTTCTGGAAGAGACTGTGTAATCCGTGCCTAAAAGAAAGCCGCTCCGGTTTATGATACAGCCTCAGTTCTTTCGGAATCGCTAAACTTCTTCCGGAAGGAGTCCCGCGACGCGTAGCGTCAGCAATGTGAAGGCGATCAGCCGACTGAACTATTCCGGCACGTAAATGATCTCCCCGTTCTCCAGCTCGTAGGCGACGCCGACCTTGCGGCCTTTCTTACCGGCCGACTGTTCTTGCGAAGGGGTATATTTCTCTATCTTGTTGCCCTCTTTGGTGATGATCTCCATGTTGTCCTTGCCGGGATTCTTCACGATGGTGTAATCCTCCTGCGTAAAGACCTCGGACATGCCGATATGCATCACCATGGCGACCATCAATGCCACGGCGAATACCATGGCCACGTCGAACAAGTTGACTACCACGCTCAGTGGGTCGGTGTCTTCTTCCTTGAAGAATCGGCCGCGCCTCCTAACCCCGCGCATGGCCACTGTCGGATAAAAGGCGCGCCACGTACTCCAAGTTGTATATATCCTTGGCGTACCAACGCTGTTTGAACTGGAGCGTGATGAGTCCCACCGAACTGATGACCAGTCCCACCACGGTGGTGGCGAACACCACCTGCATGTTGTAGGCCATTCCCGAGATGTCGCCCGACGACAGCCCCACCAACGCGGGACTCATGGCGATGAGCGTGCCTATGAGTCCGAGCACGGGTCCCATCTTGGCCAAGAGTTTGGAGAGCGACAAGTCCTTGTCCGCCTCGTTCTCCATGTTCGAGAGCAGGAAGTCCGAATAGGCCTCGCTGGTCGTGGTGGAGAGCATGTCGCGAAGATACTTCGTGAAGAGCGAATCGTCTTTCTCGGGCAGCGTCGCCTTCAGCGCATCCATGCCCGCGGGGGATAGCTCCTTGATGAGGCGTCCGAACAGCTTGTCGTTCCGTCGCTTCACCATCAGCTGGTTGTAGAAGCTGCCGGCAAGGAGCAACGACCGTGCGAAGAGTAGCAGCAAGAGCACGATGTCGGGGATAAGCAAACTGTTTGCCACCCAAAAGAGGGATTTTGAGATTATTTCCATGTGTTACCTTTTTTAATATTCCATTTTATCTTGTTCCATGCGGCACCTGCCACGAAGAACGCCGCGAAGAGCGCCGCCGAAAGGGCTATGGCGCGGATGTTCACCGGCTCATGCACCGGCTGGTAGGTCACGCTGCCACTTGCCGTGGCGATGAGGCCGATGCCGCAAACGAAGAGGCTGACCAGGAAAT
The DNA here is from genome assembly GCA_031261785.1 of Mediterranea sp. (in: CFB group bacteria). Taxonomy (GTDB): domain Bacteria; phylum Bacteroidota; class Bacteroidia; order Bacteroidales; family Bacteroidaceae; genus Bacteroides. The sequence goes on from JAISIZ010000024.1 coordinate 28,480, forward strand.
GGAGTTCCAGCCGGAACTCCTTCTCGGGCGCGATCCACGCGGGTAGCCTGCTGAGCAACGGCAATCCCACCAGCACCACCGCCGCCAGCGAGTACGACAAGGTAGCGAAACCGGTACCCGGCATGGCGAAGATGAGCCGCGCCTGCGAATAGAGCAGCACGGGGAATATCAACAGCCCCGGATAGGCGCGCGCCAACGCCATCCGCCACGTGGCGCGCTTCAGCAAGCCGTCGGCTCGCAACTCGGCGAAACAGAAAGCGACGCACAGCGTGGTCTCGAGCGTAATCCACACCGCCACGTCGCGCATCACGGCAGGCGTGGCGAGCCAGCCTGCCAGCTGAGTCTTGGAAAGCCCGGTAACCCATGGGCAGGTAATCACCACGAAAGCCGCGCAGAGCGCGGCGAATAAACAAACCTGCCAAAGCTTCCAGAAGCTCAGCTTCAGCAGGCTGTTTATCCAGACAAACATAATGAGTATTTGCGATACGTACGTCATGCCTTACCTCTTGCGTTTGCGTTTCAGCACCGCCAGCAGCACGACGAACGCCACCAGTACCACGGCCGCGATGAGCAAGCCGTCGAGCTGGTTGGTCTCGCTCTCCGGCGTGTTGGCGATCTCCTCCTTATGCAGCACCATGCCTTGCGACGGTTGATCGGCCGTCGGAGCGATCCGCATCTTCTCCAACTGCTCGCGGTACGCCAGCGCCGCCCGCTCGTCGACCTTCCCGGCGATGAAATCCTGCAACTTGGCATTGCCGCCCGAGAATCCCGCGCCCGACGAGCCGAACTCCTCGACCAACCGCGTATGCAGGTCCGCCAAGCGACTGAGCCGCTCCGGGGAGGCTTTCCACATCCCCTTGCGTGCCGTCTCGAGCATCACGGCGGTGATCTCTTGCAAGGCTTGCGGGCTTTCGCGGCGGAAGAAGGCTTCGGTGCCCAGCTTATATTCGTCCTGCACGTACACGTCGTACAGCTTGTCCCACATCGCGTTGTCTATGGCAGCCGGTTTCATGACGTTCCATCCGTAGGTGTTGGTCACCAATTCCGTGATTTGCGAAGCCGACGCGGCGTGTCCCTTCATCACCTCCTTGATATAAGCGGGGTTGAAGAGCGTGGTACGCGATTCCACCCCGATGGCCTCTTTCACCTCTTGCATCTTCACGCGGTTGCGGTTGCGGTAGTCGGCAAAGTAGGCTTCGGGATCTTTGCCGGTGACGTCGCGCACGGCAAGGTTCATGCCGCCCATGAACTCGTACACATGATCTAAGCTAAGCGCCCCCCACGTATTGCTCTGACGGGGTTGCACCACGGCATCCGTGTTGTGCAGCACGGCGCGTAGCAACCCTTCGCGGAAGTCGCCCCACGACTTGTCGTCGGTATAGGCGGCTCCCATATTGTGCAGGTAGGTGTCGGCTATCTCGCTTTCGTTCTCCCACTTGTCGCCGGCGGTGGTCATGGCTTGTATGCCGGTGCCGTACATGCCGTTGATGCCGCCGAAGACACGCGTCACGGAGGCTTCGCGGGCCTCGCGGGGCGGCACGCCCTGCTCCACCAGCAGCCGTTCGGTCTCCACGGCGCCGCTGTTCACGTAATTGTCGTACTTCTCGCCGGAGGAGGCCGCAGCCATCTTCACCGCACGCGAGATGAGGGCGAGGCGCGAGGCCGCCAAGTCGCGGAACTGCCCCGAAGTCTGCACCACCACGTCGACGCGCGGGCGTCCCAACGCCTCGGACGCGATGAGCTTCAGGTCCGACACGCGCCCGAAGGGGTCGCGCACCGGTTCCACGCCCAGCATATAGAGCGCTTGCGCGATGGTAGCCCCTTCGGTCTCGATGAACTCGCTGCTCCAGAACGTATAGCTCACTTTGCGCGGATAGTCGCCGTGCTGCTTACGGTATTGCTCCAGCGTGGCTTGCGCCAGCGATACGCCCTTCTCCCAGGCCACCGCCGACGGCGTGGCTTCGGCGTTCACGGCATAGAGGTTGCGGCCGGTAGGCACCGCGCCCGGGTTGGCTACGGCGTCACCACCCGACGTAGGCGGCGTATATCCCCCCGACAGGGCGTTGAGCAAGGCGTTCAGTTCCTGTTCGGGACTCTCGCGCAAGGCCGTTTGGTAACGAGACACGTTGCCGATGGCGCGTTCGATCTCGGCGATGGCGCGCTTGGCCTCTTTGGATTCCTTGTCGGCGAGCTTGTCTATGCCCGATACCTGCGCTATCCACGCTTCGGTAGGCTGCTGTCCGCCGAGCACGCGCGCCACGATGGCTTTGGCCGGTGCGAGGTAGTGTTCGGTGAAATACGCCTTACGGGCCAGTTGACGTTCGTCGACGCTCCCTCTCAGGCGGTCGAGCGCGGCCATGCCGTAAGCTATCGGGTCGGTAGCCATGGCGTAAACCGTTGATGATATTTTGTCGGCAGGATAAGGCACGCCGGTGGTGTAGAAGGCGCCGTTCATCTTCTCGGTGGCGATCTCCTCGGCGAAGTTTTCGACGCGTTCGATCTCCTCCTCCGAATAGGGGACGGTGAGTACGCTGTCTAAACGCAATTCGCGGTGGATGCCCATCCGCACGGCTATCTTCTTCACGGCCAGCGAAGCCTTGTCGCGTTCGCCTTCGTCGGCTTTGTAGTAGGCACGGACGCGTTCGTCCAATGCCTTGAACTGCGTGCGCGTGTCGCTCTCCATGAAGGGAGGGGTGAGGTAAGATAGCGTAGTGGCATACGAGCGGCGCTTGGCCATCATGCTTTCGCCCACGTTGCCAATGGTGTAGTAATAGAAGTGCGGCACGGTCCCGACGAGGATGTCCGGCCAGTCATTATCCGACAGCGCCACCTGCTTGGCGGGCGTAAACTCCAGGCTGCCGTGCGTGCCGAAGTGCAGCAGGGCATCGGCCTCGAACGCGTACCGCGACCATAGGTAAGCGCCGATATAGGTGTGCGGCGGAGGCATCTTGGCGCCATGCGCGATGGCGAACCCGTCGCTGCCCAACGCGGCCATGGGTTGTGGCAACAGGGCGATATTGCCCAGCTGGATACGTGCCACGGCCAGGTATCGCTTGCCGTCCTTGTCGACGCTCATATAACGGCCCGGCGCCTCGCCGTAAGTGCTCACCACCTCGTCGTAGCGGGCGGGACGCATGGCTTGCCGCGCCCACGATTCGTACCGCGACTTCTCCACCAAGGCCGGGTCGCCGTTCTTCAAGAAGTTATCGAAAGCGCCTTCGGCATACGTGCTGAGCACTTCGCCTTGCGACATCAGCAGCTTCTCGAACGCGGCTTCGTCGGCTGGCAGGTTGTCGACCTTGTAGCCCTCGGCCTTCATGCGCTTGAGCAAATGGTAGAGCGACGGTACGGTCTCCAGTCCCTGGGCGGCGAGGGTGGATTGCCCCGGCCCTTTGAAGAAGTAGATGGCCACCCGCTTGTCGGCGTTAGCCATCCGCTTGAGGCGGATGAAATTGTCCACGACGCGCGTGAACTTCTCCAGCCTCCCGGGAATGGCCTTGAACAGATAAACTCCCGAATCGTCCAGCTCTTGGGCGTTGATCGCATAGGGATAGATGGCGCCGTCCAATTCGGGCATCACCACGCTTTGCGACAGGAAGCCCCCGAACAGGCCCATCGGGTCGTCCTCCCACGCTTGCTGTGTCCGCAACAGGCTAAGTGGGGCAAACAACGGTACATTGCGCGCCTTGAGCCACTCCACGGCCGCGTCGCCCCGCCCCATGGCCAGACGCCCGTGCGGAAAGTAGAGCACGGCATCGGGATCGATGGCGCGGATATAGTCCAACCGCTTCGCCGTCGAGCTGACGGGATAGACGTTGAAGCCAGCTTTCCAGAAGCTCACTATCAGGCTGTCGATGTTGTCGCGGTTGCCGCTAAAGGGGTCGTTCAGCCCGCCTACGATGGCGACCTTCGGACCACCTTTCACCGCATAGCCGTGCTCGGCGAGGTATCGCTCGTAAGCGGGCACGTTGTCGAACCACACCTCGTCGTCGAGGTGGTAGAGCACGTCGGTAGCCATGGTCACGGCCGTGTCGGCAGGCGTGACGAAGAGGCGTTTGCCGTCAATGTGCTGCCGCACGTAGCGGGCCAGGTTGCGGTAGTTCTTTTTATTGCCATTGTTCAGGTACGTCTTGACGGCGGCTTGCCGCACGCTGTCCAGACTGCCGATGTTGTTCTGCGGGTTGGTGACGGCATACATGAAGACAGGCACGCCTTTCGAAGTGGCCCGCTCGATCTGCGCGCGCTGCGCGGCGTCGATGCGCAGTCCCATGCCGAAGCCCAGCACGAAGTCGTAGTCGCTCAGCGTGGCGAGACGGTCCAATGGCACCTCCTCGTAGCGGACAAAGCTGTCGTCATTGGCCTTGATGATACCGGCTGTCTGAAAAGGCTGGAAGTTGACCAGCGCTATGCGGGTAGGCGACGCCAGCTTGTACCACGCCACCCATATCCCCGCGGCGACCAAGAGCAGTAATGCCACGACCATGATCGTGGTCTTCTTGGGTATTCTCATTCTTCTGCGTTGTGCTTAGCCGTTACTCAGAATAACTGTGCCGCGTCGAACCGCACCTTGCCCGCGACTTTGTTTTCGTCTTGATACTGGGTGAACCGCACTTTGTAGTAGTCGGTGCCGCTGGCGGTGCGGAAGATATAGACCGGCGCGGGCAGATAGACCGGCGGCATGACCAGCGAACCGCTGTCGTCGGTCTTGAACAGGATCACGGTAGCTTCGGAACAGACCGTGGTGGTGGTGCCGCCCATGCCTTCGGAGGTGATGGCTTTGTCTTCCGCGAACGTGGCGCCTTCGGGGAGGGCTTTCAGCGAGGCGAACGAAGTCTTGGCGTCCAACGTGCAGACGCCGCCTTTGGCGCCAGCGGTGGTGAAGCTTCCGCTGTTGGTGCGGATGTTATAGCGCTGGATGGCGATGTCCCAATCCTTGCGGGCGCCCCATGCGGCATTGTTGGCTTCGCTCTCGTCGGCCGAGCCTACCACTGTCCCGGTGGCAAACGAATAGTAGTGCCATTCCGTCTTGGAGGAGGCGTCGATGTCCATTTCCTTGGTCTCGCCCGGTTGGTTGCCGGGTTGAGAATCGTCGTCGTTGGAGCACGACGCGGTGAATACAAGCGATAGGATCGCGAAAGCTGAGTAGATGAATTTTTTGTTCATAACAGGTTGATTTTTATAATTGATGATTAATGTCTAATTGAATTGCGTTTTGAAGTTGTAGCGGAGACCTACCATGTACTGCCTGCCGGGATTGATGAACGAACTGTCCGTGAAGTTGAACAGGTTGTCCACCTTGGCGGTCAGCTCGAACACGTGCTTGCGGAACGACACGGGTTTGACCAATGTCAGTTTCCACACCGAATAGGCTTTGGACTGCACGCGGCTGACTTCTTCCCGGCCATCACTACCGGTAGCGAGCGACTGGTAGAGGATGGGAGAATTGACACGTCCGGCTATTTGCAGCGAGAATGGGCTTTTCCACAGCGAGCCGTTCCACGTGGCCGACACGGTGCCGCTATGCTTGACGTTGCTGTCGAGCTGCAGGCCGGTGCTGTTGTCCCTGGCGTCGCAGAAGCTGTAGCTGCCCTTCAGTGCCAGCTGCCCGAGGAGCGTGTAGGCCACGTTAACATCCACGCCTCGCAGGGTGGCGCTGCTGACGTTCTTGTAGTATTTCTGGTTGGCTCCTTGTTCGGTAATCACGTCGTACTGGGTAATCTTGTTCTTGACGCGGTTGTGGTAGCCCGACAGCGAGATGTTGAGGTTGCCGCGGGTATATTCAGCCGACAGCGACGTGTGCAGGCCTTTCTCGGCTTTCAGGTCGGGATTGCCGTACACCCAGAACATGCCTTGGTGGTCGAAGTCATAGTAGAGTTCCTTGATGCTCGGCGCACGGAAAGAGCTTCCTATGCCGCCACGAAACTTGAAACCTGCCACGCTGTACATCAGCGACAGCTTGGGAGTGAAGGCCGAGCCGAACTGCGAATTATAGGTATAGCGTGCGCCGCCGATGATGTCCAGCGCACGGGCAGGGTTGTATTGGGCCTGCGCAAAGAGGTTTACATCGTCGAGTTTCTTGGTGGTAGGCACCGTGCCGAGCGCGCTGGTGGAGTAGTTCTCTTCGTGGTTGTACTCCGCGCCGCCTACCAGCTCCCACAAATCCGACGGGGTGAAGGTGTCCACCACACGTCCCGAGAAGTATGAGGCGGTATTCTTCAGCTTCGTCCGGTTATTCTTTTTCTCCAGCACATCGTAGTCGAAGTATTTGTCGAAATTGGCACTGACGCGCAGGCGGTTCTTGTCGTTGGGCGAAGTGAATCCTCCGTTGGCTCCCACGGTAAGGTTGTTGGCAAGGGCGTGCGCCACGTTCATGCTGCCCGCCGGATTGAATGTCTCGTGACGGAAGTAACGCCCCACCACATTGATGTCCGACTTGCCCGAGGGTTTGTACGAAGCCTTGAGGTTGGCGGCGTAATCTTCGTAAGGGGCGGCATACGCGCCCTGTCCGTCACCGCCGAAGCCATCCGAGGCATTGCGCGAAGCGCCCGCCCGCAACGCGAACCGGCGGAGCGAGGAGGCCAGATCGACACGGCTGCGCCAGGTATTGTGACTTTCCCACACTTGGTTGGCACCCGCTTCAAGATTGTGGTTCGGATCCTTGGTGATGATGTTGATCACCGCGCCTACGGCGTTGGAGCCGTAGAGCGCCGAGGCGGCGCCTTCGACCACCTCTATGCGTCGGATGGTGTTGACGTCGATCTGGTCGAGGTTGACATTGCCGCCGGCGCCTTCGGACACCAACCGCTCGCCGTCCACCAGGAACAGGACGTAGCGGCTGTTCAGCCCCTTGATACGCATGTTGTTCCCCATGGCATTGGGGGAGATAACGATACCTGGCAAGTTGTCCTGCAAGCTTTCGAGGGTGGAGGTAGCGGCGGCCTTGCGGATGGCTTTGTCGCTGATGAGCGTAGTGAGCACGGGGCTTTCCGACAACCGTTTTTCAGTGCGGGTACCGGTCACCACCACTTCGGAGAGCTGTCTCGAATCTTCCAGGATGGTGATGTCGGGCAGCCGGTTGTCCCCACCCGCCTTGACCACTATCGGGATCTCTTGGCGATGCGCCGCGATGGAGGACACCATCAATATATACTCGCCGGCGGGGGTGATGAACCTAAATTTACCTTCGACATCGGACACCGCGCCGATGGAAGTACCTTTCAATTTTACATGGATAAGTTCTGCCGGTACACCGTCGGTGGTCTTTATGACACCTGTGACTACCTCCCCAGCCTGTTGGGCGTATAGGATCGGGGCACAAAACGATAACATCAGCATTGAGAGTAGTTTCCTTTTTATGGACATTAGCTTATTGTTGTTAAAATGACGCCGCGAAGGTCGGGTTAATGCCGAAATCGGGCAATCCCGCATTTTAGGTATTTTAGCTCACACTTGTTAAGCATTTATAGGTAACGACCCGGAATTGGCGCAGACATGGCATGGACAAATCCCTATATGCGTGCCGATCAATAGCTAATCTTCCAGAAATCGTGTAAGCAGAGTGGAAAAAAAAGGGGCGTCGCTTTGGCCGCCCGCCTTTTTTCACGATATTTGCGACTTAGTGTTAACGCTGACAGCCCCCATGCCGCTGAAATTGACCACATACTACCATGGAAAGGACATCCCGGACAACCTGCCTGGCACGGATACCTTTCATTCCAAAGAGTTGTTTCTCGTCTACGAAGCCACTCCTGGATACATCCCCCTACTTATCGTCGCCACGGACAACGGACGCCCCATGGCGCGGATGCTCGCCGTGTCGCGCAAGGCCAAGCGTTGGCTGCCCGCCATCCTCTCCCGCCAATGCATGGTGTATGGCAGCGGGGAGATGCTCGACGCCTCGCTCCTGGGCGTGGAACACAAGCTCCAGGCCGAAGCGGTGTTCGAGCAAATACTGGAGCAGCTCACCCGCGAGGCGTTGCGCACGTGCGTCTTCATCGAGTTTCGCAACCTCGCCGTTCCCATGTTCGGCTATCGTCCCTTCCGTGCCAACGGTTACTTCCCCGTGAACTGGCTGCGCGTGCGCAACTCATTGCATGGCGCGCTGGCGGTGGAAGAACGCTTCAGCCCCTCACGGTCGCGCCAGATCAAGAAAGGACTACAGTCGGGCGCCGTGGTCCGCGAGGCGGTCACATCCGACGAGGTGAGGGGCTTCGCCCGCATGTTGCGGGGTGCCTACTCCACCCGGGTGCGCCGGCACTTCCCCTCGGGCGAATTTTTCAGGCAACTGCACACCCGCCTGGCTCCGGAGGGACATTCGAAGATCTTCATCGTCGTCCACAAGGAACGGGTTATCGGCGGAGCGGCATGCCTCTATTCCGATCGTGAAGCCTACCTCTGGTTCTCGGGAGGGATGCGCAAGACGTACGCCCTGCAATATCCCGGCGTGCTGGCGGTGTGGAAAGCGCTGGACGACGCCTACCACCATGGGTACGAGCACCTAGAGTTCATGGACGTGGGGTTGCCGTTCAGGAAACATGGTTACCGCGAGTTCGTGCTCCGCTTCGGCGGCAAGCAAAGCAGCACCCGCCGCTGGTTCAAGGTGCGCTGGGCGTGGCTCAACAAGCTGCTGGAGAAATTCTATGTATAGTGCCCGGAAACCTGCGAAGTCTTAATGCCGCATACAGCAAGAAGCTCGGGCTTTTGTAATCAGATTTCGGGAATGAAGAAAAAAGCCCGGGCTTTTGTAATCAGATTTCGGGAATGGAGAAAAAAGCCCGGACTTTTGTAATCAGATTTCGGGAATGGAGAAAAAAGCCCGGGCTTTTCGTCTCATGCGGATTTGCATAAAGCCTTCGCGTCTTCGAGATAGGTCCTTGCATGACGCCTCTTCAAGGGGTGAGAAAAAATGGGTGGCGCATTGACGAAGTCAGGAGAAAGCCGGGAACGTGACGTCCCTCCGTACGAACATCGTCATGTAGATGGGGGCGCAGACCACCTTTCCTCGCGTCCGCAGGTTCTCGCCGCTCAGCGCCAGCGCTTGGGGGATACGGTATTCCGGGCCATCCGGGATATTCGACAACGCACGATGCCGTTCGTAATCCTTGCCCGACTTCACCTCGATGGGTAGCACGTCGCCGTAATACCGCTTGATGTAAGCGTCTATTTTCCGTTCCAGTTTCATGCTTTTCCACTTTTCCAAGGCAAAAGTAGGTCGTTTCTTCCACTTTTCCAGGGCTTAGGGACGTATTTCTTCCACTTTTCCAGGAAATGGGATGGGAAAGGGGCGCTTATGGAGAGCACGTGTCTCTTTATTGTCTATCGTGTCGCCGGGCGATAAAGAAATCCCGGGATTGTCCGCGTATACCCAAGGGGGCGGTACAATCCCGGGATGAAGGTCAGTCGCTGTAGCGTGCGGGGAAGCGTTCCTGCCGCTTAGTCCTTATAGACGATGCTGGTGGCGGCGTTCTTCGTGAGGTTCGGGATGACCTGCCCCGTCTTGAGGTAGAGGGTGGTGACCCTCTTGTGGCGGTTGGCGTTGAGCGTGTTCAGCTTCGGGCATCCGGAGACGTCGATGGAGGTCACCTGGTCTAAGTAGTCGGCGTAAGTGCTGTAGAGGGTCAGGTCCATGGTTTCGATCCGGCTACCGGTGATCTTGAGGCTTGTCATGGACGTGTAGGAATACTGGCCTCCCGCGTCGAAGCTCGTGATGGGGTTGTCGCCGAGGTTGTACTCGTCGCAGCCGGTGGCGTCGCTGAACGTGAGCTTGGACACCTTGTGCAGGGCCGATATATCCAGCTTCGGCATGTCGGGAACGCTGCGTAGGGTTATCGTGGTGAGGTTGGGCAGGATCTCTATGCCGGTGAGGTCCCGTAGGTTGCTGGAGGTGATGGATAGCGAGGTGGCCTTTTGTGCCGCCTCGAGCACGATCACCATCGAGCCTTCCAACGGGAGGACCCACCCGTTTTTCTGGAAAGTCGAGCGCAAGGTGGCATCGGGGATCTCGGCCAGTGAGCTGCCCGGCTCGAGCTGGATGAGGCTGATGTCGACAGAAGTGGAGTTATCCGATGAAGCGATGTGCACGACCCCTTTGCGGGAGGCGTCGGCCTGTGCCAAGTCATACTTCAGCGTGAGCGTATAGAACTCGTTGGCGTCTTCGGGCGATGCAGACAGTGTCTGGTTGGTGATCCAGTCGCTGCCTTCGGTCACGTATGCGGTGCATCCGAAGTTCAGCCTCACGTCGAACGAGATCGTTTGCGCGGAGAGGCCGTACGTGTACAGGGTAGCGTCGGTCGTTATCTTGTCCTCGGCCCGTTGCACGACGTTTATGGGGTACGTGTCGCCGACCGATGGGTTCGATACCCGGACTATGGCTTTCCGTTTGCTGGGGCCTTCGTTCTTCGTGAGGGCAAACGTCAGTATCCGTTTTCCCCTGAACGCGGAGGTTTGCTGTTGATACTTCAGCCAGTCCGCATCCTGGCCATCGACGGCGACGGCAAGGGTGTCGGCGACGTTGGTCGCGCATTCCACCTTGATCGTGGTGGCCTCTTTCGAGAACGAGAGTTCGCTGTCGGTGAGCGGCTTGATGTAATAGTTGGCCGCGCTCGTGATCTGTAGCGGAACGGCCGTTGAGCCGATGAAGAACTTGAAGGTGCTCTCGCGGTCGGCTCCCGTGGAGTTGGCGTCGATGTCGAACGCGACCTCGTCGCCGCTCTTGCCCGCGGTGGCCGACGGGTGTGCCCAGTCGCTGGTGCCCGAGAGGCGCCAGTCGCCCGAGCTGGTCACGGTGACGGTGGCTCGCGAACTCTCTACGCCGGCGTCGATGTGTTCGGTGGACAGGGATAGGGTGGCTTCTTGGTATTCGGCGGCTTTTTCCTTGTCGTTGTCCGAGCACCCGCATAGCGCGAGTGCCACGGACATGGCTATGATGGATATCCTTGATATGTTCATTGACGTTTTTCTTTTATGGTGTGACAATTCTTCGGTAACGGCTTAGAGCGGCATGCGCTCGGTGCTGTTCTTGGCGTATTTGTACTTCGGCTCTGCCAGCTCCTCGTCGTAGAGGCCGCGGCAGGCGTTCTTCATCCGGCTCACCTGCGAGTTGTATAGCGCGGGGTTCAGGGCGAAGAACATATAGTATCCGTATCCGGCCTGCTTCCGGGCGCGGGCGGTCGCCTCACTGCTGTCGCCTCCCCCGAGGTTCAGCTCGATGGACATGCCGCCGCATTGCTTCTTGGTCATGCCGATGCCCGGGCCGGCGGCGACACCGTAGTCGCCCACGGCGTAGTCGCAATATTGTCCGGGTTCCACGCCGTCGATCACCTGTAGCTTGTTGGAGAACAGGCTTCCGAGGTTGTAGATCGACACCACCTTGTCGGGCATGGCCTTGGCGCACTCGTACATCAGCCGCGAGCCGGCGTAGGCGTTGTGCGGGGCGAGCCAGGGATTGCTCAGGTCGGGCGAGTTGGAGTATTCGTCGTCGAACGCCACGCCATCGAGGTTGTACGCCCGGCAGTAGGCCGCTATCTCGTGGGCGAACTCCCTGGCGCCCATGTCCGACAGCTGGGCCACGCCCGTCTGGTCGTGATTGCCGAGGATGCTCACGATGACCCTCATGCCCGCCTCGCGTAGCGGCTGTAGGAACTGGTCGTTGTGGTCGAGCAGGAACTGTATGTTCTCGTTGTTCTTCACGATGACGCGCTTGCGGTCGTTGTCCCAGTTGATGTTGGCGGCGAAGAGCACCACGTCGTCGAAGAAGTAGTGTCCACTCTGGGTGAGGAACTCGAGGGCGTTGAGCGGGTTGACGTCGTTGATCTCGAAGTAGAGCACCGTCTTCACGGCGTCCTTGCCCTTGTCGGGCGTAGGACGGTCGCGGTAATCCTTCACCAGGAGGACGGCGTGGACGGAGGCTTCGTCGAACGTTATGCCCTCGGTGGGCGAGCTGGCCGCCAGGGGGACGATATACGTCTTGTCTTTCTCCATCCCCTCGAAGGCGGTGAGCGTCACCCGCACGGCGGGGCTTGCCTGGTCGTCGGGGGCGAGCAGGAACTTGCCGTCGTGGGCTATCGTGACGTGGGAGGTGGGGAACAGTTCGAAATCGGTGTCGTGAAGCGTGTTGTACGTGGCGGCGTAGGCCTCGTCGACGGCTATCTGTACGTCGACGCCGCGTTGCGGCCGCTTGGTGAGGCGCAGTGCCAGGTCGGTGTTGTAGGTGTCGGCGTACATCTCCGCCACCGAGCTGTTCTTGTTGGTGCTTTTGTCGACCAGCAGCCCGTTGATCCGGGAGGCCGACGCGTAGCGCGAGTCGTCCGTTTGCTGCCCCAGCTGGATGTCGCCTTCGCAGGAAGCCAGCGCGAGCGTCGCCAGCAGGGCCGACGGGAGGATACCCCGTATGATGTGATGGATGATATTCATGATCGTTGATGTTTGGAATTAAGTTATTGGGGTAGCGATACCGGTACCCATAGCGGTTCTTTCTCGATGGTGAGGTCGTTGCCGTTCACGCTGTAGTCCTTGGCCACGCTGCCTGTGCCGTCGTTGAACTTCCAGTAGGCGACAAGTCCCTCCGAAGCGGGATCCACGGAGTAGAAGTGGTTGAGCGACTGGATCTCCTCGGCCGGGAGCACACGGTTCCAGATGCGTGCCTCGGCGATCTGCCCGTCGAAGTAGCGGGAGCTTTGGTACGAGTAGCCCACCCAGAAGCAGCGGTCGCCATTCTCCTCGTTGGTATGCGGGGCGCCCCAGTTGACGGTGGTCGTGCCCACGTTGCCCGACGCTTTCTCCACGCCGTCGATGTACACCTTGACATCGCCCCGGTCGAAGGTGACGGCGATGTGGTACCATCGTCCCGTCTCGAGCTGGAGGTCGGTATTGGTCAGGTTCTTCGAGGCGGCCACCTGGAGCTGGTTGTTGGCGATGGGAGCGTCGCCTATGCGGATGAGGTACTTGCCCTCCACGCCCATCAGCGTATGCAGCGTGTTGGGGAAGGCGGATGCCTTGCAGAGAATCTCGGCCGTGTTCTGCGACATGTTGTTGACGATGGAGCCGTCTTTCCACTCGGGGTAGGCGCGGTTCTCCTTGATGTCGCACACCACGTTGACGAGCGAGGCTCCCCGGAAGACGTAATAGTACCGCTTGGCGCTTTCCAGCACGTCGATACCCTCGACCGAGCTGATCGTGACGGGCAGCACGTATGCCTGGGCGACATCCAGCTCGCCTATGTCGGTGAACTCTACGGGTAGCGTGGCGCTGGTGACGCTGCCCGCCTGGATGACGGTGGAATCTTGGGGCAGGTTATAGTGTCCGGCGGGCAGGGCGATGACGTCCTCGTCGCCGTACGCTTGCTTGTACGTGTCGACTAAGCCGGGCGACGCTTCGACGCGGACGGCGATGTCGTGGTCCTCGGGCTTGGCGATGCCAAAGGAGAGGCCCTCGGTCAGGTTCACTCCGCTCCCATTGGTGAAACGAATCTCCTGGGTGAACGTGGAGGCGGCGATGAAGAGCTTATTGTCGTAATGATGCTCGTTGGGGTCCTCCCGTTGGCAGCCGGCCGACAAGAAGGCGCAACCGGCCAGTGCGGCGATAATCAATGTTCTAACTTGCATTGCGGTGTCTGTCATTTTTTTAGTGGTTAGGATTCAGTATGTTGATGGCTTCCTTGATATGGGGGTAGACGTTGTTGTAGTTGAAGTAGTCCTGCTCCGCGCCGTCGATGGCGATGCCAGCCTTGGCATATCCCTCCTCCGCGGCTACGGTCCACTGGGCGGCGCCGATGATGGCCGACGAACCGTCGGCGAACTCGCCGTTGTCGCTGCCCGAATCGGTGCGATAGGGGGTGGTGGTACCGATCACTACGCGGTCGGCAGGCACGTCGGGCGTCAGGGCCATCTGCACGAGGTACGACATCTCGTACCTGTTCTTGGCCGAGTGCGCGTTGACGATGATGTACCGGCAATCGGCCAGCACTTGCTTGCCTATCACGTTCTGCGGATAGCCCTTGAAGATGATGAAGCGTCCTTGCTTCTCCTTCGCCCATTGGGCCACGGTGTCGAAGAAGGCGCCTTGGCGCGCTGTCTCGGCGGCTATGGCGGCCGGGTCGACGAGCATGTTCAGGTCGGTGCCGCTGTAGTTGGCCACTACGCCGTCCAGTCCCAGGTCGGCGCAAGCCGACAGCTGTTTCCCGACCTCGTCTCGGCAGTACCGGATAAAGCGGGTGGTCTCGTCGTCTCCGTCGCCTTCGTCTCCGTCGCTTTCGCCGTAGTCGTCCACTAGGGCATTCCAGGCGCTCGCTATGGCGTCGAAGTCGACCAGGCCCAGTACCCGGGTGCCCAGCTTGCGTACCTCGCCTATCTCGGCGACGTTGGTGGGGTTCACGGCCATGACGTGGTTGAGGCAGATGTAGTCGAGGCTATCGGGCAGGTCGGTGAGGTGCTGGCTACGCGAGGTGGTCACGGCGTCGCCGATGTTGTTGAAGGTGGCGATGGTGACTTGGTGGTCCGATTGCTTGTACGCGTTGAGGGCTTGGACGTATTGGGCGTACAGGCCCGGGTTTTGCTCTTTGTCGGAAGGGCTGTTGATGGGCAGGCTTTCCATGTCGGTCCAGTCGGAGCAGGAGATTGCCGCGATGAGTGCGAGGACGGAAAGCAACACGGCGACGAGGCCGGTTTTGATATGTCTCTTTACTTCAGGGTTCATTTTACGCTTCGTTTCTTGTTATACAATCATTTGCAGTCCCACCATACGTGGGTTCCCATGGTGTCGCCTTTCTTGGTCGAGGCTTCCTTGGCAAGTGTCTCTACGGCGGCTTCGACGTTCTCCTTGTTCTCGCGGTACTCGTCGGCGGGATAGGGCATGCGCCTCGCCCCTTCGGTGTCGTCCACCACGCCTCCCGTGCTGGCGTTGGCCGCCATGGGCATCAGCCTGGGGTAGCCCGTGCGCCGATATTCCGACCAGGCTTCCATGCCGTTGGGGAAGTTGGCTATCCACTTCTGGGTGATGATTTGCTCGAGGCTCTGCTCGAAGTCGCCTCCTTGCCAGGCCACTACGGCCGTGCTGCCCGTGGTGCCCGAGTAGTCGTAGGGTTGTCCGTTCAGGCCTTTCAGCGGGTCGATGAATGTCTCGGCTTTGGTGGTGCCGGCCAGGTATTGGTCGACGCCGTTGTCGACGCCATGTTCCTGGAACGATGTCCGGATGCCGGCTTCGTAGAGGTCCTTGGCGCTGCCGCCCATGTCCCATCCGCGGAGCGCTCCCTCGGCGCGCAGGAAGAACACCTCCGACGCGCGGAACACCACGATGTCGTCTCCCGTGCCCACTTTCATGCATGAGGAGCCTTGCGACCACGAGTTGTACTGCCCCTGGAGGATGCCGCGACGCAGGCCGGCGTACTTCTCCTCGCCCCTGTAGGTGCCGCCCGAGACGCTGGCGAAGGTGCTCTTGCCGTAGTACGCTTCCCGACGGGGGTCGGCGTAGCCGTTCATGTAGCAGGTGAGGTCGGCCGCGACGCGGGCGTCGGACCAGAGTACCATGAAGCGTTCCCAGGGGTTGTGGTCGGCCACCTTGCGGTAGGCGCCGTCGTCGGCGGTAGTCATCACGCCATACTCGGAGTTCACGGCCTGCTCGGCCTTGGTCTGCGCGAGTTCGGCGTCGGCATATACCACACGCATGGCCATCCGTAGTTTCAGGGAGTTGGCGAACTTGCACCAGGCCTTGGTGTTGCCGTCGTAGATGCGGTCGGCGTTGGCGCTGAAGCTCTGGTTGGCGTATTTGCCGAGGGTGGCTATCACGTTGTCGAGGTCGGCGAACATCCGCGTATAGACCTCTTTCTGCGAATCGTAGGGCGACTTTATGGCGTTGCCCGCCCCTACCTTGGAATAGGGTATGGGGCCATAGGTGTCGGTGACGCGGAGCATCACCGCGATGCGGTATAGTTCGGCCAGCGCGAGGAACAGCTCGTCGTCGCTCTGGTTCTTGAGGTTGAAGTAGTCGGGATAGAACTTGGCGTAGAAATCGTTGAACGGGATCTTCGTCCAGGCGTCGGAGGGATTGAAGGTGGCGTAGCGTCCCGACCAGCCGGTACCGATGTTCGAATCGGCCACGTAGCCCGAGAAGTTGCCTGCCATGAGGCAGTCCACGTATTGCGAGAAGTTTTCTTGCTCGGGCATCATGAGATCCTGCAAGTTGAGCGCCAGGGAGCGCACGAGGTACCAGTCGGTCCCCATGTCTTCCTGCCCCGGCTCGTGGGGATTCTTGTTGTAGTCGATGTATCTGTCCGTGCACGAGGTGGCGCCGCATAGCAGCAGGCCGGCCGCGGCGAGGCGTATCATTTTACTTGTTTTCATCTTGGTCGTTCCTTAGAATTTGAGTTTTAAGTTGAATCCTACACTCCGCAGGCTGGGCATCATGAAGTAATCGATTCCTTGGTAGTAGTTGCCGGTGGTGGCCACCGATTCGGGGTCGAAAGGTGCTTTGCGATAGATCATCCACAGGTTGCGCCCCACGATGGAGAGGGTAATGTCGGCCACGTTCTTCAGCATCTTCCGGGGGAAGGTGTATCCGAACGACGCCTCTTGCAGCCGCAGGTTGGTGGCCGAGTAGGTATAGTATTGCGGTATGCCGCTGTCGGCACCCACCATGGAGTACCAATTCTGGGCGCTGATGATGTCGTTGCCGTTGATGGGTACTCCTCCGTTGTCGCGGGCGATGGCCGAGACTTCGGACACGCCGTTGGCGTCGAGCACGGCTTGCGTGGCGGAGTAGACCACGCCGCCCAGACGGGCCGAGAGCAGGAAGCCGAGGTTCCAGTTCCTGTAGCGGAAGTCGTTGCGCCAGGCCATGTTGGCCTTGGGGAACACGGAGCCGAGGTAGATGTCGTTGGGCTTGTCGTTGATGGCTACCTTGCCGTCGGGGTTGACGTAGATCATGTTGTTGGAATCCTTGATGAGGTCGGACTGTGAGTAGAGGTCGCCCAGCGAGCCGCCCACCTTGAGGATGAAGCGCGCTTTCGACAGGCCGCCCACGTCCATGCGGTCCTTGGTGATGACCTCGCCGGTCTCGGGATTGACGTAGCCGTCGATCAGGCTCAGGATCTTGTTCTTGTTGGCGCTGAGCGTGTAGTTCGTCTCCCAGGTGAACTTGTTCCACGTGTTCGTGTAGCCGAGCGAGAGTTCCACGCCCCGGTTGCGCACGTTGCCCGTCTGGGCGTAGAAGGTGCTGTATCCTCCCGTGGGGGAGAGCTGGGCGTCCATGGTCTGGTTGTACGTCTTGGTGTTGTAGTACGACAGGTCGAGGCTGAAGTGGGCGAGGAACCGTGCCGTGAGGCCCACTTCCCAGGAGTTGGTGCGCTCGGGCTTGAGGTTGTACAGCGGATAGGCCGTCTGCGAGGACCAGGCTCCGGTGGAGGAGTTCCAGGAGAAGGTGGGGTTGGAGAGGAAGCGGGGGAAGGGCATGCCTACCGACGCCCACGATCCGCGTATCTTGAGGTAGGAGATGGTCCGCGGCATCTTCATCAGCTCGGAGAGGACGACGGATCCGCCCACCGAGGGGTAGAAGAACGACTTCTGCCTCGACTTGCGGCCGGCCAGTTGCGAGGGCCAGTCGTTGCGCCCTGTCAGCGTGAGGTAGTACGTGTTCTTGTATCCCAGCTCGGCCGAGGCGAAGATGGATTGCGTCTGTTCCCGGTAGCCTATCTCCTCGCGCTTCCCCAGGTTCTTGTCGATCTGCGCCACGGTGAAGAAGTTGGGCAACCCGTTGTCGGCTATGGGGCCGCTTACCGATAGTTCCTCCGAGCGGTTGTCGGAGTAGGAGGCGCCGATGTTGGCCGCCAGCGTCCAGTCGGTGCCGAACCGCTTGTCGACGTTGAGCAGCAGGTCGGCGTACGCCTGCTTGTCGCGCGTGGTGCCCACGCCGTAGAATCCGTTCTCGCCCTCGGCTATGGTGGCTATGGTGGAGGCGTAGTATTTCTGGGTATAGGTGTTGATGGAGTTGTCCACGCGCACCCGTCCCGTCACGTTGAGCCACTTCAGGATGTCGTAGCTCACGGAGGCGCTTAGCAGGTAGCGGTCCTTGTCGTTGTCGCGCAGGTTGCGGTAGTTTATCCAGTAGGGGTTCTGTGTCCGGTACGAGCCTCCGCCTTGCGGCCAGTACTGTACGTACATGTTGCGCGACATGTCGTAGCGCTCGTACATCTTGTAGTCGTTCCAGTCGTTGCCGCGGGGGAAGAGGTAGGCCGAAACCAGCGGGTTGGCGTAGATGCCCTGGTTCACCATGTTACGGTCCTGCTGCATGATGTACTGCGCGCCCACGTCGATGGTCATCTTGTCGTCGAGCAGCGAGGTGGTGTTGCGGAAGGTGAAGTTGTAGCGGGAATACTTGTTGTTGGGGATCAGCCCGCGCGAATTCACCGCCGCCGACGACAGGTACGTCTGGTTGTGCTCGCTTCCCGTGGAGAGTGTCACCGCTTCGGTACCTATCAGCCCGGTCTGGAAGTAGTCGCTCTTGGGGTCGTAACCGCGGAAATTGCTGGGGTTCAGTTTCGGTCCCCAGCTGGCGTCGGTGCCCGAAGTGCCGTAACGGTTCTGGAACCGGGGCATGACGAAGGCGCTGAGCATCTCGGTGTTGCTGGATACGGTGAGCGATACGCGGCCCGTCTTCCCGCGCTTCGTGGTGACGACAATGGCGCCGTTGGAGGCATTGCTGCCATACAGGGCAGCGGCGGCGGCACCCGACAAGACGGAAATGTTCTCAATGTCCTCGGGATTGATATCGGCTATGGCCTCGGTGGAACCTTGCGACTGCATCTCCTCCGATCCGCCTTTCGCGCTCAGGCTGTACATGGGTATGCCGTCGATGACGTAAAGGGCGTTGGACGATTGCTCGATGCCCCTGGAACCGCGCATCACCACCTTGCTGGCGCCACCTATTCCCGAGGAGGAGGCGTTGATGTTCAGTCCGGCCACTTTGCCGGTGAGTGAGTTCACGAAGTTGGCGTCCTTGACCGCCAGGGCCGATTCGGCGCTCATCTGCGTGACATTGTAGCTCAAGGCTTTCTGCTCGCGCTTGATGCCCAAGGCCGTGACCACGACCTCTTGCAACGCTTGCGTGTCGTCGAGCAGGACGACGTCTATGGTCGTCCGCTCCTTTACGGGAATCTCCTGCGCGACGTATCCCACGTAGGAGAAGACGAGAATGGGAGCGGGCTGGTTGGTCGTCACCCGGTAGGTGCCGTCGATATTCGTGATACCGCCGTCGGTGGTGCCCTTCACGCTCACGCTCACGCCAATGAGCGGCTCTTTGTTCGCGTCCAGCACCTTGCCGGTGATGGTACGCTCGCCAGGCGCCTGCTTCACGGAGGCCTTGGCTCCGTTCTCGTGCAGGTAGACGACGTTGTCCTCCACCCGGTAGGAGATGTTTTTGCCTTTCAGCAACTTGTTCAATACTTCCTCTATCGGAGCATCCTGGATACGCTCTCCATCAACGGGAACATCCGCCAATTTGTCGCTGTAGAAGAACTTGTACTTTGTGGCAGACTGGATTTGCTGTATAGCTTCGCCTAAAGTGGGATGTTTGGGCATCGCGGGTTGTGCCGTCATCCATCGCATAGGAAGTGCCATGAGCAATAAAAACAATAAAAACCTACGAATCATTGGTCTCTGTGTCGCTAAATGTCGGTTCATGCATTCAATTCAATGGTTGTTAATAAATGTGTTTCATATCTCTGGTACCGCTGAAGGACGGGATCCTCATCCTCAATGGATACGACACAAAAACAAGGATGAATGGATTATCACTTACTCGGATAAGGTTATTTCTTTATGCGTAGCGAACTTTTGCATGAAAAGGGAAGGACACGGATTCGGGGAACAGGGGAGGCGCTTACGTAGTTCCTCGCACATCACCCTCCCCCTTGCGCAAACTATCGTCGATGGACAGGGCGTTTCGGAAGCGCGTCGGGGGGGTGTTTGCGAAACATGCTGTAGGGAGTGGGTGATTTTAGTGTCAGGACCTGATTTTGCTTGGCGGTCAGGCCTGTATCATCCATCACTCCTTGTTAAACCATCTATCCAGCCGCTCGCGAAATGTGGGACTTTGCTGGAGACGATACCGGATAAACACTGGTTTTCACTGGCGCCCCGTGATTACACCTTCTCCAGTATCCTGGGCAGGCTTCCCACGTAGTAGAACGGGAGGTTGATCAAGCGGAAGGAGTTGCCAGCGGCGGTGCGCACGTCGTCAATAGAGAAGGGGCCGCTCCATATCCGGACGGCTACTTGATGAGGCGCTTCGGCCATGAATTGATGTAATGACCGTAGGTGTGCGTTGTGCCCGCTTTTCACTTCAATGGGGATCACCATGCCATCGTGGAGATAAACGAAATCGACTTCCGCCGAGCTGCCCCGCTTGGCACGAATCCAGTACTTGAGCCTTACGCCCACATCGAACGACAAGGCTTTTAGCTCTTGCGCCGCGATCTGTTCGGCCGCCATGCCTCGCCAAACATCGGTCAGCTCCTTGGTAAGTAAATACTCTTTTTGGATGTGGGCGGTATAGTTCACTATGCCGGCATCCAACCAAATCAGCTTGGGCGATCGTTTCAGGTCGGCGGTGATGGGTAACATGGTGTTCACTGTGGGATAGACCAATTCCAGGATCATCGCTTTCTCTAAGGTGCGGAAAGCTTCGCCCGTCTCGCGCGCCTTATAGGAGGATGAGGCAAAACCACCCAGCGTGATGTTTTGTCCCGCAAAATCCCATCCTTCTTCCAGTATGTATCGGATGACGGCTTTTTGCGTATCGTTCCCCGCGTATTTCTCCACATCGTTCTTGTAAGCGTTGAGCAGCTGGTTGTAGACTGCCGATAGCGATAAAAAGTCGTTGCTGGCGGCATAGCGACGTATGACCTCCGGCATGCCGCCTATCAACGCATAAGTGGTGAAGTGCGACATGAGCCGACGATGAAACACTTTGGGCAGTTCGGCTTCCTGGATGAGATCGACATAGCGCTCTTCGCCGATAGCGCCTAAAAACTCAATGAACGAACAAGGGTGTAAAGCCATGTATTCCACCCTGCCGACAGGTAACGAGATGTGTCGGTCGAGCGTGGTCTCGAGCAGAGAACCTGCGGCGATAACGTACAGTTCCGGCAACTCTTCGTAAAAGTAGCGGAGTTGGGCTACCGCACGTGGAGATGCCTGTATCTCATCAATGAACAGTAGCGTACGTCCTGGGAGCTGCTTTACCTTACAATACAGGAAAAGTATGGATAGCAGCTCATTGACATCGTCGTGGGTCTCGAAGATGTGCCGGGCATCTTCTTTCTCCAGATTGACAGGGAGGAAGTTCTCAAACTCCTCGCCGAATTGACCGATCACCGTAGTCTTCCCTACCTGTCGGGCACCACGCAATATGAGAGGCTTCCTGTATGGACTCTCTGCCCATTGGCGCAGCTTATCAATGATACTTCGCTTAAACATCTGATTATTAAACTTGTTTATAGCCGCAAAGATAATGTTTTGTTTCATTGCAGGGGCAAGTTTGGCCTATTTTTGTTTCATTGCAGGGGCAAAATGAGGCTGTTTTTGTATCATTGCAGGGGCAAGTTTCCGGCTATTATGCCACAAAACATAGGCAAGTCTGGACGGAAACACGCACAAAACGTATGCAAGTCGGGCACCGGCAGCGATATTCTACATGTTTTGCGGGCGATATTACATCCTTCGTCCGCGACGAATTCCGTACTTTCGCGGTGTCCTTACCGACATCAGTATCAACCCTATAAACAAAGACGTTACCATGTATAGAACAATGTTGTCCATCCTGCTCGCGACGTTGACCGCGACCTTCTCCGCCCGAGCGCAGGAATTGGTGTACCAAGACGCCGAGGGCGTGATCCGCTGGACGAAAAACAAGCAAGAGGTGGCACTGTTTGGCGCCAACTACTGTCTCCCCTCGGCCTGCGACTACCGTGCCGCCGGCTATGTGGGCGGCGACCGCAAGCAGATGATCGGGGAGGATCTCGACCACTTCCGCCGCATGGGGTGGGACGCCCTGCGCCTCTGCTTCTGGGGCGACTGGGAGAACAGCGACCGCGACGGCAACCTGGTGGCCAACGATCATCTCGACCTGCTCGACTACCTCATCGCCGAGGCCAACGAACGCCACATCTACATGCTGCTAAGCCCCATCGTGACCTACAGCTCGCAATGGCCCGACGCGCAGGCCGACACCACCAACACCGGCTTCGCCAAGCACTATCCCAAGCATACGTTACAGACCGATCCCAAGGCCATCGCCGCACAGGAGAACTACCTCCGCCAGCTCCTCGCCCACCGTAATCCCTACACGGGACGACAGCTGAAGGACGAGCCGAACATCCTCTTCATCGAGCTGATCAACGAGCCGACGCAGCATCCCGACAACCTGCCCGCCATGGTGAGCTACATCGACCGCATGGTCGGGGCGGTGCGTGGCGCGGGTTGCCAGAAGCTCACCTTCTACAACGTCAGCCAGGACTTCCGCGTGGCGTCGGCCATCCGCCAGTCGGCCGTGCAAGGCTCCACCTACGCCTGGTATCCCACGGCGCTCAACGCCGGCCGCCGCTACGAGGGCAACGGCCTGCTGCTGGTGGATCGCTACGAGCAGATGCTCGACCCCTTGCTGGCCGGCAAGTCGAAGATCGTGTACGAGTTCGACTCGCCCGACATGGACAGCGGCTACATGTTGCCCGCCATGACGCGCGAGTTCCGCCGCGGCGGCATACAGTTCGCCGCCATGTTCTCCTACGACATGCTGCGCACGGCTCCGTACAACCTGGGGTGGCAGACGCACTTCCTCAACATGGTGTACACCCCCTCGAAGGCGGTGAGCGGCATGATCGCGGCGGAGGTGATGCGGCGCGTGCCCCGTGGCAGGCATTACGGATACTATCCCGAGAACAATCGGTTCGGCGAGTTTCGCGTGAGCTACGACGAAGAGCTGAGCGAGCTGGATGCCGACACCTTATTCTATTACTCCAACGATACCCGCACCGCGCCTCGCTCGCCCGCGAAGCTGCGCCACATCGCGGGTGTGGGTTCGTCGCCCGTGGTCAGCTACGAAGGCATGGGCATCTATTTCCTCGACAAGTTGGCCGACGGCAGTTGGCAGGTGGAGATCTACCCCGACATTGTCGAAGTGGACGACCCGTTCAAGATGCCCAACCTCCACAAGCCCGTCTGTCGCTCGGAATACAACGAACGGCGGATGGAGATACGCGTGCCCGGCCTCAACGTCGCGCGCACCTTTCTGCCCGGCATTTATCGTTTCAAGGACAACCGGTTGGTGAGCGAGGAGAAGCTCCCGCAAGAAGAATTCTACGCCGCCGGGCCACCGAAGGATACCCTGTCGCTCCTCAGCGGCCTGGACGACTGGTGGAAGATACGCCACACCCGCACGTTCCGAAGTCCCGAGGTGAGCTTCCGTCCCGTGCCCATCGGCCTGATACCCGCCGTGAAGCTCTCGGTGAAGGACCTGTCGCCGAAGCCCGAATACCAATTCCCCTGCGACGCCACCTTCTCGCAATACATTGGCGAGAAAACGCGTTCCATCACCAATCTCAAAGCGCTGAAGCTGCGCGCCCACGGCGTGGACGGCACCGACAAGGCCGTCTGCCTCGTCGTCGACAGTCAGGGACGTGCGTATGGCGCCGTCGTCGACCTCTCGCCCCGGATGGGCGACATCCTCATCCCCGTCTCCTCCCTGCGCCCCATGAAGGCGGCCATGCTCCCGCAAGATTGGCCGGGCGTCAACCCTTACTGGTATCCCCTCTCGTCGGAAGAGACCGCCGCCGCTGGCGACGGCATCAATTGGAAGGATATCCAGTATGTACAGGTATCGCTCCGCGACGAACTTTACCCCATCGACCAACTGAAGGACAAAGGCGTGGTGGTGGAACGGATCGACCTGTTGCGATAACGGCTGGTCAGGAGAAGGAATAAAAAAACATCCGCAAATGCCTAATAAGGAGCTTTGCGGATGTTTTTATAAAATGATCAGTATGCGCTATATAGGCAATCTTTCCGGATGTTCTATTTCATCAACCAGCTTGTCGACCATCGTGCACGGTTTATGAAGTTTAAAGTTATCCCCCTCAAAGTTAGCCCGAAGATTTTCCGCATATCTTTTTGCGAGCGATTGGTCACCAAGCTCTTGCAGTAGTCGATACATTTGCGGATCATTCTTCTCGTATCGGTAACTTTTGTCCTTGGAGCGGAGACGAATCTGCTCTTCCAACTTCTTTATATAATCATGGCGAGTGATGGCCGTATCCAAATAAACAAAGTGTAGCAAGTACCACAGCTCAAAAGCCTCGTTTGTCCATGCGCAGCAAAAACCATATTTGCGAGCCAACACTATCGCTTCATTAAAGTCATTCTTTCCATCTTCATCGAATACGACCCATACCCTATCAAAGAGTAGCTGACGATTCTTCTCCAGTTCGGCCTTTATCGCAAGCGTGCGCTCTACCAATGTGCGGGTCTGGTATCCCTCGCCTCGGATATCCTCCTCTTTGATCTCGGAGAATCGATTGTTTTTGTCGCGTACTAAAGCTTTAAAATAATAAGGTTCCGTACATGCGCCTTCGCAAACGATGAGGAAGCGAACGATCATCGAGCGAGTATTGACAGCCCTTTTCTTGTTCGCTTTGGCCTCGCGCTTCTCGCGTTTCATTCGTTCGATCTCGCTTTTGGGTGGTTGTCCCATGATCTCTATCTTATAAAGGGGATGGCGCCATAACGGCCATTAATGTAATCGTTTTCAATATCGCGGTCATTGCGCACCTTCTTTCCATCTATACCTTTAAATTCCACTAAAGAATAGAGATCGGTCGCTTCCACCAGATTCTTCTCCGTGAACCAAATCTGGTCGCGGCGGAGATACTTTAGATTAAGCAAATTGGTATCGTGGGTGGCAAACAAGAGTTGCGCTCCTTTAGTGTTTCTTTGCGGATCCATGAAAAGTCGTACAATGCTACGTGTAAGCAATGGATGCAACTTGGAATCGAGCTCATCGATGATGAGCAATTCACCATTAATCAACGCGTCGAAGATAGGGCCAGACATCTCTATCATCTTTTTTGTCCCTTCAGACTCCATCTCATCCTTCGAAAAGGATTCGATGCGAACCACCTTTTCATTTTCGTCATAGATATTGTGCGTAGTCATTATATCTATGAGCGTCTTGTCTCTAATCTTATCAAGCATTTTCAGAGGGAAGCGTTCGAGGTATTCTTCAAGGGATCTCTCTTTGGTTTCGATATCGTTGAATCCCAGCCCCATCTGATGGAAGAACTCCAAGGCTTCTTGATAGCCCTCACGGTGTTCGTGAAACATTTGCTTCGTAAATTGCTCATAGCCCCAGCTATTCATTCCGGAGATGGCATTGCATCTTTCAAACCATCCCATGATTGTCAAGGCCTTTTTCCCGTTCAGCTGGGAGACCAGGGAGAGAAACAAACGATTCTTGGGAGTGGATTCCTCTTTCCCTATTCCTTCGGGGAAACGCGCTTTCGAGACCTGAAATTCGGTACCCGCTCGTAGGAACAAATTGTATTCCCGTTCCCCCGCGGGCTTTTCGTAAAGCCACTCTCGATGCACGGCGTAGCGATCATAATCAAAACCGTAGCGATATCGTACTCCTTGAATCAAGATTTGGATCTCGAAAGAAGTGGGCTTCTCTCTTGACTGGGTATCCAACGCAAAAGGTGTGTAACTCAACTTTCCGGTAGGATTGAGCTTCACCGAATCAAGCAATACATCGCGCATGGTTATCAATGCGGCCAGCACGTTGCTCTTACCACTTGAATTGGCTCCATAGATAACGGTAACCGGCAATAAGCTCTGCTTTCCGCGGTCGATGACCGATTCTTCCAGTTCATGGATAGAAGCGGCCTCAAAACTGAGCGTCCTTTCGTCCTTAATGGAACGGTAATTCTGGAAAGTGAAATTGATTAGCATGCTACAAACATCAATGTATTAATGTGTATTTGCGGCAAAGATAGGCTTTTTTGTCTTACTTGGTCCTATTTCGCGAGAAATATTCTCAATATTGGGGACCATTTATTCGAAAAAACATAGTTACTGTGTCGATACAGTGATATTCTACATGTTTTGCCCCTGATATTACATTTCCATTCCCTGGGGATGCTTTACCTTTGTACCGTGAACGCACGCAGTGCCGCCGTGTCTCACGAAGAAGTATAGTATGAACGTTACAATAGCATTTTATCATGAAAAGAATTTTCCTCGCTACGGCGTTGGCTCTCCTCCTCGGAGGGACGCTCGCCGCCCAGACTGAGTATTCCGTCACCATTCCCTCGAAACCGCATCCGGTCACCACCGGCCATCTCAACCTTGGCGGAAGCAGCCCATCGGGCGGAAGCGTCGCCTTCAACAGCTTCTACATGAGCGTGGACGGCCGGCCGTTCATCCCCATCATGGGCGAGATCCACTACTCGCGCCTGCCCCACCAGTACTGGGAAGAGGAGATCCTGAAGATGAAGTCGGGCGGCATCAACGTCATCGCCACCTACGTCTTCTGGAACATCCACGAGACGGAAGAGGGAGTGTTCGACTGGACGGGCGACCGCAACCTCCGCCAATTCCTTGAGCTTTGCCGGAAGCACCAGATGTACACGCTCGTGCGCATCGGCCCCTTCTGTCACGGAGAGATCCGCAACGGCGGACTGCCCGACTGGATCTACGGCCGCCCCTTCGAGGTGCGCTCCAACGACGAGGGTTATCTGCGCTACGTGAAGCGACTGTACCACAACATCGCCGGACAGCTGCGGGGACTATATTATAAGGATGGCGGAACCATCATCGGCATCCAGCTCGAGAACGAGTTGCAGCACTCCGCCGCGCCGTGGGCCTTCTCGTACCCGGGGCAGGCCAACGAGTTTACCGTAGCCGACTACGACGCCGACATCACCCGCATCGGCGTGAGCGTGCAGGAAGCCCGCAGCGCGTACGCCGAGCAAGGCACGCGTCACCTCGCCATGCTGAAGAAGCTCGCCCTCGACGAAGGTATGGTGGTGCCGCTCTACACCGTCACCGGCTGGGGCAACGCCGCCGTGCTGGAGGGCGAGACCATCCCCGTGACCTCAGCCTATCCCTATCCCTTCTGGGCGGAGCCGTCGCTCTCGCCCTTCTTCCTCTTCAAGGACATCCAGCGCAATCCCGACTACTCCCCCGTGCGCTACGACGGCACGCAGTATCCGTCGTTCTGCGCCGAGATGGGCGCGGGCATACAGATCACCTACGCCCGCCGCCCAAGGGTGGCGCCCGAAGCGTCCGAGGCGCTGATGCTGCGCACGCTCGGCTCGGGCGGCAACGGCATCGGATATTATATGTATCATGGCGGACTGACGCCGCAGCGGCCCGGCGGAGGATTCTTCAGCGACGAGCCGATGGGCGTGCCCAAGATATCGTACGACTTCCAGGCGCCCATCGGAGAGTACGGGAAGGTGAAGCCTTCGTATCATTTCCTGCGTATCATCCACCTCTTCTGCGAGAATTTCGGCGCCAACCTGGCACCCATGGGCGTGACGCTGCCCGCGACGAACGCCGCCATCACGCCGCACGACAGGGAGACGTTGCGCTATGCCGTCCGTTCCGACGGGAAGGCGGGCTTCGTCTTCCTGAACAACTTCCAGGACCACAACGAGCGTGTCGACCAATCGGTTGGCGGCCTCGACGTCAAGCTGGCCACCGAGACCATCCACTTCCCCGCCTTCACGCTGAAGCGCGGAGTGAGCGCCATCCTGCCCTTCAACCTTCCCATGAATGGCCTGACGCTGAAGTACGCCACCGCGCAACCGCTGGCCATTGTCCGTACCGACGGCAAGCCACATTACATTTTCTACGCGCACGAAGGAATCGTGCCCGAATACAGTTTCGAGGGGAAGAAACCCCGGCGTGTGGTGCCCGGCCTGCGAAGCTCGTTCACGATGAGGGGGTCGGACGGCAAGGAGTTTATCGTCACCACCCTTACCCGCGAGCAAGCATTAGGATTCAACCAGTGGGAGGACGGTTTCTGTATCACCGACGCCACCTTGCTGCGGGAAGCTGGCCGCGTCAGCCTGCAAAGCGGACGGAACAGTTTCGCCTGCGTGCTGCCCGCCAGCGCGAAGCCCGACTTCGGGACGCGTGAGGCCGTGGCGAAGCGGCAAGGCCTGTTCACGGAGTACACCGTCGAGGTGCCCGCCGTCGATATCCGGTTCGAGGCGAAAGCCGTAGGCAAGCGGCACTACACCTTCCGCATGGACAAGTCGCAATTCACGGAGAACCTGAGTGACATCCTGCTCGACGTGGACTATGTGGGCGACAACGCCGTGGCCTTCATCGACGGGCGTATGATCAACGACCACCTCTATTACGGCAACCGTTGGCAAATCGGCCTGAAGCAATACGCCGACGAGGTGAGCGAGAAAGGGATGTATTTCTACTTCCGCCCCATGCCCCGCGACGCCTCCTACCTCATCGACTTCGACAAGGAGAAGCTCCCCGTATTCGACGGCCCCACGCTCTGCCAAGTAAGCGGGCTGACGGTGATTCCGGAGTACACGCTGACGTTCGGGCTTTAGGACGCGTAAAAAGCCCGCCGTCATTCGTTCAACGACTCGAGCAGGTCTACCTCGACAATGCGCGGGCGGAGGTTGCGTCCCCGCATGGGGATCGAAGGGCTATTCTCCTCGCGCGTTCTTCATACCATTCGCGAGAGAGGCTATCGGGCTCGCGAAGTGCCCATGCGGTTCGCGTGAGCAGTTCGCGAGCCTGATAGATGTCCATGCGGCTCGCGTGAACGGTTCGCGGGCCTGATAAATGGCCTTGTGGTTCGCGTGAACAGTTCGCGGACCTGATAGATGGACATGCGGTTCGCATGAGCAGTTCGCGGGCCTGATAGATGGCCATGCGGCTCGCGTGAACGGTTCGCGGCTTTGAGAAGGTCTGATGTCAAATCATCGATCGATTAGAGCCTCTATCAATCCTTAAACGTCCTCGTTTGTCTCCTTCCTGCGGAAAGGATTCAAATATCCCCTGATATGGAGACAATCACTCCCCTTGAAAACAAGCGCGATAGCTCACGGGGGACGAAGAAAAGAGTATTTTTGCACAATCATTCATTAAAAGATTGTGATACCCATGAAAAAAGTAACATGTACGCTGCTGGCCATGCTCTGCTGTATGTCAGCTCTTTGGGCAGGAAACTACAAAAGTTTCAAGGTTTCTGTCTATACACGCGCTTACGAAGTGGAGAAGATGAAGGACCTGCAATGGTTGGATTCTACGTGGAACATCATCTCCTCCCAGGTAAAAGTCGATAAGATCTATCTGGAGACCCATCGCGATTTGCTGATCGTGCCCGACGCCACGCTCGAGCAAGCCAAACGATTCTTTCGCGACCGAGGCGTCGAAGTAGGCGGAGGCATCACTTACACCATCGACGAATCGAACAGCTTCGAGACCTTCTGCTACTCCGATCCCGAGCATCGCAAGAAGGTGCGCGAGATAGCCGAACACACCGCCCGTCACTTCGACGATTTTATCTTGGACGACTTCTTCTTCACCAGCTGCAAATCCGACGGCGAGATCAAAGCCAAAGGCAACCGGAGCTGGACCGACTACCGCCTGCAACTGATGACGCAGGCCGCCTCGGAGTTGGTGCTGCAACCATCCCGAAAGGTGAACCCCCGAGTGAAAGTGATTATCAAATACCCCAACTGGTACGACCATTTCCAGGGATTGGGCTTCGACCTCGAGAAAGGTCCCCAGCTGTTCGACGCCGTGTGGACAGGTACCGAGACGCGCAATCCCGCCAGCGCGCAGCATCTGCAAAACTACTTGGGCTATAACATCGTCCGCTATTTCGACAACCTGCGACCAGGCTACAACCTGGGCGGATGGGTCGACGCGGGCGGCAGCGAGATGGGTATGGACCGCTATGCCGAGCAACTCTGGCTGACGATGTTCGCCAAAGCGCCCGAGATCAATCTGTTCGCTTACCACCAGCTCATCGGCGTGAAGCTCATACCCGAGAGGCATCGCACCCCCTGGCAGGGCGAAGGCACCAGCTTCGACTACGACGAGATGATGAAGCCCGTGGCGCTGAACGGTGGCGCGGAGGTGGTACCGAGCACCATCGCACGGGTGGCGGGTGCGGTATTCGAGCAGATAGACCCGTTCGTGCACCAGTTGGGAAATCCGGTAGGCATACAATCCTATAAGCCGTTCCATTCGCAAGGCGACGACTTCCTGCAAAACTACTTGGGCATGATCGGACTGCCCATGGACATGGTGCCACACTTCCCGACCGACCGCAAGGTGGTGCTGCTTACCGAACAGGCTGCCGCGGACGCCCATATCCTGACCTCGATCAAGGCACAGCTGCAACGTGGGGGCGATGTCGTGATAACGAGCGGCCTGCTCAAGGCCATACCCGACGCGATTGCCCAGATAGCCGAGCTGCGCTGTTCAGACCTGAAGGCACTGGTCGACGACATGGGCCGGCACGGAAAACTGAAGCGGGAGATACTCATTCCGCAAGTGCGCTACTACACCAACGACGCTTGGGAAATCGTGAGCGCCGGACGTCCGCTATGGGGCGGCGTGAACGGATTCCCCGTCTTGCTGCGCGCTCCCTATTCGCAAGGCAACCTGTATGTGCTCACCATCCCCGACGACGCGGGCAATCTGTACGATTATCCCGAAGAGGCGCTCAACACCATCCGTAACATCCTCTCGCGCGACATGGAGATCAGCATCAAGGCGCCGTCGAAGGTAGCGCTGATGCTCTATGACAACGGCACGTTCATCGTCGAGTCGTTTCGTGACGAGCCAGTGGTCGTCACGGTGGTAACCCGCGGGAAAAGCTCCGCCGCCATACGGGACATCGTAAACGACAAGACCATCCGGAATACCGACGGGAAGGGTGAGTATCGGATTACGCTCATGCCGCACTCTTACAAAGTCTTCCAAACGATAACGAAACCATAAACGATAATGAACATAGCTTTACTTTTATGGGCAGCATGGGGAGGGATGGCGATTTCGAATCATCCCGCCGATGCTGTTCGCCTGAATCAGTTGGGGTATGAGCCTCAACAGGAAAAGGTGGCTACGGTGAACGAGGGCGAGGTGCGCGAGTTTGCCGTGGTCGATGCCACTACGGGCAGCCGCGTGCTGACCGGCAAGCCGGCATACACCGCTTCGTCTGCCTGGTCGGACAAGATCCGGACGGTGCTGGATTTCTCCTCCGTGACGACGCCCGGGCGCTACCTGCTTGTGGTGAACGGCGATTCGGTGGCTTTTGAAGTCCGAAAGCGGGTGCTCGCGCCCTTGGCGGATGCCGCCCTGAAATCGTTCTACTACCAGCGCACGGCAACTCCCATCGAGGAACGGTATGCCGGACAGTGGCACCGGCCGGCTGGACATCCCGACGATAGGGTGTTGGTACATCCGAGCGCGGCCGGTCCCAAACGCGAGGCAGGCACGGTCATCGCTTCGTCCAAAGGATGGTATGATGCCGGAGATTATAACAAATACATCGTCAACTCGGCATTCTCCATCGGGCTTATGGAGGCCGTCTACTGCCTGTTTCCCGACTACTTCGCCGCCCAACGGGTGAATATCCCCGAAAGCGACAACCACACGCCCGACCTGCTCGACGAGATGTACGACAACCTGAGCTGGATGCTGACCATGCAAGACCCCGACGACGGAGGTGTGTATCACAAGCTGACTACGCCCTCATTCGAGGGATTTATCACACCTGCCGAGTGCCGACAGCCGCGCTACGTAGTGCGGAAATCGGTCACGGCAGCGCTGGACTTTGCCGCTTCGCTGGCGAAGGCTTCCTCTCTCTTTGCTCGCTTTGAACAGGACTATCCCGGCTTTGCCCGACAAGCCCTCGAGGCTGCCGAACGGGCATATAGCTGGGCGGAAGCCAACCCCCGCGCGTTCTATCGCCAAGAGCAGCTCAACCGGCAATACCAACCGCCCGTCACCACCGGAACGTATGGCGACGGGAATGCCGACGACGAGTTCTTCTGGGCGGCCACCGAACTCTATCTGGCTACCGGCAAGCCGGCCTATCGGGAACGGGTAACGACGTGTATGCCCACCGCCTTCGCGCCTCCATCATGGGGCGGTACCGCCGGGTTGGGCGTGTTCGCCTGGTTGCGGACCGAACTCAAGCCGACAAGCCAAGACCGCGCGCGGACAACCGAAGACCGCGCATTGGTGAAGACCTTGAAGAACATGCTGCTCGATTATGCCGACAAAGCGGTGCGGGGAGCCGACCGGTCGCCTTTCCATGCCCCGTATGGCAACGATCCTAAGGATTTCTTCTGGGGAAGCCTTGCCGAACGATGCGCCACCCAGGGCAGCTCGTTGGTCTATGCCTATCTGCTGACGGGTGAGCGGCGCTATCTGACCAACGCTCATCGCGACATGGATTACCTGTTGGGCAGAAATGCCACGGGCTACTGTTATGTCACCGGTTTCGGAACGAAGAGTCCGCTACGTCCGCATCATCGCCTTTCGGCATCCGACGGCATCGACGCTCCCATTCCCGGCTTCCTGGTGGGAGGACCCAACCCCGGTCAGTCCGATGGCGCTGTCTACCCCTCCAGGTTGCCCGACGAATCATATACCGACGTGGAAGGCTCGTATGCCTCCAATGAAATCGCCATCAACTGGAGCGCGGCCTTGGTGTCGTTGGCCTCCTCGCTGGACGCGTTGAGCGCCCGGCATTAAGGACGTCGTTGAGATTGAGGGAATGGCGCATAGCTTTTTCCTCTTCGATTAACCAACGCCAGGTTAATATGAACGATATATTGCTGACTTTTCGCGCATATTCTCGAAGATATTGCTTACATTTGCGCGCTATTTAAATCAGAATACCGTTACGCTTATGTTTGGAATAGACGATCCGCTTATCATTTTGCCATACCTGTTGTCGATAGCTTGCTTGCTTTTCTCGGCTTGGTTTGGCGTGAAGTATTGGAATAAGGACGACGAGAAGGAGGAGGGGCAATGAATACGTTCACGCTCGGCCTCATCGTGATAGCTTACTTGCTGTCGCTGGCCTACCTTGGTTTCCTGGGGTACAAGAAGACGACCTCCACCAGTGATTACTTGGTGGGGGGGCGGCAAATGAACCCGTTCGTGATGGCGCTTTCCTACGGCGCCACCTTCATCTCCGCCTCGGCCATCGTGGGCTTCGGCGGGGTGGCGGCGGCTTTCGGCATGGGCATCCAGTGGCTCTGCTTCCTCAATATGTTCGTGGGCGTGGTGGTGGCTTTCATCTTTTTCGGGTTGCGCACCCGGCGGATGGGTGCCCGGCTCGGGGTGAGCACCTTCCCGCAGTTGCTGGGGCGTCACTTCCGCTCGCGTCACATACAGGTGTTCACGGCCGCTGTCATCTTTCTGGGCATGCCGCTCTACGCGGCGGTGGTGATGAAGGGTGGGGCGGTGTTCATCGAGCAGATTTTCCAGATCGACTTCAACATCGCCTTGCTGATATTCACGCTGGTCATCGCCGCTTACGTCATCGCGGGCGGCATGAAGGGGGTGATGTACACCGACGCGTTGCAGGCCGTCATCATGTTCGCCTGCATGTTCTTCCTGTTGTTCTACCTGTACGAGGTGCTCGACATGGGATTCACCGAGGCCAATAGCGAGCTGACCGCCATGGCTCCTCTGGTGCCCGAGAAGTATCGTGCGCTGGGGCATCAGGGATGGACGGCAATGCCCGTCGTGGGGTCGCCGCAGTGGGACTCGCTGGTCACCTCGCTCATCCTCGGCGTGGGAATCGGTTGCCTGGCGCAGCCGCAGCTGGTGGTGCGGTTCATGACGGTGGAGAGCGGCAAGCAGCTCCGGCGCGGGGTGCTCATCGGTTGCCTCTTCCTCATCGTGACGGTGGGGGCCATCTACCACGCGGGGGCGTTGAGCAACGTCTTCTTCTTGCGTACGGAAGGGGCGGTGGCCACCGAGCTGGTGTCGGACATCGACAAGATCATCCCATACTTCATCACCCGGGCCATGCCCCAGTGGTTCTCCGCCATCTTTATGCTCTGCATCCTCTCGGCGAGCATGTCCACGCTCAGCTCGCAGTTTCATACCATGGGGGCTTCGGTGGGGTCGGACATTTACGGCACGTATCGTCCCCGCTCGCGCGAGCGTCTGACGAGCGTCGTCCGCCTGGGCGTGTTGTTCGCCATCCTGGTGAGCTACGTCATCTGCTACATGCTTCCTCACGACATCATCGCCCAGGGCACGGCCATCTTCATGGGGCTTTGCGCCGCCGCGTTCCTGCCCGCCTATTTCTGCGCGCTCTACTGGAAGCGCGCCACTCGGCAAGGGGTGGTGGCCAGTCTTTGGGTGGGAACGTTGGGCAGTCTCTTCACCTTGCTGGTGTTGCGGCAGAGTCCGGTGCTGGTAGCCTTGCCGTTGTCGGCGGCGGCGTTGGTGCTGGTCAGTTGGGTATCTTCTCCCGGTAGACGTCGTATCGCGACGTGACGTCGCGGACGAAGTTGTAGGTCTCCACGCCCCGGAAGTATCCGTTCTTGCAGACGGGGTCGTTGAAGTACTCCTCGTTGCTCTTCAGCAAGATGTACTTCTCCACGTTGTCTTCCCACACGAATTTCTGCTTGCCGTATTTCTCGGCCAGCGCCATGGCGTCGTAGACATGGCCCAGCCCGGCGTTGTAGGCGGCGAGCACGAAGCGGGTGCGCTCCCGTTCGTCGGTTACCACGCGCAGGCTGCGGCTCACCGATTCGATATACTTGCAGGCGGCCTTGACGCTCTCCTCGGGATTCTGTTCCATGCCTTCGGGGATGCCCATGGCCCGTGCGGTGGCGGGCATGAGCTGCATCAGTCCGCGGGCGCCGGCCCACGACACCACGGTGGTGTCGAAGTTCGATTCGGTGTAGGCCAGCGACGCCAGCAGCCGCCAGTCCCAGCCTATCTGTCGGGAGTATTTCTTGAAGAGGTCGTCGTAGTGCGAAATTTTCTTCTCGCGCAGCGATAGGATGGGGGAGTGGGGGATGACCTTGCTCGATTCGAAGTAGCGCTTCACGCTGGCGGTGAACGAGGGCGAGGTCTTGTTCTGTTCGTGCCATTGGTCCACGGCCTGTGCCAGCAGCACGCACTCCTTGCGCACGGCCCACGAGGCGCGCTGGTCGAAGCTGATGGCGAGGCGTATGTCGAGACCGGGATAATAGGTGGTGTTGAGTTTCGCCACGTCGTCGTCGGCCACGGCGTACTCGATCTTGCCGTCGGCTACCTGCGCGATGAGGTCCTCGGTGGTCACGCTGTCGCTCGTCACCTCGTGTATGTGTATGCCTCCTCCCAATTCCTGGTTGAGGTTGACGAGACGTCTGTAGTGCTTGCCCGGTTTGGTGTAGACTTCTTTCCCTACCAGCTGGGTGACGTCGTTGAGCGTCTGTTTGCCTTGTCGGCGTTGCACGATCACCTGGTGCGCGATGAACTCCTCCCCGCAGAAGCGGAGGCTGTCGCGCCGTTGCTTGGTGACGGGTAGGTTGTAGGCGATGAGGTCGCCCTCGCCCGCCAGGAGTTTCTCCACCAGTTCGGCGGTGTTGGCGGCCACCTCCACGCGGAGTTCCAGGCCGAGGCTCTGGGCGAATTGGCGGACCAGCTCGAACTGGAATCCCATCTCCTCGCCGCGGTAGTTAAAGTACGAGGTGGAGCTGTAGAGCGTGAGCGCCACCAGCTCGCCGCTGTCCCTAATCTGCTCGAGGTCGTGCGGGGGTGGCGCTTGGGGCGCCGGCCGTTGCCGCTGCCGGCAGCCAAAGACGCAGCAGGCCAGCGCGAAGAGCAAGAGGAGGAGTGGGGCGCCGCGCATCAGTCCTTTAGGTGCTTCTTGATGTACATGGTGAGGATGTCGATGGCCACTTGGTTGTTGCCCCCCTCGGGCACGATGAGGTCGGCGTATCGCTTGCAAGGCTCGATGAATTGCAGGTGCATGGGCTTCAGCACGCGCGTGTAGCGTTCCATCACGGCCTCGGCGGTTCGTCCGCGCTCCAGCATGTCGCGCTGTATGACGCGGATGAGGCGTTCGTCGGGGTCGGCGTCGACGAATATCTTGAGGTCCATCATGTTGCGCAACTTCTTGTCGCACAAGGCGAGTATGCCCTCGATGATGATGACTTCGCGCGGCTCGATGTGTATGGTCTCGGGCTGCCGGGTGCAGGTGAGGTAGGAGTAGGTGGGCTGTTCGATGCTCTTCCCCTCCTTCAGCATCATGACGTGCTTGGAGAGGAGGCTCCACTCAAAGGCGTCGGGGTGGTCGAAGTTGATATTCTGCCGTTCTTCCACCGGCACGTGGCTGCTATCCTTGTAGTAGGAATCCTGTGGCAACAGCACGACCTCCCCCGGTGGGAGGCTTTCTACGATTTTGCGTACGACGGTGGTTTTTCCTGAACCGGTGCCGCCTGCTATTCCGATTATTAACATCTTTTTCAGTGTTATTTAGGACTGAGTGGGACAATATTGTACCTAAATGTGATACATTCGCGGTGCAAATATAGAAACAATTCATTTAAATAGCAACGTAATGGTTAAGCACATCGTAATTTTTAAACTGAAAGATAGCCTGCCCGACGAAGAGAAGCGGGCGATCGGCCTTCGTTTCAAGGCCGCCATAGAGGCGCTTCCCGCCACGATCTCCGTGATCCGGAAAGTGGAGGTGGGCCTGAACATGAATCCCGGCGAGACTTGGCACGTCGCGCTGTACAGCGAATTCGACACGTTGGACGACGTGGCGTTCTACGCCTCGCATCCCGACCACGTGGCCGCCAGCCAGATACTGGCCGGCGCCAAGGAGAGCCGGGCCTGCGCGGACTACGAGGTGTGACCCTCCTCGCTCATCTTGACCCCCCCGTTAGAATGAAGAAACTATTTTTCCTAATATCGCTCGGCCTCGTCCTAAGCCTGACGGCCCGGGCGCAGATCTTCAACCCCGTGGAGTTCGACACGGAGCTGAAGACGCTTTCCGACACGGAAGCCGAGATCATATTCACCGGCACCATCGACGCCGGTTGGCACGTCTACTCCACCGGGCTGGGCGAAGGTCCCACCTCCGCCACGCTCACGGTCGACGAACGCTCGGGTGTCGAGCTTGACGGCAAGCTCATGCCTGTGGGTAAGGAGGTGTCGGCCTACGACAAGCAGTTCGAGATGCAGGTGCGCTACTTCGAGCATACGGCCCGCTTCTCGCAACGGCTGAAGTTTACCGGCGGCGCGTACTCCATCCGGGGATACCTCGAGTACGGAACCTGCAACGACGAGAGCTGCCTGCCTCCCGCCCAAGTGGAGTTCAGCTTCTCGGGCGAATCGAAGGGCAAGCCCGCGGCGACGCAAGCGGCCACCCCGCCCACCGCTACTCCATCCGCCGTTACTCCATCCGCCGCTGCCTCATCCGCCTCTACCCAGCCCGTTGATACAGCTACCGCGGCGGCGCCCGTCCTCACTCCCGCCTTAGCCTCCACTACGGCCGTTGGCTCGACCGACTGGTGGAAGCCCGTCATCAAGGAGATGGAAGCGTTGGGCGAGAAGCGCGCGGGCAGCGACTCCTCGTGGTGGTACATCTTCATCGTCGGCTTCGGCGCCGGATTGATAGCGCTCTTCACCCCCTGCGTGTGGCCCATCATACCGATGACCGTGAGCTTCTTCCTCAAGCGGAGCAAGGATAGGAGTAAAGGCATACGCGACGCGTTCACGTACGGTGTCTCCATCGTGGTGATCTATGTCGCCCTGGGACTCATCGTCACGGCGATATTTGGTGCCGACGCGCTGAACTCGCTCTCCACCAACGCGGGATTCAACATCTTCTTCTTCCTCCTGCTCGTGGTCTTCGCCGCCTCCTTCTTCGGCGCGTTCGAGCTGACGTTGCCGTCGCGCTGGAGCAATGCCGTCGACAGTAAGGCCGAGTCCACCACGGGGTTGCTGAGTATCTTCCTCATGGCGTTCACGCTCGCGCTGGTCTCCTTCTCCTGTACGGGACCCATCGTCGGTGTGCTGCTTGTCCAGGCGTCCACGTCGGGTGGCAGCATAGTGGCGCCCGCCATCGGTATGCTGGGCTTCGCCCTCGCGCTGGCGTTGCCGTTCACCCTCTTCGCCCTCTTCCCCACGTGGCTGAAGTCCGTGCCCAAGTCGGGCGGATGGATGAACGTCATCAAGGTGACGCTGGGCTTCCTCGAGCTGGCCTTCGCCTTCAAGTTCCTCTCCGTGGCCGACATGGCTTATGGCTGGCGGCTGCTCGACCGTGAGGTGTTCCTCTCGCTCTGGATCGTCATCTTCGCCCTGCTCGGCCTCTACTTGCTGGGAAAGATCAAGTTCGCGCACGACGACGACGGGACGAAGATCGGCGTCACCCGTTTCTTCCTCGCCCTGGTATCGCTGGCGTTTGTCGTCTACATGATTCCCGGACTTTGGGGCGCTCCGGTGAAGGCGGTCAGCGCGTTCGCCCCGCCCATAGCCACGCAGGATTTCAACCTTAGCCAGAACACGGTGCACGCCAAGTTCTCCGACTACGACCTCGGCATGGAGTACGCGCGGAAAAACAAGAAACCCGTGATGATTGACTTCACCGGCGGCGGGTGCACCAACTGCCGCAAGATGGAATCGGCCGTGTGGACCGACCCGCGGGTGAGCGGCATCATCAACAACGACTACGTGCTCATCACTCTCTACGTCGACAACCGCGCCCCGCTCGACACTCCAATGACCATCGAGGAGAACGGCCGCACGCGCACCTTGCGCACCGAGGGCGCCAAATGGAGCTACCTGCAACGCGTGAAGTTCGGCGCAAACGCCCAGCCGTTCTATATCCTGCTCGACAACGAGGGACTTCCGCTCAACACCTCGTACGCCTACAACGAGAATATCGAGGAGTATATCAACTTTTTGCGGACGGGACTGGAAAACTATAGGGAAATTAAGAATAAAGAATGAAGAATTAAGAATCGCGGTGCCCGGGTTCCGGGTCGCGATTTAGGCTTATAGTCGCGGTTACTGGCGACGTAAGAACATCCCGCCTTGGTCGTGATAACCGGGGCGGGATTTTCTTGATATAATGACGCGAAAGTTTGCCGGGGTTCTACACTTTACCTATCTTTGCCGCATAATATCATTGAATGTTTAACACTGTTATCTCATATACGGATATTGTCCTATAAATAATCTGCGAAAGTCTTTTTCAGCAGATTATCCATACCGTCCGCCGGGCAAAGTATTGCTTGGCCGTTCTCTATTATATTCACTTTATAATGTTAATTTGCATGGACAATCAAAATTCATTGATTACAGATTTCGATTTCACGATGATAGCCGACTACTTCAGCGGATTGAATCGTCAGGGTCCCGGTTCCGATGAGCAGACCATCAAGGCGTTGAGCTTTATCCCTGAGCTTGCCTCTCTGCGTCACATTGCCGATATAGGTTGCGGAACAGGCGCGCAGACTTCCGTTCTTGCCTCACAAACCAAGGCCGATATTATCGCCAATGACTTTCTTCCCGAAATGATTGAGGGGTTGCGAAAGCGTGCTGGGCGCAACGGTTTTCTCCAACGTCTACAAACCATTCAATGCTCTATGGACGAGTTGCCGTTTGATAGCCATTCATTGGACTTGATATGGGCGGAAGGATCTATTTACAACATCGGTTTTGAGCGGGGCTTGACTTTATGGAAGCCTTTCCTTCGGGAAAGTGGTTATATCGGTGTCTCCGACGCGTGTTGGCTGACGCGGAAACGTCCCGACCAAATAGATTGGTTCAAGGAGGATTTTCCTGAGATCAGCGACATATCCGCCAAACTTCGTATCATCGAGAAGTTGGGGTATCAAGCTATGGCACACTTTATTCTCCCCCAGGATTGCTGGACGGAGAACTACTATGCGCCAATGCTGTCATACATGGACACGTTTCTCGACCGACACCATCGTAGCCCGACCGCAATTGCATTTATCGACCGAATGGAGGAAGAAATAGAGATGTATCGCAAGTATGGCAACTTGTATGGTTACGTCTTCTTCATCATGCGCAAGGTGTGATGGCCTGAAATAGGGTGGCGCAAGCCGAGAAAGTCGTAACTTTGTGCGCGAAGCTCTCACGCACCGCATTGGGCTTTCGCAAAGTTGACAAATATCAATCGCGGATTCGTAAGGAACGGGAAGTCCGTACTCACAGGCGAAGGACAAAGCATCTCTTGGGCAGAGATAGGGGTGTACTATCGGAGAGAGGTGCCGCGTCCTGTCAAGGAGAGGTCGAAGCTCCTCACGAATAGAGGTCGATTGGCCCGCACACGGAAGAGACGTGGCGTACCGCGTCTCCAGAAACTCTGCCCAAACACGGAGCTGATAGCGTCCAAAAAAGACGGCCGTCTTTTTTCGGATACATCAAAGCGCTGAAGTAGGAGAGATATCCAGCGATGTATACGGCCGGATGAGTGTGGCAACATCAACCGTGTGCATCAGAAAATATCCCGCTAACGGAAGTCGATACGGAAGATTCCAATACTAAGCGTCAGAAGTGTAGGACTTAGATTCTGTCTATTAATGATTATTAACGGCATTCGGTACCCGGAAAAGTTCGAGCTGGTAAAAGTCTAATTTGCAGAATATTAATCCGTATCCTGACAAAACCCTAACAATGGCCTGACAATCCCCTGACAATACCTTTTGTTTCCTGACAAAAACGTCAGCGATTTTTTTTTCAAAAACATTTGGAGTTCAGGATGATAGCGCATAGCTTTGCAAGACAATAATTACCCATAAATGAAAGAAGCAATGAAAACGAGTGCGAAGAAAAAATGGCTGGGCGTGATGCTTGTATTGGCGATCGAGATCATGGCGAGTTACAATGTGTATGTGACGAGCAGAAGTGATCTGACACTGTCTGGACTGGAATTGGCTAATGTAGAGGCGTTGGCACAAGGAGAAAATAGACGGCAAAGAATATTCTGCTATAATACTATGGAAGGCTTAGATGGCGGAACAAAAAGATATGAAACTTATTGTGGTGGTTGTGCTCCTGTGATTTGCACGCATTGGTATACAGAAAATCATTGTATACGGCCGTAGTTTTTCTATCATGATGAACCAGAAACAACATATCGCCATTCTTCCATTCCTGCTCCTCGCTCTCTTTTCGTGCTCGAACGGCATCGATAAGAAAATAGATTTTGGACGGGAGGTAAAGCTGATTGCGGACAGGGTCCCTATACATGAGATTTTTGGAGGGGATTTTATCACGCTGAAAGACAGCTTCCTGATTGTCGCGAGTAGCGTGTCGGACACCACATTGTTTGTGTATTCGCTTCCCGACCTCCGATTCTTGAATGTTGAGGGAATGAAGGGAGGAGGACCAGAAGAGATGCAGCTTTTTCCAATGTTCTGTGAATCGCCCGGCAGCGAATATCTGTATGTATGGGGATATACTCCCGCTGAAATCAGGAAATTCTCGATACAGCCGGATGGACGGTTTGTTCTCCGGGACCGTTATACCTTAGATGACTATGAGACTCGGAATAATATACAAATCATAAACGATTCCATTCTGATCTATTATTTGATAGAAGATTTGACGATAAAAAAGGAGGAATTAAAGAAGGATATCTCCTTGGGCG
Organism: Mediterranea sp. (in: CFB group bacteria); assembly: GCA_031261785.1. Lineage (GTDB taxonomy): Bacteria > Bacteroidota > Bacteroidia > Bacteroidales > Bacteroidaceae > Bacteroides. Next base: position 70,153 of record JAISIZ010000024.1, read on the forward strand.
AGATTGTCTACCCCAAAGAAGATCACAGGGAAAGTTATTACTACTCAAACAGAGGGCTTATCGCGACAAATTCGTCCAAATTGGTCTATGCTTACCTGTTCAAGAGAGAGATAGACATTTATGATATTGCGACGTTTAAGCGGACCATCGTAGTGGGAGACGGTGTGCGACATCCCGCTCCCGATCTAAGCATGGCTCCGCAAGATGTCCCCTCGTACTACAGGAATATCTATGCCGGCGAAACCTATTTTTATATCCTGTGCAAGGAAAACGGATTGCGAGGAGTTGGCGACTGGTGCTTGTATGTGTTCGATTATGATGGAAACTCAATCATCCGCTATTTATTCGATATTCCTCCATTTTTATTTGTTGTGGACGAAAAAAGAGGGTATCTCTATGGCTATAATGGGTCTTACGAGGACATCTTCCTAAGATACAAATTGCCAGCTTCCAATTAGGCGAATGAATCCCATAATATGTAAAACGCTATTTTAAAGTAATCAATGGAGAACAATTATAGAAATAAGCGGGATTGTTGCTATAATGGCGAATACGATAAATTCTCTCTCTATATATAGAATGAAATAGAACCAAATGATATGAAAAAGCATCTTACTTTGTCCTTTTGCTGCTCGAATATTAGCCAAATACGAAAAAAGTCTTTGACGAAAGCCTCTATCGAAGAACTTCGAGTGGATTTGGGCAGATTCCCGTGGCAGCAATCGCGGCAAGCTTCGTTCGTCGTGCGAAACTCTGGGCATTTGCCATTGATTGTCGAGAATGTGTCTACTGGCTGCGGTTGCGTCACCGCGGATTATCCCAAAGAACCGACTTCACCCGGCGACAGCCTCATTCTCACCGAGTGCCCTGTACATGGCGGGTGCCAACCGAACGGAATTGGAAAAGGTACTTCGCTTATATAGTCGGCATGCGGAAGATAGCCTGAAGTATCGTGCGGCATGTTTCCTCATCGAGAATATGCCGTTCTATGCCTACCCGGTCGGAGAACGATTAGAGAAATACAAGATCTACTACGCTTGGCTGCGAAGAATGCCGGAAAAATCATGATGAAGCTCACCAACGACGCCCTGGCGCAGATGATCGCCGTGGTCGAGAAGACCGAGCGGCAGAACATCGACATCAATAAGTCGTTCAACATCGAGAGCGAGATCAACAACTACCGCAACCAGCTCAAGAACCAGAACATCCTCGACGTCAACAACAAGGAGTACGACTACCAGATGGGCGTCTACTACATGGACAT
>JAISIZ010000065.1 GCA_031261785.1 Mediterranea sp. (in: CFB group bacteria)
CTCACGGACTTCCAGCAGTTCTTCCGCCGGAACGCCGACGCGTGGATAGAGCGGTTCGACTACAAGGAGAGCGGCCCCCAGCTCCTGCTGCAGGCCTTCCTGCAGCGCGTGGTGAACGGAGGAGGCTACATCGACCGCGAGTACGGCTTGGGACGGGGCCGCACCGACCTCCTCATTCGCAAGCCGCTCACCGACCACTACGGTGGCCCCATCCAGTACGTCGTACTCGAGCTGAAAATCAAGCGGGGCGACCAGGAGAAGACCATACGGAAAGGGCTGGAGCAGACCTCCGAATACATGGACCGCTGCCCCGCCGGAGCCGAGGCCCACTTCATCCTCTTCAACCGCGACAAGGGCGCGGACTGGGACGAGAAGCTCTGGCACCGCACGGAAGAGTACCGCGGGCGGACGGTCACCGTATGGGGGATGTGAAAGGAAAGCATCGCCTCCGCCCGCCATGTTAACACTAAAAACACCCATGAACATGATACATAAGAACTTCGATTACCATTCGCTGCCTGTCCATTTCGCCTATTGCCTCAACGATAGGTGCGGGCGGGCGGCCACCTGCCTGCGACACCTCGCCGTTGGCCAGATTCCGAACGATCGGGCGCTGCTCACAGTGATCAACCCCGCGCACGTCGCGCCCGACGGCGCGCAATGTACGTCGTACATCGACCAGGAACCCCAGCTGTTTGCCCGGGGGATGGTTCATCTGCTCGACAAGGTGCCACATGCCGTCGCCTCCCACATCAAGAACGCCTTGGTCGGCTATTTCGGGCGAACGGTATATTATCGCTGCCGCAACAAAGAGCGCCTCATCAGCCCCGAAGAGCAAGCCTATATCAGAAAGGTATTCCGGCAGTACGGCATAGCCGACCCACCCCAGTTTGACGAAATTGTGCCCTCCTATGCCCTGTAAGTAACTACACCCGCATGTCCGTGACGTCCCACCTAAGCGGGACATCCGTCCCGCGGGCACGGGACTTCTTTCCCGCGGGCGAGGGACACTTGTCCCATGCCTGTGGGACGCGAGCTTCTCTATGGGCATGGTGAAGCCGCTCCACGGGGACGGGTCAGATCTGCCCGTTAGACACCAGCAGCACCACCCGTTCGGTGAGCTTGTCCTCGCCCGTGGGATCGTACTCTTTCTTCAGGCTGGCGCCGAAGAGGGCGGCGAAGGCTTGATAGAACCCCGCGCGGAAGGGACCGAGGAAAGCCTTCACCAGCTCGTAGCTCGACTGGTGGCTCTGTCGGTCGATGAGCTTGATGAGCAGCTTGCCCTGGGCGAAGGTGAGCTTTTTCATCACCGGGGTGTACTGCTGCTTGATGCCCTTCTCCACCCGCTTGAGGTGCCGCTCGCGCGACTTCTTGTCGGGCAGCGTCTGTAGGTACTCGTACGTCTCGATGATGGCCTGGTTCACTTCCAGGGAGATGGGGTACACCTTCTTCACGTCGCGCACCAGCTTGTAGTACGCCCGGCGCTCCTTCTCGCTGTTGAAGTGGAGAGGCTGGAAGACGTACACGTTGGGAAGCCGCACGTAGGGGATGGTGTCGCCATCGTACACGCACATGGGCACCAGGAAACCTTGGATATGCCGCGGCTCCTGCGCGTGCGTCCGCCCCGGGTAGCAGGCGGCGGCAAGCAGCGCCAATACAGCGATTATGTAGCGTCGCTTCCTCATGATTCTGCAAAAGTAGGATTAAATTCTTTATTATTCGCTTTTCCCTTCGCCGATTAACCTATTTAAAGTATCTTTGCCAACGTCAATAATCCTAACGACCAATAAATATATAACCTCATTCGGCCATGAAGCGCTATTCTATCCTCCGGTGGACAATGGTTGTGAACGCACTGTTCATAACCTTCGCCTCCCACGCCCAACACCCTTCTACCACGCCTGTTGGCGATCTGCTCGAAGACATAGTAGTCAACAACGATATGAACGGGCTGGTTGATAAGCCCAGCTTCGAGGAAGAACTCGAAGCCCTCGCCTCCCTCAGGCGCGCCCCGCTCAACCTGAACACGGCCACCCGCGAGGAGCTGGAACGCTTCCCCTTCCTAAGCGACCTGCAGATCGAGCGCCTGCTGGCCTACGTCTACCTCCACGGACCGATGGTAACGCTCCACGAGCTGCAATTGGTGGAAGAGATGGACCGCCGCACCATCGACCTCCTCCTCCCCTTCGTCCGCGTGGCTCCCGCGGGCGACACCGCTCCCTTCCGGTGGAAAGAGTTGTTGAAAAACACCGCGAAGCATGGCAAGCACGAGGCCACAACCCGCTTGGACATACCGCTTTACCGCCGAAAAGGTTATGAACAAGCCTACCTCGGATCGCCTGTTTACAACTCCGCGAGATACGCCTTCCATTACTCCGACCGCGTGTACGCCAGCCTCGTGGCCGAGAAGGACGCCGGCGAACCCTTCGCCGCCCGCCACAACCGCAAGGGATACGACCACTACTCCTTCTCCCTCCTCCTCCGCCAATGCGGGAGGCTCAAGGCCCTGGCCGCGGGCAACTACCGCATGAGCTTCGGCCAAGGGCTGGTGCTGAGCACCGACTATCTCATGGGCGGCCATCTCTACGCCACCTCGCTCAGCGCCCGCGCCGGAGGCATCAAGAAGCACTCCTCCACCGACGAGTACAACTACTTCCGCGGCCTGGCGGCCACGGTGTCCTTAGGGACACGTTGGGAGGCGTCGGCCTTCTACTCGCGCCGACGCATGGACGGCACGCTGGAGGGCGACAGGCTGACCGCCATCTACACCACGGGGCTGCACCGGAGCGAGAAGGAAGCCGGCAAGCGGGGAGCCTTCGCCCTGACCTTGGCGGGAGGCAACGTCGCCTACCGGCAGAATCGCCTCAAGCTGGGCGTCACCGCCATCTACTACACCTTCGGCCGCGCTTACGCGCCCAAGCTGTCGGGCTATTCACTCTACGACATGCACGGCGGCAAGTTCTACAACGTGGGCCTGGACTACGCCTACCGGCTGGGACGATTCGCCTTCCAGGGCGAGACGGCCAAAGGCCTCCGGGGATGGGCCTCGCTCAACCGCCTCCACTATACGCCCGCGCAGGGCACCACACTGACGCTGATCCACCGCTACTACGCCTACGACTACTGGGCGATGTTCGCCCGATCCTTCGCACAAGGCAGCGCCACGCGGAACGAGCGAGGCTGGTACGTCGGCGTCGACACCTCCCCACTCCGCCATTGGAACTTCCTCGCCTCGCTGGACCTCTTCGCCTTCCCGTGGAAAAAGTACCGCGTCAGCAAGCCCTCGAACGGCATGGACGGCATGGCGCAGGCCACCTTCACCCCCCGCCAGGGACTGACGATGCAGCTCCGCTACCGCTACCGCCGAAAGGAGCGCGACCTCACCGCCGACGACGCCAAGCTCACCCTCCCCACCCACCAGCACCAGCTCCGCTATCGGCTTACATACAGCCCCTGCGCCCTGCTCGGCAGCCGCACCACCGCCGACTACAACCAGTTTGGGCAACCCACCCGCCGCACGTCGAGGGGATACCAACTCTCCGAGCTGATCACCCTCACCTTCGCCTCCCTCCACCTCGCGGCCGACCTCCAAGGCAGCTACTTCCATACCGACGGCTACGACTCACGCGTCTACCTCTCCGAGCCGGGTCTGCTCTACACCTTCTCCGCCCCCATGCTCCAAGGCCGCGGCTTCCGCCTCTCCACACGCCTGCGCTACGAGCCGGGAGCACGCTGGACCTTGCTCGCCAAGCTCGGCCACACCATCTACTCCGACCGTACGGAGATCGGCTCGGGCAACGACCTCATAGCCGGAAACACGAAAGGCGACGTACAGCTGCAAATCCGCTTCCGCTTTTGACCTATCGATAAATCTGTCCATTGATGTGTTGACTTACAAACAAATACGTTATCTTTGCACGATGATAATCGAAACCACCGCTTTCGATTATCAGGATAATCAAAAGTAGCGGTTTCGTTTATCAGCAAAAAAACCTCCGCCCCCTTGCCGAAAATACAACGGGAATACATATCTTTGCCGCGTCAAGACCACTTATCCATCTGGATAAGCCCATAAACAACAAGCGGCATCTCTTATCTCTCTCGATGCCACTCTCTGTCTTTCTAAGAAAAAACGTGCGGAGCCAATGCGTTGGCTCCGTTTGCTTGTCCGGGAATAGTGGTTTTGGCTTTTTTTCATCATACAAATATAAAGAAGAAGATGACAATCATATTTCCCTCGCCTATCTTTGGCCCCGTACAATCCCGTCGCCTGGGCGTCTCGCTCGGCATCAACCTACTGCCCGATGACGGGAAGTTCTGTAACTTCGACTGCGTGTACTGCGAGTGCGGCTACAACGCCGACCGTCGTCCGCGGCAGCCGCTTCCCACCCGCGAGGAGGTGCGCGTGGCCCTCGAACGACGGCTGAAGGAGATGAAGGCCGATGGTCCCGCCCCCGACGTGCTGACCTTCGCCGGCAACGGCGAGCCGACGGCGCATCCACGCTTCGCCGAGATTATCGACGACACGCTGGCGCTGCGCGACACCTACTTCCCCGCCGCCAAGGTGAGCGTGCTGAGCAACGCCACGTTCATCGACCGCCCGGCCGTGTTCGCCGCCCTCAACAAGGTGGACAACAACATCCTCAAGCTCGACACGGCCAGCGAGGAGTACATCCGCCTGGTCGACCGACCCCAAGGGAAGTACTCCGTGCGCCGGACCATCGAGGGCATGAAAGCCTTCCGGGGCAACTGTGTCGTCCAGACCATGTTCCTCCGCGGCACCTTCCTCGGCAAGAGCGTGGACAACACCTCCGACCACTTCGTCCTCCCCTGGCTGGAGGCCGTCAAGGAGATAGCCCCCCGACAAGTGATGATCTACACCGTGGACCGCGACACGCCCGACCACTATCTGCTCAAGGCCACGCCCGCCGAACTGGACCGCATCGCGGCATTGGTTACGGCGGCCGGCCTCGATGTATCGGTGTCGTACTGACCCCGAGCGACATAGACGGAGCAAAAAAAGCGCTATCCGTCTCATTTCTCATGAACTGCTTATCCCTTTCGATCAAGTCAGCACCCCAGCGGGGTGCCAGATCGAGTAGCCCGGCAGCTTGCTGCCGGGTTGTGAGCCGCATACCGTGCGCCTCAGTAGGTTGCGCACATCATAAGCATCGCCTCTAAAATATGCGAAGATTGCGGCGTGCGCAACCTACAGAGGCGCACGGAAAGCGGTCGGCTACATCCGGCAGCGAGCTGCCGGGCTATGAAGCTGGCACCCCGCTGGGGTGCTGACTTGATCGAAGGAGATAAGCAGTTCCCATGATTATATCGGGCACCGGTAATATCCAGTGTTTGGGCAGAACCGTCTCCGGTAAAGTCTTCCCTTTTAGGAACCATCCATTTTTTCTCAGCCCTCGAAGAGGTATCATGCGAGGGGACCTATCTCAGAGATGCGAAAGCTTTATGCAAATCTGCATGAGACAAGAAGCCCGGGCTTTTTTCTCCATTCCCGAAATGTGATTACAAAAGCCCGAGCTTTTCGTACCGATCGCTAAATTCGGTTACGAAAAGTCCGGGCTTCTCGTCAACTTGTCTCCTTATCAACTTACTTCAGCAGCTGCTGCGCCGCGAGCACGAGGAACATGTAGTGCGAGGAGCCACCGCCCAGCACGTACTCCGTCTGCTGCCACAGGAAGGGGAAGGTGAGCAGCTCGGGGAAGTCGGGACGGATGAGCGCCGTGCCCGAGATCACCCCACCGGGGATGTACGACCAGTCGGCGCGGTTCAGCCCGTAGCCCACGGTGGCCGACTGCGCGCCCACGCCCGAGGCGAAAGAGGCCTGGTTGGAGCCGGGATGGCAGCCGAGCACGAAGTTCAGCGCGTTGAAGACCGGCGCCTTGGGGAAGATGTCGGGATAGGCCGAAGCCAGGAAGTAGTGCTGGAAACCGAAGCGCTGGATGTCCCAGCCCGCTCCCCAGATGTGCGGACGATAGGGGATGCCGTAGGGCGTCTCGTTCACCTGCTTGTCCAGCTCTACCTTGTATTCGGCCAGCGCCTTGCGGAAGGCGGCGGAGAACGCCTTGGCCTTCTTGTTCTTCATCTGCGCCATCCGCGTCTCCATGCGGGCCATGTACCAGCCCACGCGTCCCACTTGCTTGATGATGAGGTCCTGGTTGGCGAGGATGAAGTCGAGATACTGCTGCTCGCCCGTACTGAGGTACAGCTCGGTGGCCGTCTGCACCTTGGGGAAGAGGATGCGGAAAAAGGCCCAGTCACTATTGCCGTTGGTGGCGGCCGTCGCGGTGGTGGTGGCGTATATCTTGCGGGCGATGTCGAGGCAGTGCACGCTCAGGGTGTCGTTGAAGCCCTTCATCACGCGCGACACGGCGGCCAGCTGCGCGGCGGTGGAGAGTTCGCGGCTGGGGTTGTCCTCGGTATATATCCAGCGGTCGTCGTCGTTGCCGATGATGCCGTCGGTCATGGCCGACGCGTCGCCCAGGAGGACGTACTGCCTCAGCCCGTTACAGATGATGCCCCGGTAGAGACGTCCCAGCGCTAGGTAGCTGTTCACCACGGTGAGGGCGCCGTTCTCCACCTGTTGGAGCAGGTCGTTCTTGCCGTCGGCCTGGTGTATCTCCGTCACGCGGTTGATCTGGTCGATGGAGGTCACGTCGATGTCGGGGTTGAACGCCTCGTAGGCCAGCGTGAGGATGTACGACTCGCCGGCTTGCGACTCGATGCGCAGGTCGAAGTCGCCCGCGTCGTGCCATCCGCCGATGTTCACCCCGGGCACGATGTCGCCCGCCGCGAACTTGGAGAGTCCCTCCTTCTGGTCGTATCCGTCGATGTGGTTGTGGGCGGGCGCCATGAGGGCGTCGTCCATGTGGCAGTAGTCGTGCCATACGCGGTACTTCTCGTTCACCCTCATGTGGCACATCTGCACGGGGAGGAAATACTCCAGCACGGGTTGCCACACGCCGCGGTCGTACACGTCGGAGGCGATGCGGAAGATGGGCGACGCCGAGTTGCCGTACCTCACCTGGTAGAGTCCCGGCTCCTTCACGTCGGTGAAGTCCACCTTCAGGTAGTTGTATCGCAGGAATTTGCCCCAGGCGATGGGCGCGATGGTACGCACCGCGCTCTCCTTGTCGGCGTCGAGGCGTACGATCCGGGCGGTCTCTTGCCGCTTGTCGCGCGGGTCCATCTCGATCACCGCCTCCTTGCTTTGCGCGGGGTGGTAGCCCACCTGCGAGGTCTGTATGACGGGCTGGTAGATCCAGTCGGCCACCACGTTGGGCGTGATGATCCACTTCACGGCGCCTTTCGTGGCGCCTTCCTTGATCTCGCTTCGGAGGACGAACCATCCGTTGTTGTGGTTCATGCGTCCGTCGAACAGCTTGAGGTCGCCGGTGAGCGACTCGATGGTGAGTCGGCTATAGGGGTCGTCGGGGCGCGAGGTGAACTTGCGTCCCACGGCGTACGGCTCGCTGATGATGTCGTCGCCCACGATGGGGCTGTATCCCTTGCCCACGAGGTGGTCGAAGTTGGCCAGCGGTCGGTTGGCCAGGTGGTAGTCGCCCGGGTGGAGGTGATTAGGCTCCGTGGTCATCAGCGGGGCGTTGGGTTGTTGGGGATAGATGCCGGTCTGCTGGTCCATGATCCAGGGCTTGCCAAAGAGCGAGCCGGGGAAGAACTCGAGGTTGAAGCCTACCTTGCCCAGCAGCTCCCGGGGGATGGGGCGGTCGAGGTCGACGGTGACCTCCACGCTACCGCCTTTGGCCTCCACCTTTACCGTATATACGAGGTTGAGATTGGGATAGATCATGGGGTTGAATCCTGTGAGGTGTCGTGACGAATCGGGGTAGCATAGCGTGGCCGTGATGCTGTTGTCGCCCAGCACGCGGCCCAGTTGTTTGGGTACGGGTTGCCATTGTCCGGGAGTGGCCTCGAGGCGTATGTCGCCGTTGGTGGCCACGCGGTGCCCGTTCATGATGACGCATACGCCACCTTGGTGTCCTTCGGGGTAGATGTCGTCGAAAGCCATCACGTCCACTCCGCGGTCCTGGAAGTATCCCGATGGCGTCAGCTTGAAGTCCTGGCCATGCAGCGTGTCGCAAGCGAGCAGCGCCGCCAAGGCCGATGCAAATACTAAAAGTCTTTTTCTCATGGTGCACAAATATTTGGGTTACTAAAATCTGGCCGCTAAGATAGGGTGTAAAAGGGAGACGCGAGGCTCCCTTTTGTCACCAATAGAGCCATCAAATGTGTTATTCCTCCGTTTTCTCCCCTGTTTTGTCCTCCGTTTGCTGCCTCAGGAAGTCCGACGGGCGCATGTTGAACTCCTCCTTGAAGTGCTTGGTGAATATCTTGGGCGAGTTGTAGCCCAGCTGGTAGGCGATCTCGGCCACCTGTAGCTGGCTCTCCTCGAGGAGTTGCCTGGCCCGTTTCATGCGGATGACGCGGATGAACTCGATCGACGTGCGCCCGGTGATCTTTACCATCTTCTTATAGAGATACCCGCGCGAGATGTTGAGTTGGGCGGCCAGCTCCTCGACGGAGAACTCGGCGTTATTGATGTTGTCCTCCACGATCTGTATGGCCTGTTCGACGAACTGCCGGTCGAGCGAGGTGATGGTGATGCGGCTGGGTTCTATCTTCACCTGTTCGTCGAAGAGGGCGTGCTTCTTCAGGCTGCTCTCGATGAGCTTGCTGACGCGCAGCTTCAGCACCTCCATGCTGAAGGGCTTGGTGATGTAGTCGTCGGCGTCGACGTTGAGTCCCTTGAGCTGGTACTCCTCGCTGGCCCTGGCGGTGAGCAGTATGATGGGTATATGCGAGATGTTGATGTCGCTCTTGATGGCCGCGCACAGCTCCAGCCCGTCCATCTCGGGCATCATGATGTCGCTGACGACGATGTCGACGTTCTCCCCCTTCAGCACCTCGAGCGCCTCCCGTCCGTTGGTGGCCTTGAGCACGTTGTAGCTGGTAGAGAGCGACGCGCTGAGGAAGTCGAGGAAGTCGTAATTGTCGTCCACCAGCAGGATGGCGTATCCCAATTGTCGCCCCTCCTCTCCGCCGTCCGCCGCCGTCCTTTCCTCCTCTTCCACTCGCCTCGGGCTGGCGGCCTGCATGGGGAGGGTGATGATGAAGACGCTGCCCTGGGGCACGTTGGGCGCCACCTGTATATTGCCCTTGTGCATCTTCACGTACTCGGCCACGAGGTAGAGTCCTATGCCGCTTCCTCCCTGGCTGTTCTCCTGGTCCTCCACCTGGTAGAAGCATTGGAAAATCTTCTCCTGCAGCTTGGCGTCGACACCGCATCCGGTATCGCGGAATTGCATCACCACGTTGCCTCCCGCGGCATTGATGCGTATCTCTATGCTCCCCTTGTTCTTGGTGAACTTGAAGGCGTTGGAGAGCATGTTCATCACGATCTTGCGCACCTTGTTGTGGTCGAAGTCCATCTGTATGTCGGGTTGCGGGCAGACGAGGCTATAGCTGATCTCCCGCTTGCGGGCTATGCTGTCGAAGGCCTGGTACTGGTCCCTGACCACGCTCACGATGTCGCCGTGCATATAGCGCATGGTCTCTCCCTGGGCGTCGAGCTTGCGGAAGTCGAGCAGCTGGTTGATCAGCTCGAGCAGGTAGCGGGCGTTGTTGTGGGCGGTATAGAGCAAGGTATCCTTATACTGCGGGAACTTGGCCATGAACTCCTCGAGGGGATTGATGATGAGCGACAGTGGCGTGCGTAGCTCATGGCTCACGTTGGCGAAGAACTGCATCTTCATGTCGGTGATCTTCTGTTGCCGTTCGTTCTCCTCCTTGGCGCTCTTGAGCATGGCCATCCGCCTGCGGCGGGAGCGGAAGTAGGCGATGTTCTTCCAGGCGATGAGCAAGGCCGCCACGAAATAGGCCAGGTACGCCCAGGGCGTGCGGTACCAAGGTGGAAGTATCTTGATGGCGATGGTCTTGACGTGTGGCGACCACACCTGCCCGGAGTTGCGTGCCCTCACCTGGAGTTCGTACGTGCCGGGTGCGAGGATGGAGAAGTCGATCTGGTTCTGCGTGGTGTAGCTCCAGTCGGACTGTCTCCCCTTGAGGCGGTAGGCATAAGTCACCTTGCCCGGCTCCACGAAGTCGAGCGTGGAGAATTGCAGTTGGAAGAAGGGTATGCGCTCGCGCAGCACCACCTCCGTAGCGCACTCCAGCGACTTGCCTCCGAGCATACGCCCCAGGGGTTCGTATTGTGGCACGATGCCGGTGAGGTAGATCTCTCCCTTGTACGTGTCGCGCGCGATCTCCTGCGGCACGATGGTGGTGTATCCGTCGGGGCTTCCTACCAGTATGTTGCCGTTTCGCAGGCGGTAAATGGAGCGCTCGTTCACGCTGTTGGCGGTGGAGGCGTAGGTCACGTCGTACCTGGTGATGGAGAGGGGTTCCTGCGCGAGGTTGATGCGCACTATCCCGTTGCAGGTACCTACCCAGATCTGCTTGTTGTTGTCTTCGTGTATGGCCGTGACGAGGTTGGTGGGCAGTCCGCCGGCCTGGTCGATATAGGTTACGCTGTCGGTCGCCAGATCCCAGCAGGTCAGCCCTTGCGTGCCTCCCATCCAGAGCATGTCGCGGCTGTCCTTGTAAAGGGTATAGAGATGCTGGCTCTTAATGGGCCGCGTGCCGCCGGCGTTCTGGCGGACGAAGCGACATTGGGAGTTGTTGACGTCGATGGCCATCAGTCCCCGCGAGGTGGCGGCGTAGAGCGTTTCATCGTTGCCCCACAGCAACTCGCTGATGTTGATTTTGTCCCGCATGTCGAGCACGGTATGGAACTCCCCTTTCTCTACGTCGAGCCGTTGCACGCAGCCGTTGAGCGTGCCTATCCAGATGTGGCCGTCCTTGTCTTCCTGTATGCCGTACACGTCGTTTCCCATCAGTCCGCTGTTGCCTATGGTGTACTGCCGTATCTTTCCGCGGTCGTAGCTTATCAGCCCGTTCTGGAAGCTGCCCAGCCAGAGCCGTCCGCGGCTGTCCTTGCGGATGGTCACGATGACGTTGGCGGGCGTGCCTACCTGCCGGGGCATCGGCTCTCCCCGCCGTTGCCCCATCAGTCCACCACCATCGGTGCCGTACCACAGGTCGAGCGAATCCTCGCAGAAAGCCAGTATATCGCTGGTCTCTCCCTCGAACCGTTGGTTGAGAAACACCTGCGAGTGCGGGGCGTAGTAGGATATGCCGTGCTTGAAGTTGCCTATCCACACAATACCTTCCCGGTCGATGTGTATGGCGTTGAGGTTGTTGCTCGCTATGGTGTGCGATCGCAGGGGGTCGTTGGTGAAGTTGGTCAGTGTTCCCGCCGCCGGCTGGTAGATGAATCCGCCCAAGTGGCTGGTGATGATCCAGATGTTGCCACTGTCGTCCTCGGCTATATCGCGTATGCGGTTGAATTGTTCGGCACGCACGGGTAGCCTCACTTCTTCCCATTCGGTCTGCATGTTCTTCTTGTAGAGCAGCAGGCTGTTCTCGAAGGTATATATCCAGATGCCGTCGTTGCTGTCGACGTAGACCCGGGGCGAATGCCGCGCGATGAGGTTGTCGTATCGCTCGGGAATAGCTATCCGCTGCGTGAGCGAGGAACTGACGTTCGTGCGGTACACCCTTCCGCTGTTGTAGATGGAATAGACGAACTCCGCGGTGACGAATATCTTGGTAACCGACGCCTCGAGCAGTGGGTAGATCTTCGTCATTCCCCGCCCGTGGTCGTGAAGATATATCTTGGTATCGTCGTGCGCCCAGAGATAGCGCTTCTTGAAGCCCGTACCCGCGTTGATCAGCGTGTCGCAGGCTACGCTGAGCTGTCGCAGCGCCGAGGAGGTGTCCTGGCTGAAGCGTCCAGTGCGGTAGTCGTATATGGCGTATCCTCTCGAGGTGGCTATCCACACGTTGCCCGTATGGTCCTCGAATAGGTCCGATATGCTGTTGTCGGGCAGGCTATCTCCATCCTGTTGGTATTGCTGGAAAGTGTACGAATCGTATCGGTTTAGTCCCGATGCCGTCCCTATCCACAAGAATCCCCTGCTGTCGCGGCAGAGTGCCGTGACGTTGTTGTTCAGCAGCCCTTGGCTGGTCGACAATTGCCTGAACATGATGTCGTTCCGCTCCATGGAATGAAGCGGGGCGCCCTCCAGGAACGGGGCGCACGTCAGCATCATACTGATGCTAAGGGACGTGGCGATTGCTTTCATGGTTTTGTTTGTTTAACTACGCACAAACTTACGCCAAATCATTGAGATATGAAAGCCCGCGAAGGGGTTTTTATCTCTCCGAAAGCGGTCGCGTTTGTTTCCTCAGGCGATATACGCATGCGGTGGTAGAAGATGGAGATCGCCTCTCTTGACCTATATTCCCCGTATCTGTCAAGGAAATAGATTATCTCGTCTTCGTCCTGACTTCGTCAATGCGCCACCCCAATTCCCACATCTCTCGAAGATATGCCATGCAAGTATCCAGAGACGCAAAAGGTTTATGCAAGTTCGCGTGGGACGAGAAGCCCGGGCTTTTTTCGGCTCACGCACAATAGTCCGTGGATGAACTTGTCCCATGGCTAACAAAGCGCCCAACTTCATGTCGGTTTCACGATCGAATGGATGCTCGGATCGATCGATGGTTTGACATCAGACCTTTTCAAAGCCGCGGACTGTTCACGCGAACCGCATGGCCATTTAGCAAGCCCGCGAACTGTTCACGCGAACTGCATGGCCATCTATCAGACCCGCAAACTGTTCACGCCAATCGCATGGCCATCTATCAGGCCAGCTAACTGTTCACGCCAATCACATGGCCGTCTGTCAGCTCCGCGAACTGTTCATGCGAGCCACATGGGCACTTCGCAAACCCGATAGCCTCTCTCGCGAATGGCATGAAGAACGCGCGAGGAGAATAGTCCTTCGATCCCCATGCGGGAGCACATATCAGGGTGACTTTGGGCTGATTCGCCCACGGATTTCTCCTTTCTTCCTGTGCGCATACAGGACACAAAATTGGAGCTTTCCCAGCTTGCGCCATCCTGTACAGCTCCATTTTAATCCACAAATGATGGATTATCAATGCACGCTATGTGATGAACTAATGTAGAGACGCGGCACGCCACGTCTCACATGCCGATCATTACAAAATCTGTGCGAATCTGTGTAATCTGTGGTGAACTCCTCCCGCCAATCGCTAATCACTAATCACTCTCCTTTTAACCAATTATATATCCGCTCACGAAATATGAGACTTTGCTGGAAGTGATACGGGGTAAACACAGGTTTTCACTATTGCCTAAAAAAAGGCACGGACTTCACTACCGTTGACGCGAAGTACAACGCGATTCGTGAAATCCGTGCCTAAAAGCCTCAATTCCTCTATTTCTCTATCCAAGCTGCGAAGGAGGAGGCGAACTTTTGCAGGAATTTCGCTGTCGATTCGTTGACGATATTCCCTTGCTCGTCCCATATCGCGGACGCGCCGGCGATGTACACCTCAGGTTGCTCCATCATCCGCACGTTGAGGAAAGCCAGTGGCACCCTCAAGGCCCCCGCCCCGCAGGCGCCGCCGATATGTCCGATGCTGGAAGCGATCAGCGCCCCGGGCTTTCCACTCCACAGATTCTCGCCACGCGAGGCGATGTCGAGCGCGTTCTTCAGTACGGCAGGCATTGACCTGTTATACTCCGGAGTGGCGAACAGGAACGCGTCGAGACCCTTCACTTGCTCCCTGAAAGCCGCGAAGTCGGGACTAACGTTCCCCGGCTGGTCCAAGTCCTCGTTGTAGTAACTCAGCCCTTCCATCTCCACAAACTCAATGTCATACCGCTCACTGAGCAAGCCGCTGACGTACCGCGCGGCCATCTTCGAATACGAACCTTTCCGTAGGCTACCTACGAAAACTCCGATCTTTTTCTTTGTCATAGTTCTCTTGCAATTGTCGTTAATACTATTGTTCCCATAGAAAACACCGCAAACCGGTAAAGTAACCTACAAAGGCATCGCTTTATAACATTATTTATCCTTCCCCGCATTCACAGACCCAACGCTTCCGACAGCTCGAGCATGCGCTCGATAGGCTTCACGGCTCTCATGGCGACGGCGGGGTCGACGGTGATCTCGGGCGATTCGTTCTTCAGGCAGTCGTATAGCTTTTCCAGCGTGTTCAGCCGCATGAAGTTGCACTCGTTGCAGGCGCAGGTACTGTCGTTGGGTGGAGCGGGGATGAAGAGGGTCTGTGGGCATTTCTTCCGCATCTCGTGCAGGATACCCGACTCGGTAGCCACGATATACGTATGCTCGGGACGCGCCACGGCGTACTTCAGCAAGGCGGCGGTGGATCCCACCACGTCGGCCAGGCGGAGCAAGGCCCCCTTACATTCAGGATGGGCCAGCACCAAGGCGTCGGGATACTCCGCCTTCAGCTCCACGATCTTCTCTACCGAGAACTGCTCGTGCACGTGGCAAGCGCCGTCCCAGAGCAGCATCTGCCGACCCGTGACGGAGTTGATGTAGTTGCCCAGGTTGCGGTCGGGACCGAAGATGATCTTCTCGTCCTCGGGAAAGCTCTCCACGATCTGGCGCGCGTTGGTGGAGGTCACCACCACGTCGGTCAGCGCCTTCACCGCGGCGGTGGTGTTGACGTACGAGATGACGGTATATCCCGGGTGATCGTTGACGAACCGCTCGAACCGGTCGGCCGGACAGCTGTCGGCCAGCGAGCAGCCGGCCGCCAAGTCGGGTACCAACACCTTCTTACCGGGGCTGAGTATCTTGGCGGTCTCGCCCATGAAGTGTACACCGCACATCACGATGATGTCGGCTTCCGTCTTGGCCGCCCATTGCGCCAAGGCCAGGCTGTCGCCCACATAGTCGGCGATGTCCTGTATCTCGCCCATCTGGTAGTAGTGAGCCAGGATAATGGCGTTCTTCTGTCTTTTCAGCTCGCCGATGGCTTTTGTTAGTTCGTTCATAATTATATTCTTATTTATTCTTTTAAAACTTAAAATCTCATGATGGTAATGATAGGCGGTTGATAGTGTGGGAAACTGAAATCGCTTTTTCTTGCGCGATAAGTTATCAGTCGTAGAGGCTTGGCTTATCAGTCGGTTATCAACGGATAGGCGTATGCCTCCGGGTCACGCTATTTCCTTTATTATCAAGCCCGCCGCGGATAGAGGTCGACGACTTATCATCCGGCGGTTTATAAGCGGCAAAGTTAGGAACTTTATGGTTATAAATGGTGGAGTGGATAGTGAAAAGTGGTTTATCGATGGCTTGAAACTAAACGCTTCTTTGCTTGGATAGTTCGTTCGCGTGGCTGCTTATATATTCTTCCGGATTACGCAAGCTTTATTTTTCAGAATCTTTCCCCATCCTATCGACAGCTTTTCCACGGTTATCCATAGGGTTGTCAACCGAAAAGGAGTACCTTCGCGGAGTGTTTTTCCTAAAGACGAATCAAGTGATGCGCAAACTGAAGATAACGGAGCTGAACCGCATCAGCGCGGAGGAGTTCAAGGAGGCCGAGAAGCTTCCATTAGTAGTAGTGCTCGACGACGTACGTAGCCTCCACAACATCGGCTCGGTGTTTCGTACGGCCGACGCTTTCCGTATATCCCTCATCTGCCTCTGTGGCATTACGGCTGTCCCTCCCCACGCCGAGATCCATAAGACGGCCTTGGGAGCCGAGTTCACTGTCGGTTGGGAGTATGTGGATAAAGCGGTTGACGCTGTTGACAACCTCCGCGGACAAGGTTACTTGGTCTACGCCGTGGAGCAGGCCGAGGGAAGCGTGATGCTGGACGACCTGCGCTTAGATGCGGGCCGGAAGTATGCCATCGTGCTGGGGAACGAGGTAAAGGGAGTGCGCCAAGAGGTCATCGACCGTTGCGACGGCTGCATAGAGATCCCACAGTACGGCACCAAACATTCGCTCAACGTATCCGTTGCGGCGGGAATCGTGATGTGGGACTTGTTTGGCAAGCTCGGCTGAATCCGGGCGGGGAGTTCACCACGGAGGACACAGAGTTACACAGAGTTTGTAACTCAACTTTCGCAAGTATCCTATCGCAAAATGTCCATGTAATCCAGCGTGGGATGTTCGCGGCTCTGCGAAGCGTCCATGCAGCCAACATGGGCGTTGCGCAGGTCATATTCCGACTTGAATACTTACGAAAGTTGAGTTACAAACTCTGTGTAACTCTGTGTCCTCTGTGGTGAACCCCCTCCCCCGGTACGGGCAAAAAAAAAGGAGTACCGCTGTACTCCAACCTTTGTTAACCTTAAATCTCATACTATGAAAAACACAGTGCAAAGGTACGGACTTTGGGGAAAACAGCAAATTGTAGGGATGAAAAAGTATGTTTTATAACATGCTTTAAACATTATCCGTCGTGCGTTAAGAAAAAGA
>JAISIZ010000066.1 GCA_031261785.1 Mediterranea sp. (in: CFB group bacteria)
GCGCTCTACATGCTCTTCACCCTCATGGGCGAATACGCCCGCATGGAGCGGCAGACGGCCAAAGGCCGCGCCGACCTCGTGGTGGAGATCGCCGGCACGGTCTACGTCTTCGAGTTCAAAATGATAGGCTACGGCACGGCGGCCGACGCGTTGCGGCAGATCGACGAGAAGGGATACCTCATCCCCTATAACGCCAGCGGCAAGCGATTGGTAAAAATCGGCGCGGCGTTCAGCAAGGAGACCCGCACGCTGGGCGAATGGTTAGCATGGTGGGATAGGAATCTATGATGAAACAGATTGGGCACGGATTCCACAGATTGCGCCGTCTCATCGCTGTGATGAAAACCGTGCGGTCCGTGTGATCCGTGCCCGAAAAAAAGTACAAGCCGGGGCTAATCGCTAATTCCTCAGATCTTCCCCACGAGGTCGATGCTTGGTTTCAGCGTAGCGGCTCCCCGCTTCCATTTGGCGGGGCATACCTCGCCATCGTGCGTGGCCACGAACTGCGCGGCCTCCACCTTGCGAAGCAGCTCGCTGGCATCGCGGCCGATGTTGTTGTCGTTCAGTTCCACCACCTTGATCACGCCCTCGGGATTCACCACGAAGGTTCCGCGATACGCCACGCCTTCGGCCTCGATGTAGACACCCAGCGCACGGGCCAGCAGCCCCGTGACGTCGGCCAGCATGGGATACTGGATCTTGCGGATGCTTTCGGAAGCGTCGTGCCAGGCCTTGTGGACGAAGTGCGAATCGGTGCTTACCGAATACACCTCCACGCCCAGCTGTTGGAATTCGGCATAGTGCTCGGCCATATCCTCCAGCTCGGTGGGGCAGACGAAGGTGAAGTCGGATGGGTAGAAGAACAAGATGGACCAGTGGCCCAGCAGATCCTTGTTCGTCACTGTCTTGAACGCGTCGCCCTGATAGGCTTGCAGCGTAAATTCGGGTAGTTGTGAGTTTAAAATCGTTTCCATATTCTTTTTGTCATTTTTATTGGGTTGTTATCAATGTCTGAATCAACTCGCCTCCCTTGCCGTAGCGAAGAAGACGCCGCGAAGATAGGCAGAGCGGGGAGCCTCGCCAAACAAAGCCCCATAGAATCCCTCTATGCCCCGATAGATGGAATTTATAGGCCGCGGGCACGTGGCTATCTGAAAATAAACCTGTAACTTTGCCGCTCGAAACGGAAAGTGAGTATAAATCATTAAGCATAATAACGTTATCACTATGGAGTATAACTTCAGGGACATCGAAAAGAAATGGCAAGAACGGTGGGTGAACGACAAGACCTACCAAGTGACGGAAGATGAGCGGAAACAGAAATACTACGTGCTGAACATGTTTCCCTATCCCTCGGGAGCGGGCTTGCACGTCGGCCATCCGCTGGGCTATATCGCCTCGGACATCTACGCCCGCTACAAACGCCTGCGAGGCTTCAACGTGCTCAACCCCATGGGGTACGACGCCTACGGCCTGCCCGCCGAGCAATATGCCATACAGACGGGGCAACATCCCGCCATCACCACCCGGGAGAACATAGCCCGCTACCGCGGGCAGTTGGACAAGATTGGCTTCTCGTTCGACTGGAGCCGTGAGATACGCACCTGCGACCCCGAATACTACCACTGGACGCAATGGGCGTTCCAGAAGATGTTCGACAGCTTCTACTGCACCGCCTGCCAGGCGGCCATGCCGATAGAGAATCTCATCCGGAAGTTCGACGAGAGCGGAACCGAACGCCTCACCGCGGCCTGTACGGAAGAACTCAGCTTCACCGCCGACGAGTGGAAAGCCATGAGCGAGCGCCAGCGGCAGGAGACGCTGATGAACTACCGCATCGCCTATCTCGGCGAGACGATGGTGAACTGGTGCCCCGACCTGGGCACCGTGCTGGCCAACGACGAGGTGGTGGACGGCGTGAGCGAGCGAGGCGGATACCCCGTAGTACAGAAACGGATGCTCCAATGGTGCCTCCGCGTGTCGGCCTACGCGCAGCGGCTGCTCGACGGGCTGGAGACCATCGACTGGACCGAGTCGCTGAAAGAGACCCAGCGCAACTGGATAGGCCGTTCGGAAGGCGCCGAGATACAGTTCCGCGTGAAGGACAGCGACCAGGAGTTCACCATCTTCACCACCCGTGCCGACACCATGTTTGGCGTCACCTTCATGGTATTGGCGCCCGAGAGCGAGCTGGTGCCCGCGCTCACCATCCCCGAGCGGAAAGCCGAGGTGGACGCCTACCTGGAGCGCACCAAGAAGCGCACCGAACGCGAACGCATCGCCGACCGCGGCGTGACGGGCGTCTTCACCGGCTCGTACGCCATCAATCCCTTCACGGGCGAGGCCGTGCCCATCTGGGTCAGCGACTACGTGCTGGCCGGCTACGGCACGGGAGCCATCATGGCGGTGCCCGCGCACGACAGCCGCGACTACGCCTTCGCCCGCCATTTCGGGCTGGAGATCCGGCCGCTCGTCGAAGGATGCGACGTGAGCGAAGAGAGCTTCGACGCCAAGGAAGGCATCGTCCGCAACTCCCCGCGCCCCGACGCCACGCCCTACTGCGACCTATCGCTCAACGGCCTCACCATCAAGGAGGCCATAGCCGCCACCAAAGCTTACGTGGAGAGCCATCGGCTGGGACGCGTGAAGGTGAACTACCGCCTGCGCGACGCCATCTTCTCCCGCCAACGTTACTGGGGCGAGCCTTTCCCCGTGTACTATAAAGAGGGCATGCCCTACATGATCGACGAGGACGCCCTCCCGCTCGAGCTACCCGAGGTGACGGACTTCAAGCCCACCGCGACGGGCGAGCCGCCATTGGGCAACGCCACGCGCTGGGCGTGGGACACCGTCGCCGGTCAGGTGGTGGAGAACTCGCGGATAGACCACGTCACCGTCTTCCCCCTCGAGCTGAACACCATGCCGGGATTCGCCGGCTCGTCGGCCTACTACCTGCGCTACATGGACCCGCGCGACGGCCAGGCGCTGGTGGCTCCCGAGAAAGACGAGTACTGGCGCGGCGTCGACCTCTACGTGGGCGGCACCGAGCACGCCACGGGACACCTCATCTACTCGCGCTTCTGGAACAAGTTCCTGCACGACCTCGGCGTGTCGGCCGTCGAAGAGCCGTTCCGGAAATTGGTGAACCAAGGCATGATACAGGGGCGCAGCAACTTCGTCTACCGCGTGAAGGGCGACACCAATACCTTCGTCTCCCTCGGGCTGAAAGAGGGGTACGACGTCACCCCGCTGCACGTCGACGTCAACATCGTCAGCAACGACATCCTCGACCTCGAAGCTTTCAAGGCTTGGCGACCGGAATACGCCACGGCCGAGTTCATCCTCGAGGAGGGCAAGTACGTCTGCGGATGGGCGGTGGAGAAGATGAGCAAGTCGATGTTCAACGTCGTCAACCCCGACGACATCGTGGAACGCTACGGCGCCGACACCCTCCGCATGTACGAGATGTTCCTCGGACCCGTGGAGCAGTCGAAGCCGTGGGACACCAACGGCATCGACGGCGTGCACCGCTTCCTCCGCAAGTTCTGGGCGCTCTTCCACGACGGCCGCTCGGGCGAGTACCTCGTGAAGGACGAACCCGCCACGCCCGAGGAGCTGAAGAGCCTCCACAAGCTCATCAAGAAGGTGACGGGCGACATCGAGCAGTTCTCGTACAACACGTCGGTGAGCGCCTTCATGATCTGCGTCAACGAGCTGACCGCCCTGCGCTGCGCCAAGAAGGAGGTGCTGGAGCGGCTCGTCGTCACGTTGGCCCCCTTCGCCCCGCACGTCTGCGAGGAGCTGTGGGCCGCGCTGGGGCACGCCACCACCGTGTGCGACGCCGAGTGGCCCGAATGGGACGAAGAGTACCTCAAGGAGGCCACGGTGAACTATACCGTCTCCTTCAACGGCAAGGCTCGCTTCAACCTCGAGTTCCCCGTCGAGGCGGGTAGAGAGGAGATCGAAGCCGCCGTGCTGGCCGACGAGCGCGCGCTGAAATGGACCGGCGGCCGCACGCCCAAGAAGGTGATCGTCGTGCCCCGGAAGATCGTCAACGTGGTGGTCTGAACAAAACGAACCGTATCCTTTTTTCCCATACGCTCATGAAAATAAGTAAATCGTTCCTCAAGCGCGAAGCCCGCGACTACGCCTTCATCACCCTCGGGCTGATGAGCTACGCCCTCGGCTGGGCGGCGTTCCTGCTGCCTTACCAGATTACCACGGGCGGCGTCACGGGTATCGGCGCCATCGTCTACTATTCCACCGGCATTCCCATCCAGTGGACCTACCTCGGCATCAACGCCGTGCTCATGGCTGTCGCCATACGCCTGCTCGGCCCGCGATTCACCATCAAGACCACGTACGCCATCTTCACGCTCACGTTCTTGCTCTGGTTCCTGCAATTCGTGGTGAACAACTACGTGCAGGCACCCAACACCACGCCCGACGGACAACCGCTCATCCTCGGCCCGGGGCAGGACTTCATGGCCTGCATCATAGGCGCCACGCTCTGCGGAGCCGGACTCGGCATCGTGTTCAACTCCAACGGCAGCACCGGCGGGACGGACATCATCGCCGCCGTGGTGAACAAGTACAAGGACGTCACCTTCGGACGGATGATCATGCTTTGCGACGTCGTCATCATCAGCTCCTGCTACTTCGTCTTCCACGACTGGCGAAGGGTGATCTTCGGATTCGTCACCCTGCTCATCATCGGCGTGGTGCTCGACTGGATCGTCAACAGCGCCCGGCAGTCGGTGCAGTTCCTCATCTTCTCGCAGAAGTACGACGAGATAGCCACCCGCATCACCCACGACACCCACCGCGGCGTCACCGTCATCGACGGTACGGGATGGTATAGCCAGAACAAGGTGAAGGTGCTCATCGTACTGGCCAAGAAGAGCCAGTCGCTCGACATCTTCCGCTTAGTGAAGCACATCGACCCCAACGCGTTCATCTCGCAAAGCTCCGTCATCGGCGTGTACGGCGAGGGATTCGACAAGCTGAAAGTGAAATGACGGAAACCCCGCGCCGATTGGTGTTCGCCACCAACAATGCCCATAAGCTGGACGAGGTGAGGGCCATCCTCGCCCACCGCGTGGAGCTGCTCAGCCTGGCCGACATCGGCTGCCACGCCGACATCCCCGAGACGGCCGACACGCTGGAGGGCAACGCCCTGCTGAAAGCTTCTTATATCTATGAAGCTTATGGCCTGGACTGCTTCGCCGACGACACCGGACTGGAGGTCGAGGCGCTCGACGGTGCCCCCGGCGTCTACTCCGCCCGTTACGCCGGCGGAGAGGGGCACGACTCCGCCGCCAACCGCCGTAAGTTGCTCCGCGAACTGGAGGGAGTCGCCAACAGGCGGGCACGCTTCCGCACCGTCATCTCCCTCCTGACGGACGGACACGAGCACCGCTTCGAAGGCGTCGTCCGCGGCGAGATCATCACCGAGGAACGCGGCACCGCCGGATTCGGCTACGATTCCATCTTTCGGCCCGAGGGGTTCGACGAGACCTTCGCCGAGCTGGGCGAAGAGGTGAAGAACCGCGTCAGCCACCGTGCCCGGGCCGTGGAGAAGCTCCGACAATACATAGAGTCATGCGAACGATAAAAGCCGCGACCGCCAGCCTGCTCCTCCTCGCCGCCTGCCTCGTGCTGGCGTACGCCTGCCGCGACGAGAACGACGAACCCCTGCCCGACCCGATTCCCGATTCGGCCTATCGCCTCCGCCTGGTTGGACTGCGAAACATGTCCAATCCCCTCACGCTCGAGCTTCGCGACCTCCCCGAGACACTCACCTTCGACCAACTGCGCATGGAACTCACAGGCGCGAACTGGAGCGTAGTCGAGACGGTCGCGGTGCCCCTCACCGACCGAGAGCTAAGCCTGACACTCCCCACCGACATCGATCCTGCCTGGCTACAGCAAGTGGATCGCGGCGCCGACCAGCGCGACTATGCCGGTTACTGGCCCGCCACGTCGAGCGACCCCGCCGCACGGGTGCTCACCATCGGCGACCTCTACCTCTACCAGGCCGACCGCAAAGTGGCCCGCCTGCGCCTCTCCAACTGGTCGGGCACAGGCACGGCCAACGGCAAAGCTACCCTCTACCTCCAGTACGCCGACCGCCCCTTCACGCTCACCGGTTCCAACAACTCCTACTACTACCAGGACTGCTCCTTCCAGCAGGGATGGAACGCCTTCGCGTACATCAATCCTGCCCAGCAAAGCGGTACTGGTGGCGACGTGCTTTGCACCACACTCATCCCAGTCGACGTGGCTTGCTACGTGACCGAAAGCCGATAGCGTGGCTTTTCAATGCCCTAAAACTTGCGTCCTACCCCGCAATGCCGTATATTTGCGTCGGTAAACCCTTTAACGAGCAAGAGTATGCAAGCAGAGATCAACATTCCCTATGCCGTGGCCGACTTCGCCACGTTGCGCGGGCGCGGGTACTACTACGTCGACAAGACGCGGCACATCCCCCTGCTGGAGCGGTACAACGCTCCCGTTTTCCTACGTCCACGCCGTTTCGGCAAGAGCCTGCTGGTGTCCACCCTGGCCTACTACTACGACATCAACGCCGCCGACCGCTTCGACACGCTGTTCGGGGGGACGTACATCGGCGAGCATCCCACCGGGGAACGAAACAAGTACATGGTGCTGCGATTCAACTTCTCGCAATTGGTCATGGCGGATAATATGGAAGGATTGGAGCAGAACTTCAACAGATTGGCAAGTTCCCCCATAAGGGGCTTCGTCAGGGGGGAGGCGCGTTACACCCGTTTCTTCGAGGGATTCCATTTCACCAACGATAGCGACGCGTCAAATTCCCTGTCCGAGATCCTGGATTGGGTACGGGACAACAACTGCCCTCCGCTCTACATCCTCATCGACGAGTACGACAACTTCACCAACCAACTCCTCACCACCTATCAGGATCCGCTTTACGAGAATGTCACCACGGGCGACAGCTTCCTGCGCACCTTCTTCAAGACCATCAAGAGCGGCATCGACGGGGGCACCATCCGTTGCTGCTTCTGCACGGGCGTGCTGCCCGTCACCATGGACGACCTCACGAGCGGATACAACATCGCCCAGATACTCACCCTGGAACCCGACTTTGTCGAGATGCTCGGCTTCAACCACGAGGAGACCGCCACCTACCTGCGCTACGTCATCGACAAGTATGGCGAGCGCAAGGGAAACTTCGACGAGCTGTGGGAGCTGATCGTGAGCAACTACGACGGTTACCGCTTCCTGCCCGACGCCCCGCTGCTGTTCAACTCCACCATATTGAGCTATTTCTTTTTCAAATACGCCGTGAGCCACGGCGGTATCCCCGACGAGATGATCGACGAGAACCTGCGCACCGACATCGGCTGGATACGCCGGCTCACCGTGACCCAAGACAACGCCAGGGAGATGCTCGACACGCTGCTCGTCGACAACGAGTTGCCTTACTCCGCCAGCGACTTGCGCAGCAAGTTCAACAAGAGGAAGTTCTTCGACAAGCGGTTCTATCCCGTCAGCCTCTACTACCTCGGCATGACCACGCTGGAGAGCGCGTACCGGATGCGCCTTCCCAACCTCACCATGCGCAGCATCTACATGGACTACTACAACGAGATGAACCACATCGAAGCCCGCTTCAACGCCATCTCGCCCGCCTTCGAGGCGTTCACCCAGAGCGGCGGGAAGCTGGAGGATACGGTGATGAGTTTCTTTAGGGAATACCTCGGGCAGTTCCCCGCCCAGGCGTTCGACAAGATCAACGAGAATTTCGTCCGTTGCGCGTTCTACGCCCTTTGCTACACGCACCTGAGTCCTTACTATACCTTCGCCATGGAGCAAAACCTGCCTTCGGGTCGCGCGGACCTCGTGATGACCGGCATTCCCGGCACGCCCTACTACGCCGACTGCCGCGTGCTGAAGTTCAAGTATTTCAAGGCCAAGGAAGCGGCTCGGATCAAGGCGCTCGCCACCCCCGACGCTGAAGACGCGGCGCAAGCGCGAGCCTACGCCGACGACATCCTCCGCCAATTCCCCCATTACAAAATGCGCACGTACGTGGTATACATCGCCGCGGGAAAGGCATGCCGCGTATGGGAGACGACACCGGCACGGCTCGGTTGAGAACGCGTCTCGCAAGGCGTAGGCAAGACTATACAAACAGAAAATAGGCGAACTTCACAGTCCACCTATTCCCCTGTTATTTCTCTTTGGGTTAGGAACTAAGAAATAACGCTTGTGAAGTCTCTCTTTTGAGAGATCTTATCGTTAGCGGGTGGATAGCGGATGCATCCACTTGCTGTTTTAATCGTCCGAAGCTAAACCCGTATGACGGAAGCCATAGACCTTGTACTTGTAGCCAAACGCCGGGTCGTCGTCGCTAAACGATACGACAAATTCGATATAGTCGGTGGGTACTCCACTGGGTGTGGTGGTGCCCATCTTGACGATCTTGCCTTCTTCTATATTCACTTGGCATTCGTACGAGGCGTTCTCCTGGACACCGTCCGAGGTAAAGGTTCCGGCGTTCATATCCATACTTACCTCTACCTTATAATCCCAGAAGCTGGCCATATCGTCGACCCACAGCCGGGTAGGGATATTCTCCACGGTGTTATAGGTGTATATCTGCCCATGATAATACTCGGGAATAAGGACGTTGCCCGACGTGTCCATCGCGTCGATAGTCACGTCCCATTCGCCGGCCATGTCTTGGGTGACGGTGCCTCCAATCGGGTCTTTTTCGCATGAAGCCAGCACGAATCCGGCTACAACCAGCGCGAAGCATATAATTTTCTTCATATTCATAATCCTCCTTATTATTGTTTGATGGAATGAAGCGTTACGGTAAGTGCCGTGGAACTTGTCGCGGTATCGTACATCACGTTCAGGACGAACGAGCCGGTGGCGGGGTCGTACGTGCCCGACGATAGCGTAAGCGTTATCGTACCAGAGTCTCCGAAGTACCAACTGCCTACATCTCCGACCGCGACAACGCTATTATCGTCCTCTATCTTGATATTGATCTCCGCGTGGAAATCTAAAGTAGGTTCGAAACCTGGGTTCATGCCATAAAACTGGAGTCCGCCCATCAAGTCGTCCAGCAGGTAGGTGCCGTCGCCATTGTCGGTAATGAAAATAGGCGCGTTCGTATAGTGACGTGTGGGTGTCTGGCTTTCGCCCAGATAGATGTTGTCGATGGAGTTTTCCTTGACCACATATACCGTACGGGAAGCCGAGGCGGAGAATCCATCGTCGTTTACGGCCGAGTACGTAACGGAGTAGATACCCATCTCGGAGGTGTTGACGTTGGACGACACCTTGGCGCTCGCCGTCACGTCCTCACCATTCAGGTCGACGTAGCACCCTTCGTCGGTGAAGGTGCCGCCTACGTATACCACGGCTGGATTGGTACCCAATACTTCGATCGTAGGATAGTAAGTGATATGGGTCAATCCAAGCGTGTCGCTACACCCGGCGGTGATGCCCAAGGCCAATAAGGCGGGCAGCGCAAGTAGCAGAAGATTCTTATTTTTCATTTGTTCGCAAATTAAACGGTTAAACTTATTCGGCCCAGAATACGGGTACGCCCTCATTCAATTGCTCTTCGGGAGCGTTTTGATTGCGGTCCATAGAGCTGGTGGCGTACTGCGCACGTTGCAGCACCTTGTTGTTGCCCAATCGGGTATTGACCATGATCGGCGTATAGAGGGTCCCCGTCACGTACAGATCGGGCGAGTAGGTATCCGATTGCATGTTGTATAGCTCCTCTCCCGATACGGTTCCGAACGCCGGATATTTCAGGCGCCGTAGCTCACACCAAGCCTCGAAGTTGTTCGTGCCGCTCAAGGCGACCCATTTCTGAATGCCGAGGATGCGTTTGTACTCGCCATTGTTCCAAGGATAGGCCACGTCGTAAATGGTTTCGGCACCGGTTACGCCGGCCGCGGCGAACGAGGCGTCGATGGCGGCCTTGTAGTGGGCCTCGGCCTCCGTGGCGCTACCGTAGCGTGCGTAATACTCGGCCAGGTAGAACTCGATATCCGAGCGCGTGATGAGGTTAACCGGCATGTCGTACGTAGCATTCGGACGACACCAATAGCTGGCGTTGTACTCCGTGCCCGCCGGGAAGTTGCTCCCCGACACTACGCCGGTGTAGTTATTACTGCCGTTGGTGTTGAAGAACGCCTCCAGACGGTTGTCGTCGGTCTGTTGCATGGTACGTACGATGGCCAGGTTGGCGATGACGTTGACTTGCGTGCTGCCGAAGTAGGTGGCGAACTCCTCCTGATAGAAAGGATTTGCCTTGCCCGACTCATTGGCCCAGATCCCCTGGAAAGCGATGTCCCCGGCGGGGAAGTTGCCTTCGCTAATCACGGCGGCGAGTTGCGATTGCACGTTCTCCACGTCGCTCATGCGCGTCAGGATGCGCAGTTTCAGGGCGTTGGCGAACTGTATCCAGTTGGTGGAGGAAGCGTTTCCGTACAGGAAATTGGTGCAAACCAGGTCTCCCGAGCCGACGCGCGACAGGGCGTCGTCCAGTTCGGCCAAGATGCCTTGATAGATGGTAAGCCCATCGTCGTAGACGGGGGTGGCGTTATTGATATCCAAGCTCTCTGTATAGGGGACGTTGCCGAAAGCGTCGACCAACACCTGGAAGGTGAAAGCCCGGAGAACGGTGGCGGCCAAGTAGGTGCCCCATTCCTCGGAAGCGGCGGCTTCCTCGCGTACGCTCTCCAAATTGATCAGGCAGAGCGTATAAAAGCGGGTGTACACGTTGGTTACGCGCTGCGCGCTATATTCAAAGCGGGAGAAGTCGAGGTAATTCGTCGTTCCGAAGTTCTGCCCGTAATGCTGGGCAAAATAGCCCGAGGGTATGCGGAGCATGTTGCCGTAGAGGTTGGCGATGTTCATCTCCACAGCGGGAAATATCATATCGGCGTTGACATTGCTCCCGCTGGGCGAGTTCGGGTCTTGGTTGATGTCCAAGAAGCTGTCGCAAGAAGTGAAGCTTAGCGCGGCCGCAAGTGTAATGGTTATTATCTTTTTCATCTGATTAGTCTTTTTATTTTAGAACTTAACACTTAGGTTGCAACCAAATACTCGAGACGAAGGGTTGGAGTACATCTCGCCGAAAGCGGCGGTAAGGTCCGTGGTACCAGGTGTAGTGCTGGCTTCCGGATCAACATAATAGTTATCCGACTTGGTCCATATAAACGGATTGTTCACGAACGCGGAAACCGAAACATTGCTCAAAGAGAGGCGACTAATCCATTTCTTGGGCAATTCCCAAGCCAACGTGATGTTGCGCACCTTTACGAACGTCTTGTCCAGCAAGTAAGCCGCGCCGCCATAGCCATAACCGTACAGGTTGAAATAATCCTGATACGTGCCGTCGGCCGATAGTATGGGCGAATTGTTGGGCGCGAACGCGGTGGGATTTCCGTCTTCGTCGGTCGAGGTAACTACCACGGAATTGGGGATAATGAACGGGCGCCTGTCGTTGTAGAGCGTCACGACACCATTGCCGGTGAACTGCATCAGGTTCTTCGTGCGCGAGAACATGTGCCCACCATAGCGAACATCCAGAGCGGCGCTAAGGGTAAAGCCGTAAGCCGTAAGCGAAGTGGTGAGACCTCCCGTCCATTTGTGGTTCATGTCGTAGCCGGTCTCTTGCAACTCCTGGCTGAGGACGGGCTGTCCGTGACTGTCGACGATGGGACTTCCGTAATGGGGGTTGGCTGGGTCGGTGACAAACTGCGGCATATAAGTCCAGAAGGTACCCAGCGGCTTGCCCTTCTCGGCGTACATGTAAACGGCGTCGTTACCGGCCGAGAAACCATATATGTAGGATCGTCCGCCTTCCAGACTTTCGGGCAACGAAACGACCTTGCTGCGATTCACGGAGAAGTTCACTCCCAAATCCCAACGCAAGTTACGGGTCTTGACAGGCGTGGAGTTTATCAAAATCTCGATACCGGAATTGCGGACCTTACCGAAGTTGGTCACCATACTGCCGTAACCTGTGGCGGGTTCTACCGGCAGGGTGAAAATCTGGTCGTTGGTGGTGCGGTGATAGTATGCCATATCCAATCCCAAACGGCCATGGAAGAACTGCAGGTTCAGTCCCGCCTCGAACTCTGTCGTCATCTCCGGTCGCAAGGTGTTGCTGGGAGCGGAGGTGGACTGGACGAAGGTGTTGGCCCCGTTCATGGGGAACTGGGCGATACTTGAAGCATAATAACCGTCGGCATAGCCTTGCACATAGCGTGCGCTGGTGAGATAGGCATTGGCGTCGTTACCGGTCTTGCCGTACGCGAAGCGCAGCTTACCGAAGGTGAGCGCTTCGTTTTCAGGCAGCAGGCGGGTAAAGATCCAGCTCAACGTAGCTCCCGGATAGAAGAAACTGTTGTTGCCCATAGGGAGCGTGGACGACCAGTCGTTGCGTGCGGTCAGGCCAAGATAGATCATGTCGTTGTAACCGATGGTGGCGTCGCCGAACAGACCGATCAAACGCCGCTTCATCTGGTCCTCTGTCAATGAGGTCCACGACGCTCCGTTGCTTAGGTCCCAGAAGCCCGACTGTATGGCCAACTGGTCGGCCTGTCCGTACATATAAGTATTGCCGCGCTCGTTGATGTTCAATCCGCCGGTTGCCGTAACCGAAATCTTATTCTCGAAATTCTTGTTGTAGGTCGCCAATACATCATGGTTCGTTTCGTATGTTCGATAATAGCGTGAATAGACATAGCCCGCTTGGTTCATATTGGAAGGGGCGTATCCATAATCGTTATTGATGAGCGCGTCGTCCAACGCGATTTCCGGCTGGCCGAT
Source organism: Mediterranea sp. (in: CFB group bacteria) (assembly GCA_031261785.1). GTDB lineage: Bacteria > Bacteroidota > Bacteroidia > Bacteroidales > Bacteroidaceae > Bacteroides. The sequence goes on from JAISIZ010000066.1 coordinate 12,850, forward strand.
CTTGACGTCGTAATCGCTATAGTCGAATCCGAACCGATAGCTTACCGTCAGGTCCTGAATGGGTTTAATATCTACTTGCACCTTACCGTATATTTGCTTGGTATCGGTGTGGTGGTAGTTGTTGGCTATGGCCCAATAGGGGTTGGTGATACCATAAGGTGTCAGATAAGCCTCGGGCGTGTAGAACGGATTGCTCAAGTCCTGCATGTCCGGGATGTTGATGTCGCGCGGCATCTCATAGACACCGTCCACGACGGATGTTCCCTGGAACGAGCCTACCAAGTCGGTAGACGTCTTGGCGAAATTGATCGACGAGGAGACCTTCAGCCACTTGGTCGCTTCGTAATCGCCTCGATAGCTGATGGTATTACGTGTGTAGGAGTCGGCGTCGGAAGGAATGATACCGTTGTCCGAAGCGTTGGCGTACGACAAGTAGTAAGTCATTTTCTCGTCTGACGAGACACCGCTCAAGGCGACGCTATTATTCCACGATATGCCCGTCTCGAAGAAGTCGCGTACATTGTTCTTCTTGGCGGAATATTCATGGATAAGTTGCTGATTATTCCAGATGGGGCCGTACACTTGCGTGGAGCCGTCGAAACGCGGACCCCACGAACCGTTCTCGATGTACGTCTGTCCACCGTTCCAGCCTTGTCCGAATTCATTTTGCATGTCGGGCAACAGCGATACCTGTCGGGCCTGGACACCTCCGTTGTATTCGATGGTAAAATTGCGCGTCTCGCCTTTGGTACCTTTTTTGGTGGTGATCAATATGACACCATTGGCTGCGCGGCTTCCATAGAGCGCGGTAGCCGCCGCACCTTTCAACACGGTGACAGTCTCGATATCGTCGGGAGCAATGTTGGCAATACCATTCAGGGTGATGGTATGCCCTTGCGTGATCAAGCTGTTGTTCTGCATGGATACACCATCCACTACATAAAGCGGCTGGTTACTACCATTGATCGAACCGAACCCGCGAATGGTCACCAGATTCGCGGCGCCCGGGTCGGTAGAGGTTGTCTGTACTTGCAGTCCGGCCACCTTGCCCGACAAGGAACTCATCGCGTTGGTGTTGCGTGCGACGCTTATTTCGTCACTTTTCACCGTCGTCGCGGAGTATCCCAGACTTTTCTCCTTTCTGGGAATGCCCATAGCGGTTACCACCACTTCGTCCAGCGTGGCCGCATCCGATTGCAGCACGACCGTCACGTTGGCCACGATGGCGACCTCCCGCGTCTGCATACCAATGTACGAAACCCTCAATGTCTTTGCTGAACTCGGCACGTCCCGAATGGTGAACTTGCCGTCTACATCTGTTATTGTACCGACTGTCGTGCCAGTTACCAGCACTGACGCACCTACTATCGGCAGACCATCGTCGGCCGAAGTGACAACCCCCTGTACAACTGAAGGTTGTTGTGCCATTATTTGGCTGATACTCATGAAGAGGGCAGCCAGAAAGAACGCTACTGTTTTTTTCATACCGTTATTACAAGTGAAACATTTATGTTTTGATTCATTCACGGACTATTGCGCATGAACCCTTCTTTTCCTATCTCAAAACTCAGTTACTCTCTGTCATTCGGTGGCAAAAGCCCATTCCGCCCCCAAATGACTGACAAAGTTAGGGGTTTCTGACCCACTATTTATACTTAGTTAACGATTTATATCCAGGTTGTGACATTTTGGACGAAAATACTCTCGAAAGGTACGTGACGGAAAGGCCACGGTAATCTTTTTAAGACGGCTAAGCGTATTTTTACTTTCAAAAAGAGAATATGGATATGGGATTAAGCGGTTGATTTACACGCTCGAACAGAAGGATCAACTTCGCAAACTTCCTTAATAGATACATTAAAGATAGAGCTATTTGTTGCGTAGCTTAGAAAATAGCCCTATTTTTGCTACGTTAATCATAATAAAGCAGAGCTATGGCATCAGATTATATCCGGTTTGACTGGGCGATGAAACGCCTGTTGCGACAGAAAGCCAACTTCGTGGTACTGGAAGGGCTACTCACCGTGCTGCTGAACGAAGAAATCCATATCGTGGAGATTCTGGAGAGCGAAAGCAACCAGGATTCGTCCGACGACAAGTTTAACCGTGTGGACATCAAGGCGAAGAACCACAAGGGCGAGATCATCATTGTCGAGATACAGAATACCCGCGAGCTGACCTATATGGAACGCATTCTGTACGGCGTATCCAAGGCCATCACCGAGCATATACACCTCGGCGATTCGTACGAGGTGGTCAAGAAGGTGTATTCCATCAGCATCCTCTATTTCGACATCGGCGAGGGAAGCGACTACCTCTACCACGGGCGCACCCACTTCGTAGGCGTGCATACCGGCGACCAACTGATCGTCAGCACCAAGCAGCGCGACGCTATCGTGCCCCGACCCTCGGACGATATCTTCCCCGAATATTACCTCATCCGCGTGAACGAGTTCAACAAAGTAGCCGTCACTCCACTGGAGGAATGGATAAGTTACCTGAAAACCGGCGAGATCCCCACCGACGCCACGGCGCCGGGACTGCCCGAAGCACGGGAGAGAATGCGCTACTACGACATGACGGACAAAGAAAAACATTCCTACGTAGGGTACCTCGACCACATCAGGACACAAAACAACTTCGTGGATAGCTACCGATTGGAGATAAACATCGCACAACAGAAAGTGGAAGAGCAGAAACAGAAAGTGGAAGAGGAGAAGAAAAGGGCCGAAGAGGAGAAGAAAAGGGCCGACGAAGCGGAAAGGAAGGCCGACGAAGCGGAAAGGAAGGCCGACGAAGAGAAGCGAAAGGCTGATGAAGAGAAGCGAAAGGCCGACGAAGAGAAGCGAAAGGCTGATGAAGAGAAGCGAAAGGCTGATGAAGCGGAAAGGAAGGCCGACGAAGCGGAAAGAAAGGCCAACGAAGCAAAGAGCAACCTCATCGCTCGCTTGCGGCAGCTTGGTTACTCCATTGAGGAGATGATGAGTATCACGGGGCTATCCCGCGAAGAGCTTCAATAACGCTTCCGCTTTTTAGTATTCCTTTGGTGTAAAGCGTATATTCCCCTTGGCGTAGGTGCACTCGTCAGGGCAAGTACACGAATCCTTCCTTGGCATATTTGTCCGATTCGGTGGCGAGGCCATCGGCATCGTACGTGTAGTACTTGAACTTGATGGTGATAGGGGCCGAAGGGCGAGGCAATACCTGGTATTGTTTTAGCGGGATGGAGAGGTAAGCGGAACGGTTGTAGTGCTCCGCGTCACCGGCGCTGTCGTGATAGAGGGAGAGGGTGACCACACCCGCGGTCTCCAGTTCCGTGGTGTCCTCCACGATACCAAACACGTGGCCTTTGCCCGTGTCCACCTTCAGGTTCAGGATCATGTTCAGATAGTCGCGTCCCATCCAGATGCTGGTGACGTTCACCGGATCGTGCTTGATGCCGTCCTTGAACGCTTCGTCGGAGGCGGGCTTGGGAGTGGGGACGATGGGCGACTGGAGGGAATAGATCACGGCCGTGGCGGTGGTGCCGCTACCGATGGTCTCGTAGTTGCTCAGCGCCCGTAGTGTGGAAGAGGGGGTGAAGGTGGAAGCGGTGCGATCCAGCGACACACGAAGCGGGTCGCCCATATCGGGGATGAGCGTGGCGACTTTCCCTTCTTCGTCGGATAGCAGGGTGACGAACTCCAGTTTCACGGAGGGGTAATGGTATTTGTCGTCCTTGCAGGCGGCAACCGCGAGGAGGAGCAACAGGAAGAGCGAGTGGCGGAGTATACCGCCGGCGGGGGCGCTTTGCGTCGGCTTCATAGGCGGGCGGCTAAGTGATTGGTGAGCGGGTTGGCGTACATCAGCAACATCTTCTCGCGGAGGAAAGGCTCGTCTTTGTCGGGCAGCTGTATCTTGGCCAGCTGGGTGTCGAGGTAGTCGGTGAAGCGTCGCTTCTCTTCCATGGTGTAACGTCCGGCGAAGGTGGTGGAGCGATGGAGCAAGTCGTGCGCCGCATAGTTGCCGGGATAGAGGCGATAGTTGAGGTGTATCTGGCGGTCGATATGGGCCGATATGGCGGCGTATCGCTCTTGCTTGGGCAGGGAGCGATCCAGAGACTCGAGGAACTCGTCGAGCGAGGGAGCCATTTGGAAGTGCACACGTCCCTTATAACCGAAAAGGCCGGTCTGCATATTGACCAGGTCCTCCTGCGTGCTCTTCTTGTACGCCTCCTTCAGGTCTCTTTTCAGTTGGAATTCGCGGGCTTTCAGGAAGTCGCACGGGTCGTATTCGTACGAGATGGCGAGCGGGGCGATGTTGAGTTGCGCCAGCCGCTCGGCGATGTCGCCCTCGCCGCCCATGGCGAGCATCTTCAGCACGCTGTCCTGGGTGCGGTCGTCGGAATCCTTGGCCCGTCCTTCGCGCTGGGCCAGCCAGACAGACTGTTTTTTCTGCCCGATGGCGTAGTGTATGTAGCGCGACATGCGCGCCGAGGCTTCCAGCATCTGCCGCATGGGGAGCGAGCGTTGCACGATGAACGACTTGTTGACCCTGACGAACTTCTTTATCCACGGATAGATAAGGAGGTTGTCGCCGATGGCGATCTCCACCGTGTCCATCCCCTCCTCGACGAGGAGTACGGAGAGGAATCCCGAATCGAGGATGATGTCGCGATGGTTGGAGAGGTAGAGGTACGCCCTCCGTTGGTCGGGCAGGGCGGAGTGGTCGAGCGTCACGCCGTCGGTATGTTCCTCTTCGATGCGGTGCAGGATGCCGTAGCAAAATTTCTTCTGGAACTCGGTCTTGCTCTTGCAGGCATGTAGCTGTTGCCGCAGGTGCTCGGGGGGCAGGCCGGGCATCACGCTCTCGGCGGCCTTTTGGAAGGCGGGGTCGTCTATCAGCTCGTCAAAGATGACGGGCAGCTCATCGTCGTTGTAGGGGCGAATGTCGTCAAATTCGTTCGGATCGATAGTCATAATGTCTGTCTGTGAGGATTAAAACTTGTCTTCTATGATATCCGTCATCACCTCCTTGATGTCCATGCCTGCGGCCCGGACTTGTTGAGGGATGAAGCTGGCCGCGGTCATGCCCGGGGTGGTGTTCACTTCGAGCAGGTTGATCTTGTCGCCCTCGGTGACGATGTAGTCCACGCGGACGATGCCGCTGGCTCCCAGCAGGTCGTAGATGGCGGTGGTGAGGGTCTGTACGCGTTGGGTCAGTTCGTCGGGGATGCGCGCGGGGGTGATCTCGTCGGAGGCGCCGTTGTACTTGGCGTCGTAGTCGAAGAACTCGTGCTTCGACACCACCTCTGAGATAGGGAACACCACCATCTTTCCGCGCGCCCGATAGCATCCGCAAGTCAGCTCTATGCCATCCATGAAGGCTTCGATGATGACCTCCGCCCCCTCCTCGCCAAAGGCTTTCCGTATGGCGGGCTGTATCTCTTTGGGTTTCTTCACCTTGGTGGTGCCGAAGCTCGATCCACCTTGGTTGGGCTTGACGAAGCAGGGCAGGCCGATCTTCTCCACGACTTCGTCGTCGGTCACCGTCTGTCCCTTGCGGAGCATCATGGATTCGGCCACGCGGACGCCGAAGCCCTTCAGGTACTGGTTGCAGGCGAATTTATTGAAGGTGAGGGCGGCCACGAACACGCCGCAGCACGAATAGGGCACGCGCATCATGTCGAGGTAGCCTTGCAACTTGCCGTCCTCGCCCGGAGTGCCGTGGATGGTGATATAGGCGAAGTCGAACGTCACTCGCCCCTCTTCGCGCTCGAAGCCGAAATAGTCGAGGTCCACGGGTCTCCTCGTGCCGTCGGGTAGCAGCGCTTCCCATAGCAGGCCGCGCGTTTCCACGATGTAGACGGCGTATTTCTCCTTGTCGATGAAGGAGTGGATGCCTCGCGCGCTTCGCAAGGATACCTCAAACTCGGAGGAGTCGCCTCCGCAAACGATGGCAATGGTTCGTTTCATTCCAAATCTCTGTTACTGATGTAGCTTCTCCATCTGTCCAGCAGGCTGCGCATATCGTCGGGCAGGGGGGCCGTGAAGTCCATCTCCTCCCCGGTGACGGGATGCCTGAAGCCGAGCGTCATGGCATGCAATGCCTGTCGGGGGCATACGGCGAAGCAGTTGTTTACGAATTGTTTGTATTTGCTGAAGTGTGTACCCTTCAGTATCTGGTCGCCGCCGTAGCGGGCGTCGTTGAAGAGCGTGTGTCCGATGTGCTTCAGATGGACGCGTATCTGGTGGGTGCGTCCGGTCTCGAGGATGCACTCTACGTAGGTGACATATCCCAGCCTCTCGAGCACCCGGTAGTGGGTGACGGCATGTTTCCCGGTATCGGGGTCGGTGGTCACGGCCATCTGCATGCGATCTTTGGGGTTGCGGGCGATGTTGCCCTCGATGGTCCCTTCGTCTTGCTCGATGTTTCCCCACGCCAGGGCGCGGTAGCGTCGACGGGTGGTCTTGTTGAAGAACTGCCAGCCGAGGTTGGTCTTGGCGTCGGGGGTCTTGGCCACTACGAGCAGTCCCGAGGTATCCTTGTCGATGCGGTGCACTAATCCCACGTGCGGATCGTTGGCGTCGTATCCGGGTACATCCTTCATGTGCCAGGCCAGCGCGTTGACGAGCGTGCCGCTGTAGTTTCCGTGTCCGGGATGGACGACCATTCCGGCGGGTTTGTCGACCACCATGACGTACGGGTCTTCGTAGACAATGTCGAGTGGTATGTCTTCGGCCACGACGTCGTTCTCGTAGCGCGGGCGGTCCATCATCACGCTGACGATGTCCATCGGCTTCACCTTGTAGCTACTCTTCACGGGTTTGCCGCCCACCAGCACGAAGCCGGCGTCGGCGGCTCGCTGGATGCGGTTGCGCGAGGCGTTGGCGAGGCGCTCGAAGAGATATTTGTCCACCCGCATGGCGTTCTGTCCCCTGTCCGCCACGAAGCGGAAGTGCTCGTAGAGGCTCGCCTCTTCGCCCACCGGCTCGATGTCGTCGATGTCGTCGTTGTCGGCCACGTCCACCGTGATGTCGGGAAGTTCGTTCTCCATTCTTTATCTGTCGTTTTTGCTCGTTGGTTACGGAAGCTTGGTGGGGGTATGCGTCAGAACCAGCTGTCGTCCTGCCCCTCCGTCCCGGTTTCGTCGCCAGGCTGCTCGGTCCGCAGGCTGTCGATGGCATCCGAATCGGGGGCTTCGTAGTTGCCGTCGCCCACCATGAGCGTGACGCCCGCTCCCAGGGGAATCTTGTCGCCAATGGCCAAGAGCCGCCCTTGGTACTTCACCCCGTAGACCCAATCCTTCTCGCCGCTGATAAATTCTACGTTGTCCAGCTTGAAGCCCGCCGCTTGCACCTTCATTTCGGCCTCGCGGAGGGAGCTGTTGTCGGCCAGGTCGGGCACTTCCTTCAGAGGGATGTTGAGGGTGTTGATGGTCAGGTAGATGGTGCGCCCCTCTTTTACCTTCTCGCCCACTCCGGGCTTCAGCTCGAGGATGATTCCGGCGGGTTCGCTCTTGATGTAGCTCGAATCCACGACCATGGCTTTCAGTTTGTTGTCGAGCAGCGCCTGGCTGGCCTGCGTCACGGTCATGCCCTTGATGTCGGGCACGGTCACCGTCTCGCCGTGGCGGGTGTATATGTCCAGCCCCTTCATCGTGCCGAAGAGAGCCGCTACCACTACCAACGCCATGGCTACCAAGTTCAGCCAGAAGCGCTTGTTCGCTTTCCAAGAGAAGAATTCCTTTATTGTCATACGCGTCTTGCGGTTAAATGCGCGCCAAAGATACGAAAAAATAGTGATTAGCGTATTCCCGCCGCCTTCATGATGCGTTTGGGGATCTCGGTGTTGTCGATCTTCTCGCCGAAGAGGCGCGAGCCGGCACCGATGGCGAACACGGGGACGTATCCGGCGGAGTGTCCGCCACTGGCCCAGCTTACCAAGGCGATCTGCGCCAGCACCTTCTTGGCGCACTCGGCCATGGGTTCATCCTTGGAGTAGAGGCTCTCGGCGTACACCACCTTGTTGCGCACGAACGACTGCTCGAACTCGTCGCGCAGCATGCGTTCCTGCTTCCAGGTGATGGGGAGCTGGGTCCAGAAGCCCATCTCGCGCCCGAGGAACTCTTTCATCTCGTCCCACGTCACTTTGTTGCCCTTGGCTTGGCGCAGGTTGCTGATGCGGCCCGAGAGGCTATCGATGGAACTGGTCTGGTAACGTAACGCCTTGAGGTTGAGGGCATACTGGCCCGTGCCGAGCGCGATGCCGCCCGTCTCGTGGTCGGCGGTGATGACGATGAGCGTCTCCTTGGGATGTTTTTTGTAGAAGTCGTAGGCCACGCGTATGGCGTTGTCCATGTCCTTCACCTCGTTGAAGGCGGTGGCGGCGTCGTTGCTGTGGCAGGCCCAGTCTATCTTTCCGCCCTCGACCATGAGGAAGAAGCCTTTGCCTCCGGGACGGGTGAGGAAGTCGATGGCGCTCTCGGTGATCTGCGCCAGCGTCAGGTCGTCGGCTTTACGGTCGATGGCATAGGGCAGGCACGAGGGATCTTTGCCCTCTTTCTGGATGAGGATCATCTTTTGGGCCGACGGGGCCTTGGCCTTGTAGTCGTCGTAGCCCCGGGCCACGGTGTAGCCCGCCTCTTCGAAGATGGGGAATATGCTTGGCGCCTCTTTCTTGTCGGCCGTGGTGTTTGGCTTCAGGAATCCGCCGCCGGCGTAGAAGTCGAAACCGGCCTTGGGCAGGTCGCGCGCGATTTCGTAGTACATGCTGCGTTGGGGCTGGTGGGCATAGAAGACGGCGGGGGTGGCGTGGTCGACGCTCACCGAGGTGGTGATGCCTACGCGTCGTCCGGCTTTCCGGGCCATCTCGGCGATGGTGGTGATGGGGTTCTTCCGTTCGTCCACGGCAATGGCGCCGTTGTAGGTCTTCTGTCCGGTGGAGAGGGCCGTTCCGGCGGCCGCCGAGTCGGTGACGCCATTGGTGCCCGAGAAGGTGGTGGCTACGGTGGCCACGGGGAAGCTGGTGAAGAGCAACGGCTCCACGCCGATGCGTCCTTGTAGTTCGGCCTGGTACATTTCGGTACCGTTCACTTGGTTGACGCCCATTCCATCGCCGATGAAATAGAATACGTACTTCGCCTGCTGTGCGTTGGCTGTGAGGGCCACCAGCACGAAGAGCATTGTGTAGATTAGTCTTTTCATTTTACGCTACTTTAATGATGAGTTGTAACAATGGCGGCAAAGATACGAAAAAATAGTGATTAGTGTAGAGTGATTAGTGATTAGTGATAGTGGGTTGGCCACAGAGGACACTCAATGCGCCACCCTATTTTTTTCACTTCCCGAAGAGACATCGTGCAAGGAGTTATCGCGGAGACGCGAAAGCTTCATGCAAATTCGCGTGGAACGAGAAGTCCGGGCTTTTTTCTCCATTCCCGAAATGTGATTACATCGCGGCGCCGCGAGCCTCTCCTGCCTGTCGAAAGAACTGTTTTCCGCTCCGCGCAATGGATAAAGCTGGCCGCGGCAAAGTGCTGT
>JAISIZ010000017.1 GCA_031261785.1 Mediterranea sp. (in: CFB group bacteria)
CTCACCGAACACCAGCTTGAATATCATATCCGCTTTAGGGTCTAAATATCTCATATTAAATCAACGGTTGAGGGTTCACGGCACAAAATTAGGGAATTATCTCTGGAACTTCCGCAAACTAAGAGATAAAATAATCAATGAAACATTGTAGCGTCTCGGTTCTTTATTCCAATTCTTTAGCGCCAACGTTCTATCCATAAAGGAATGCCGACATCGAATTCCAGCAAACGTCCAGCATGAAAAAAACGACATCTTCGGCACGCACTACGAACAGATCCACAATATCGACGCCCCGTAATACCCTGACGAATATCTGTCTAAAATCTATAATTACCTTCGCGACCTAACAACGAATCTTAAAGAATTTCTAAAAGTCCTCGCGGCTAATCTGGCATCTAAAATATTTGCAGAAAAGAGGAATATCGCGGACTTTCTCTGTTTTTGCAAATGAAATACTTCGAGTTCGCTGGGGAAAGACTCACCTGAAATCGGATGAGACAATAACCGGTCGGGGAAAGCTTCACCTGAAATCGGGTAAGACAATAACCGGTCGGGGAAAGCCTCACCTGAAATTGGGTGAGACAATAACCGGCCGGGGAAAGTCTCACCTGAAATCGGGTGAGATAATAACCGAACGGGGAGAGACTTACCCGAAATCGGGTGATTAAATAACCGGTCGGGGAAAGACTTACCCGAAATCGGGTGATGGAATAACCGAACGGGGAAAGCCTCACCCGAAATCGAATAATCATTTCACCAGGTACAAACCACTAATTTAAAATAAATAGGATCAAGATTGACACGACTTCTCTTAAACGATTTTCTAACGGGCAGCATTCCAACTTTCACGGCGGTGTCCTGGAATTGATCAAGGAAGAGCGCAATGTGAAAGATGATGCCCGGAAATTATACAGAACCTACCAAAAGGCTTATCGCGAAGAATATCTCCCCACAGCAAGGCCTACGGAAACGCGAGGAGATCGCCGTGATACGCGCAAGAGGAAAGCAAGAGGAAAAGCTGACCTCACGCGAGATATAGTAAACCGTGGAAATTTTAAAAGGTATTAATCGGGACACTTTATGGACTAAATGAGACAACAATTCAGAACGAAAAGATGAACTTTGCCGCCGCGAACAAGCTATACCTCACTGGAGAAGCGACAGTTGTCGCAAGTACGAATGAGTATGACCTATAGTATCATGGATTATCACTTTTTTCTCGTGATTATGTCTTCGCTAAGATCCACCCATCCACAATATCGCTTCTAAAGAGGAAGAATAGCTCATGAATAAAATCGTGACTGAGCATAGAATTATATCGAGTAGTAACTGAGCATAGAAAAAGAACGTTTATGAAAAGAATGATGTTTCGCGCGTCGCTTTGCGCCCTTTTCCTTACGGGATGGGTGGGTTGCGCCGACGAAGTTCCTCATCCGGATGAAGGAAACGAACCCTTGATCCCTGACGCGAAAAACATGGTCACGCTCCGCGTGTCCGTAGGCAAGGACGCCTATCAAGATGGCTTCAAGCAGACCCGCGCCCCGTACATGGAGGCGCCCGCTCCCGTGCAGTTTGTCCAAGAGGTGGGCCATGGGTACGCGCTCGTCTCCGAACTCACCGCAAGCCCGGCGACCCGCGCCGACGCCACCCGCGCCCCGCTGGCTGAAGGCGTAACCGTGCTCATGATCGCTTTCGAGCACAACGCCACCACACCGAGCGCCGCGCCCATCGGATACCAGCCGCTGACGGTCGACGACGGGATGCTCAACATCAGCCTACCCGCCACCACGGCGTACAACTACCGTCTGGTGTTTTACTCGGAGAACAGGACGGCGACTATCGATCCGGCCAAGTACGTAAGCGCTACGGGAACGGCCGTGGGCGAGTATGGATATCACGAGTTGCCGGACGGCGCCACGCTCACGGAAAGCCCTGCCATCCCCATGGTCGCGACCGCGACGGGCAGCCCAATCCCCGTGGATTTCATCTACGGCATGATGGACAACGTATCGACCGCCACCTCGACCCGAGCCATGCCTACCGTCACCTTCAAGCATGCCTTCGCGCAACTGACATGGAAACTCGAGGTCAACAAGGCCAAGAATCCCGCCGAATACATCGGCGAAGTAGACGCCGGCTTCTACCCGCGCTATGCCGACGCCACGCTCAACCTTGACGCCATAGCCACAACGGCCACCCCCGACGATATCCCCGCGGCGGTGACCTGGAGCGGCGGCACCCAGGGACTGACGAAGAGCGGGAGCTTCTTCAGATACAGCGATGCCCAAGCGGCGTCGGATACCGCCCTGTTCTGCGATTCAGTACGCTTCATCCCGATTGTGGCCACCGCCGGCAATGGCGCCGACTCGTCGTACATCTACCTCAACAAGATCGTGTTCAAGATCGGGACAGAGAGACCTTCCATCGACAACAAGCCGTTGCTCATCAGGTACACCCCGAGCGGATCGGGCGAACCGCGACCCATACTGTTCAAACCGGGGATGAAGTACACCATCACGAGCAAGCTGACGAAGAGCAACTTCTTTAAGGCGAAGACGATATATGGAGTGGCGAACGCGGGAGGGCTTAGCGCTACTTGTGGTTATGCGGGCGAAACGGCGCAATCTTACAATTTCCTGAAAAGTCCGACCAATTTCTCACTGACCGGAACGGTACCTGTCAATGGTGGAATCTCGATAGAACAGCCCCCAACACGGGCGAGCAATGATATAAGTACCAATTCTGCCGTAGCGAATGCCCTTCAAAGAGAAACACCTCCCGATATCCTTATATTGGGCGCGTATTCCTATTTCAATGCGACAGGCAGTACGTCAAGAGCGATATTGGATTACTTGGATAAAGGTGGGGTGGTCTTCATGTTTTATGAATATGGCGGCACCTCCGGCTTGGCTGGTGTCAAAGAAGCCACGGATGATGGAATAGCGTCTATCGTGAACGATGGAGGTTACGGGGGTACAGGCTACCAAATGAGCGATACCCCGTCCGATGATCCGATTATCTCGGGTACGGTTGGAGGCACAACCTACGATTTCACCCCCAATGATGTCGCCGACGCGTCGGTAGCGGGAAAATACTGGGGAGACGATTCGGGGCCTCGCACCTATACATTCACGATAGCAAGTGGCCGCGAGAACGATTTCATCGTATATTCGAGAGCAGAAAACGGTAAGCCTACGATGCTGCGGTATAAAAAGAAAAACCTGATCTTGGTTGGCGACGGAGGATTCTTATCCTATGCCCAGGTATATGCCTCTACAACCGCATGTCCTTTCTATCTCGATTTTACGTCGGTAGATGGCAATGGCGCGCACACGTACACCCCCGCGCCAAGGAGTTTTCAAGGAGGGGAGGGTTCGCCCGCTCCCGTGACCGTCTACAACTCCCAGATCTTCGCCAACATGATGGCGTGGGCCATCTACGAGGCCGAGTATCACGGCATCAACAGCGGAGGCCTGCCTCCCGCCCAATAGATAACACCCCATTTCCCCTCTCTATGTATGGTGGTGGCTCACCCGTGTGGTTTCGTCGATGAAACCGCCGGGTGAGCCACTGGTTTATGGAGATGTCTTCTCCACGCGAAAGCGCATGGACTATGGGACGAATAAAAAAGGGAACCTCGCACTTGCGAAGTTCCCTTTTTTATCTCGAGCGGAAGAAGCGGCCTTATGCCTTGTCCTTGTTGGCGTTGTTGACCCTCTTCTCCTTGATCCTGGCCTTCTTGCCGGTAAGCGCGCGCAGGTAGTAGAGCTTGGCGCGGCGTACCTTGCCTATCTTGTTCACCTCGATGTTGTCGATAGCCGGCGATTCGATGGGGAATATCCTCTCCACGCCAATCGTTCCCGACATCTTGCGCACGGTGAAGCGTTTCTTCTCCCCGTGTCCGCAGATCTTGATGACCACGCCGCGGTAGAGCTGCACGCGCTCCTTGTTGCCCTCGGTGATACGATATGCCACGGTTACGGTGTCGCCCGCCTTGAACTTGGGGTGCTGCTTGCCTGTGGCAAATGCTTCTTCTGCAATTTTAATTAAATCCATTGTTGCTATTATTAAATTGTTTATCGTTACAACGCAACATACCAAGCATCTCTTCTCTTGACAGCGATTGCGCGAAAGCGGCGCAAAGTAACGAAATATATATCAGATAGCCAAACGAATGGCCGAAAAAAAACAGGCTGGCGTCTTCCCGACGGTGGCCTGTTGTTCTTCTATCCCTCCCCTCTTTCAAGCAAGAAAGGAAAAACCTAAGAGAATAAATGTTCACTAAGAATAAAACAAATGGTTCATCAATCCGCTACGTTATGCTTTCTTCCTCATCGCGGCATCCGCCCGTGGGGCGGCTTCCGAGAATGGAAGAGGCTATCTAATTAACATTCCATAAAATACATATCGCTCAGCCTTTGGCCTACGCGTCGCAAGCCAAAGGCTTACGGGCATATTCCCATCGCGGGGGACATACATATCTATCATCAAGATGTATATTGTAGAATGAAAAAGACCGAACGGCGCTTTTTTCACGGAGGGTATATATCACTATAACGCTAAAGTTTAGCCATTTTGTTCACCGAATATCCGCTTTTCTGCAAAAAAAGCACGAAAAGTCGACGAAAAGGCGTATTTTCGCGTCCTAACCAAAGCGAAGTGACATGAAACTGACTGATGCGAAAAGCTGGATGCCACTGGCGCTGGCGGGCATGTTCCTGCTGGCGTCGTGCGGCACGAAGCGACAGATAGGCTCCCGGTACGCGATGACGGACGCGACCGGCGGCATGGTGGCCATGGATTCCACGTGGGACGCACGTCCCGACGCCCGCGCGGTGGCCTTGCTGCTACCCTACAAACAAAAGGTGGAATCCACCATGGGCGAGGTGATCGGCGTGAGCGCCATGAAGATGGACAAGAACGCGCCCGAAAGCCTGCTCTCCAACCTCGTGGCCGAGGTGCTGAGAAACGCCGCCCGGAAGGCCGTGGGACAACCGGCCGACGTGGGGATAGTGAATTTCGGCGGCCTGCGCAACATCCTGCCCGCGGGCGACATCACCGTGGACGACATCTACGAAATCCTGCCTTTCGAGAACTCACTGTGCGTGCTCACCATGAAGGGCAAGGCACTGCGTGAGGTGATGGAGGACATCGCCGCGCAACGCGGACAGGGACTGAGCGGCGCCCGCCTCGAGATCGGCAAGGACGGACGGCTGCTGAGCGCCACCGTACAAGGACAACCCATCGACGACGAACGGGAATACACCGTCGGCACCATCGACTACCTCGCCGAGGGGAACGACGGACTGCCCGCGCTCACCCAAGCCGAGAAACGGGTATGCCCCGAGGGAATGACCCTGAGGGGCCTCTTCATGGACTACGTGCGCGAGCAGACGGCCAAAGGGGAGCAGATCACCTCGGCGCTCGACGGAAGAATAACGATTAAATAACGAGACCTCATGACGAAGAGACTTCAACGAACACTCCTGCTCGCCCTCGCGCTGACCTTGGCGTGCGCGGCCAAGGCCCAGCAGGCCAAGGAGATCATCCTGCTACACACCAGCGACACGCACAGCCGCATAGAACCCATCACGCAAACGGGCGACACCTATTACCACCAGGGCGGATTCGTCAGGCGCGCCACCTTCATCGACAGCTTCCGCAAGGAACACGCCAACGTGCTGCTGTTCGACTGCGGCGACATCTCGCAAGGCACGCCCTACTACAACCTCTTCAAGGGCGAGCTGGAAATCGAGTACATGAACCTGATGCGCTACGACGCCATGGCGATAGGCAACCACGAGTTCGACTACGGCATGGACAACATGGCACGCATCTTCCGCATGGCCCACTTCCCCATCGTATGCGCCAACTACAACCTCGACGCCACACCCTTGAAAGGACTCACGAAACCATACGTCGTCATCCAGCGCTTCGGACTGAAGATCGGCGTATTCGGACTAAGCCCCGACCCAGCCGGACTCATACAAGCCACCAAATGCGAGGGCGTGGTGTACGAGGATCCCATCGAAGCGGCCCAACGCGCCGCCACCCTGCTGAAGCGGGAGGGATGCGACCTGGTGATATGCCTCTCGCACCTCGGCATACAGATGGACGAGCGCCTCATCGGCATGACACGCCACATCGACGTGGTGCTGGGCGGACACTCGCACACCTTCATGAAAGCCCCCAAGACATGCCTCAACAGCGCCGGCCAGAAGGTACCGCTGATGCACACGGGGAAGAATGGCGTGTTTGTGGGGGAAATGGAGATTAAATTAGAAACCGAGAATTAAAATATAAGCGTACGGGGCGTCGCTCTCTATGAAACATTCGGGTATTATCCTTGCTCTACTGCTGGGCTTGCTTTCGCCGGGAGGCAGGGCATCGGCGCAGGATTCGGCCGCCAGGGCGGCCAAGCAGCCAGCGCCTTACTTGCTGGACAAGGTGTCGGGCGACGGGCGCTGCCAGCATTGGGTGGATTCGGTGATGCAGAAACTCACGCTTCGCGAGAAGGTGGGACAGCTCATCGTCTACACCATAGAACCATCACAGGCCAATCACAACCTGGCGCTACTGCACGAAGTGGTGACCACGTACAAAGTGGGCGGACTGCTCTTCTCGGGCGGAGAGCTGCCCGCGCAAGCGACCCTCACCAACCTGGCGCAAGGCCAGGCAAAGATCCCCCTCATGATCACGTTCGACGGCGAATGGGGACTGGCCATGCGCTTGCGCGGGACGCCGGCCTTCCCCAAGAACCGCGTGCTGGGATGCATACAGGACAACCGGCTGATATACGACTACGGCTACGAGGTGGCGAGGCAGTGCCGGGAGATCGGCGTGCAGGTGAACTTCGCCCCCGACGTGGACGTGGACAACAATCCCGCCAATCCCGTCATCAACACACGCTCCTTCGGCGAGGACCCCAGACAGGTGGCCTACAAGGCCGTGGCCTACACCTCCGGACTGGAGATGGGCGGGGTGCTCTCGGTGAGCAAGCATTTCCCCGGACATGGCGACACGGACGTGGATTCGCACCACGCGCTGCCGACCATCCCCTTCGACCGGGCACGGCTGGACAGCCTGGAGCTGCTACCTTTCCGCAAGGTCGTCGCGGCCGGCGCGGGAGGTGTCATGGTGGGACATCTCTGCGTGCCGGCCCTGGGCAGCGGGATGGGTGTGCCCGCCTCACTCTCGCGCGAGGTGGTGACGGGCGTGCTGAAAGGGGAGATGGCCTTCGGAGGGCTGGTGTTCACCGACGCGCTCGCCATGCGGGGCGTCGCCACACGGAAAAACCTCTGCCTGCAAGCCCTGAAAGCCGGAAACGACATCTTGCTGGCGCCCCGCGCGCTGAAGGATGAACTGGAGGCGGTGACCGACGCCGTGCGCAAAGGCGAGCTGAGCGAGGAGGAGATCGACCGCCGATGCCGAAAGGTGCTGACTTTCAAATACGCCCTGGGACTCGACAAACGGCAAGCCGTGCGCCTGGCCAATGTAGGGGCACGAGTCAACACGGCGAGGACACGAGGCCTCATCAAGCGGCTGAACCTGGCCGCCATCACCGTGCTGGCCGACAAGGACGACGTGCTGCCACTATCTCCCGCCCCACAGTCGACGCCTGCCACCCAACGGGAATCCATCGCCTTGATCGAGGTGGGCAAAACCAGCGGACTGGCCGCCCGACTGGGTGAATACGCCACGGTGACCCGCTTCGCCCTGCGACCGGGGCTGGCGACAGCGGCCGCCACGAGGCTGATGGATTCGCTATCGGCCTACCGACGGGTAGTCGTCGCCATCGGCGAGAACAAGCTGACCGACTACCGCACCTTCCTGGAACGGATGGGCGAGGAAGTGCCGGGCATCTCCACCATCTACCTCTTCTTCACCCCGCAAAAGAGCGTGGAACAGATAGCCGGTGCCGTGAGAAACGCCTCGGCGGTGATCCTGGCACATACCACCCGGGACGACGTGCAGCGGCAAGTGGCCGACGTGCTCTTCGCGCGCGCCACGGCCGACGGACGGCTGTCGACCAGTATACGCGACCTGTTCAAGGCCGGCGACGGCATCACCATCCGGGCTGGCGACAACCCCTCCCCGAAGAGCGGCGACGAGGCTTTCGCCATCGCGCTGAGCAGGCAGGTCGACAGCATCGCCCGGGCGGGCATCGCCGAAGGGGCCTATCCCGGTTGCCAGGTGGTGATATGGAAAGGGGGGCGCGCCGTGGTCGACAAGGCCTACGGCACCTTCGCCGGCAAGGGCAGCGAGCGGGTGACCACCACGTCGATCTACGACGTGGCCTCGCTCACCAAGACCACCGCTACCCTGCTGGCCGTGATGAAGCTGTACGACGAGCGGCGCGTGACGC
Source organism: Mediterranea sp. (in: CFB group bacteria) (assembly GCA_031261785.1). Lineage (GTDB taxonomy): Bacteria > Bacteroidota > Bacteroidia > Bacteroidales > Bacteroidaceae > Bacteroides. The sequence continues at coordinate 8,366 of JAISIZ010000017.1, forward strand.
TGACCGATAGCATCGGACGCTTCCTCCCCTTCCTGCGGGGGACGGACAAGGCGGGCATCAGCGTCGGCGAGCTGCTGCTGCACGAATCGGGCCTGCCGGCCTGGATACCGTTTTACGAAGAGGCCATCGACAAGGAAAGCTACGCCGGAAAGCTATTCAGCGCCCGGAGGGACGCGCGGCATACCGTGCGCACGGGGACGAGGACCTGGGCCAACCCCCGCTTCGCGTTCCTCAAGGAGTACGTGTCGACCACCGAGCGAGACGGCTACACGACGCAGGTATGCGACGGGATATGGCTCAACCGCTCGTTCCGCTCCATCGTGGAGGCGAAGATCGCCGAGGCCACGCTAAAGCCGGGAAGGTACGTGTACAGCGACATCAATTTCCTGCTGCTATGGATGATGGTGGAACGCCTCACGGGCGTACCGATGGACGAGTACCTCGCGCGCGAATTCTACCGCCCGATGGGGCTGGAGCGCACCGGATACCTGCCCCTGCGACGCTTCGCTAAGGCCGACATCGTGCCTTCGGCGGACGACCGCTTCCTGCGCAAGCAGGTGGTACGCGGGTTCGTCAACGACGAGAGCGCCGCCTTCCTGGGAGGCGTGGCGGGAAATGCCGGACTGTTCGCTACCGCCGGGGAGGTGGCGCGCGTCTACCAGATGCTGCTGAATGGCGGCACGCTCGACGGGCACCGCTACCTGAGCGAAGCGACCTGCGCGCTGTTCACCACCCGCACCTCGGCCATCAGCCGGCGAGGACTGGGATTCGACCGTCCCGACACAAAAGATCCGCAGAAGGGAAACTGTGCGCCGAAGGCACCCGCGGAAGTCTACGGGCACACAGGTTTTACCGGTGCCTGCGCTTGGGCAGACCCGGTAAACCAGGTGGTCTACGTATTCTTAAGCAACCGTACCTATCCCGACGCGACAAACCGTACGCTTGTCAGGCTAAGGATAAGGGAGCGAATCCAGGAAGCTATTTACGCTTCGCCGGACGGCCGGCTGGCGCCTTGAACACGGGTTTCAGTACAGAGGGAATCTCTATCTTATCGTCTTCCAACTCGGCTACCCTCGCACCACCCGCAGGGGTGAGCGTGAAGTACATCTGACGTTTGTCCGATACGCCCAGGAACCTGTCAATCAACTGTTTCTCTTCCAGTATTCGCAGCATCTTCGAGGTGTGCGATGGGCTGAGATTGGTCTCTTTGGACAGTTTGCTGGCCGCCAGTTTCTCGCCGGCGCTTTTCAGCGTGCAGAGTATCATCGCTTCGTTGAGCGAGATTCGATAGGTTTCCTCAAACTTTACCTCAAAGTCATTCATGGCCTTGAGCAAGTCGCGCATAATGATAATGGTTCTCATTTCTGTTAATTGTTTAGGCATACAATCCTTTATTTTAAATACAACAATTCTTTTTTCTCGGTCAAGGTGTCGCTAAGGCTCAGATGAACAGGTTGACGTTGGCTCGGTCGGCCCGTTCCATGTAGGTGGCCACGCCTCCTACGGTGATTTCGTCCAGCAATTCCTCGCGTTTCACGCCCATCACATCCATCGACATCTGGCAGGCGATGAATTCCACGCCGCTCTCGAGCGCTTGCCGGCGCAGGGATTCGAGGGATTCGATGCCTTTCTTCTTCATGATGTGCCTCATCATCTTGCCGCCTATGCCGAGCATGCTCATCTTGGAGAGCTTGAGCTTCAGCGAGCTTGACGGGAGCATCATTCCGAACATTCGTCCATAGATATCTTTCTTCACTTTAGGCTTGTTTTCTTTCTTGATGGCGTTGAGTCCCCAGAAGGTGAAGAAGATGGTGACCTTCTCTCCCGTGGCAGCCGCGCCATTAGCGAGCACAAAAGTAGCCAAAACTTTGTCTAAATCATCACTAAACATGATAAAAGTTTTGCCCTTGGCAATATTGGTATTAACAATCCCCGCGGATTTTAGTTCTCCCTTCTCGATAATAACGACCGATTTTCCACTTTTACTGTCGTTGGAAACCAAGCGATTGCCCGTGGTTTGGCACCAAGCGGCGGCGTCGCGCGGGAATCCCGGGTCGGTGGCGGTGATCTCGAGCCGGTCGCCGGGGGCGAGGGTGTCCATACTCTTCTTCATCTTCAGGATGGGACCAGGACATTGCAGCCCGCAGGCGTCGACCCGGATGCTTTTCGCGGGAGCCGCTGTGGCGGGCGTATGCGTGATGTCCGGTGTCGCGGGCTTGGGATTTTCAGTGTCGGCACTCTCCTCGCGGATGACGATGGGTTCGGTGGCGGCGAGGTAAATCTTCAGTCCGCCGGACAGATTGTGCGTATCCTCGAATCCATGTTGCAGCAGGATGCGGCTGGCCAGGTATCCACGGAGGCCTACGGCGCAGAAGGTGTAGATGGTCTCGCCCTTGGGCAGCTCGTCGAGGCGGTCGCGCAGCTCGTCGAGAGGTATGTTGACAGCTCCGGGCAGGGTACGCAGGGCAAACTCCTCGGGCGTGCGCACGTCGAGCAGGAACTTGCTGTTCATGGCCAGGTCGCGCAGCTCACGCCAGTACACGGGCTTCACCCGTCCGGCGATGATGTCGTCGGCCACGTATCCGGCCACGGCCACCGGATCCTTGGCCGACGAGAAGGGTGGAGCGTAGGCTTGTTCCACCTTCGTGAGGTCGTAGACGGTACCCTTGTTCTTGACGACGAGCGCGATTTCGTCGATGCGCTTGTCCACGCCGTCGTATCCCACGATCTGTCCGCCGTAGAGCTGTCCGGTCTTGGGGTTGAAGGTGATCTTGAGGCTCATTGGCATGGCGTCGGGGTAATAGCTGGCGTGCGACGAGGGGTGTACGGTTGCCGACGAGTATTCCATGCCGAGCTGGTGCAACCGCTTGCCGGGCAGTCCGGTAGCGGCCACGGTGAGGTCGAACACCTTGGCGATGGATGTGCCTATGGCGCCCTCGTAGGTCTTGGTATCGCCCAGTATGTTGTCGGCCACGATGCGTCCCTGCCGGTTGGCGGGACCTGCCAGGTAGTTGAGCCACGGCTTCCCGGTGAGGGGATGGGGAAACTCTATGGCGTCGCCTATGGCGTAGATGTCGTCGTCGGAGGTCTGGAGCCGCTCGTTCACGGCTATGCCTCCCGCCTCGCCTATGGCCAGCTCGGCGCTGCGCGCCAGGGTGGTCTCGGGGCGCACGCCGATGGAGAGCAGCACGATGTCGGCGGGGAGCGCGTGCCCGTTGTTGAACATCACCTTCAGCCCCTTGCCGTCCTGCTCGAAGCCGGTGACGACATGCTCGAGATATAGGTCTACGCCTTTCTCGGCCAGATGTTGGTGCACGAGGGCGGCCATGGAGTAGTCGATGGGGGCCATCACCTGGTTGCCCATCTCGACGATGGAGACTTTCGCACCCTGCTCGTGCAGGTTCTCGGCCATCTCGAGGCCAATGAATCCTCCGCCTATGACGACGGCGCGGCGCGGCGCGCGGCTGTCGATGTATGTCTTGATGGCGTCGGTGTCGGCCACGTTGCGCAGGGTGAATATGCCCTTCATGTCGATGCCCGGCAAATTGGGCTTGAAAGGTATGGCGCCGGTGGAGATGAGCAGCTTGTCGTAGCTCAGCTCGTAGCGATCCTGGCTGGGTTGGCGCACGGTGACCGTCTTGCGCTTGCGATCGATGAACACGACCTCGTTCTCCGTCCGCACGTCGACGCGGAAGCGGGTGCCGAAACTCTCGGGTGTCTGCACGAAGAGCTTGTCGCGCTCGTCGATCACTCCTCCTATATAATAAGGCAGGCCACAGTTGGCGTACGAGATGTATTTTCCCTTTTCCAACAAAGTTATTTCGGCGTTTTCGTCCATTCGCCTGATACGAGCCGCAGCGGTAGCTCCACCCGCGACACCTCCAATGATGACTATCTTCATAAATTATTCCTTTTAATAGTTATTTATGAAATTAACGTAGCGAGAGAGAAAAAGGTTCAACGGGAAAATGAGGAGAAGGGGGAATTATACCTCATCTCGAGCCGTTTCGCACAGTATAACGACTTTTATCCTTTCTTTATGCAAAAAAAAGAGGCAAACATAGCAATAATATCCAAACTATTGCATACTTTTGCGCCCGTATTAGAATAATTATACGGATGAAGAAGAAAGCAAATAGGCTGGATGCCATCAAAATGATCATCTCGAGCAAAGAGATGAGTTCGCAAGAGGAATTGCTACAGGAATTGGCCGGAGAAGGCTTCGTACTGACGCAAGCCACCCTCTCGCGCGACCTCAAGCAACTGAAAGTGGCCAAGGCCGCCAGTATGAACGGCAAGTACGTCTACGTGCTGCCCAACGACATCATGTATAAACGCTCCACCGACCGGAGTCCCAGCGAGATGCTGCGCAGCAACGGATTTATCTCGCTGGAGTTCTCGGGCAACATCGCCGTGATACGCACCCGCCCGGGATACGCCAGCAGCATGGCCTACGACATCGACGACCAACACTTCGACGAGATTCTGGGCACCATAGCCGGCGAGGACACCATCATGCTGGTGACGCGCGAGGAAGTGTCGCACGACAAGGTCCGACAGCTGCTCGCAAGGGCCATACCCAACGTGGAATAATCCCCACACCCCGTCAGCATAGGCTGAACAACCGTACCTACATATATTATATAGAAGAAAAAGAAGAAATGGACACACAGCAAATAGACGTGATGGTGGCCGACGCTTCGCATGAAGTCTATGTCGACACCATCCTGGACACCATCCGCAAAGCAGCCGCCGTACGCGGCACGGGAATAGCCGAGCGGACGCACGAGTACATAGCGACCAAGATGAGGGAAGGAAAAGCCATCATCGCGCTAAGCGGAGAGACCTTCGCCGGCTTCACCTACATCGAATCGTGGGGGAACAAACAGTACGTGGCCACGTCGGGCCTCATCGTGCACCCCGACTTCAGGGGACAGGGACTGGCCAAGCGCATCAAGCAGGCCTCCTTCCAATTGGCGCGGCTGCGATGGCCCAAGGCGAAGATTTTCAGCCTGACCTCGGGAGCGGCAGTGATGAAGATGAACACCGAGCTGGGCTACGTACCCGTCACCTTCAACGAGCTGACTGACGACGATTCTTTCTGGAAGGGGTGCGAGGGGTGCGTCAACCACGACATACTGATGGCGAAGAACCGCAAGTTCTGCATCTGCACCGCCATGCTGTACGACCCCGAGAAAAAGGAGAACAAATGAACTAAGAGACAAAAAAGATAAGATATGGAAGAGAATAACAAGAAGAAAAAGAAAGTAGTGGTGGCGTTCAGCGGAGGGCTGGACACTTCGTTCACCGTGATGTACCTCGCCAAGGAGAAAGGCTACGAGGTGTACGCCGCCTGCGCCAATACCGGAGGCTTCAGCCCCGAGCAGCTGCGCGTCAACGAGGAGAATGCCTACAAGCTGGGCGCGACAAAGTACGTGACGCTCGACGTCATGCACGAATATTACGAGAAGAGCCTGAAGTACATGGTGTTCGGCAACGTGCTGAGGGGGGGGACCTACCCCATCTCTGTCAGCTCCGAGCGCATCTTCCAGGCATTGGCCATCGCTCGCTACGCCAACGAGATAGGCGCCGACGCCATCGCCCATGGCTCCACCGGAGCGGGCAACGACCAGGTGCGCTTCGACATGACGTTCCTCGTGCTGGCTCCCGGCGTGGAGATCATCACGCTGACGCGCGACATGGCGCTCACCCGCCAGGAGGAGATCGACTACCTCAACAAGCACGGATTCAGCGCCGACTTCGCCAAGCTGAAGTACTCGTACAACGTGGGCATCTGGGGAACCTCCATCTGCGGAGGCGAAATCCTCGACTCCACGCAGGGACTGCCCGAGAGCGCGTACCTGAAACACGCCGAGAAAGAGGGGAGCGAGCAGCTACGTCTCACCTTCGAGAAGGGCGAGCTGAAAGCGGTCAACGACGAGACGTTCGACGACCCCATCAAGGCCATCCAACGGGTGGAGGAGATAGGCGCCGCCTACGGCATCGGACGCGACATGCACGTGGGCGACACCATCATCGGCATCAAGGGACGCGTGGGCTTCGAGGCCGCCGCACCCATGCTCATCATCGGCGCCCACCGCTTCCTCGAGAAGTACACCCTGAGCAAGTGGCAGCAGTACTGGAAGGACCAAGTGGCCAACTGGTACGGCATGTTCCTGCACGAGAGCCAGTACCTGGAGCCGGTGATGCGCGACATCGAGGCCATGCTGCAAGAGAGCCAGCGCAACGTGAACGGCACCGCCATACTCGAGCTGCGACCCCTCTCCTTCTCTACCGTCGGCGTGGATTCCAAGGACGACCTCGTGAAGACCAAGTTCGGCGAGTACGGCGAAACGCAGAAAGGCTGGACGGCCGACGACGCCAAGGGCTTCATCAAGGTGACCTCCACACCGCTGCGCGTGTACTACAACAACCATAACGACGAGCAGATATGATCAGGGCTGGCATCATTGGCGGCGCGGGATACACGGCGGGCGAACTCATCCGCCTGCTCCTCAACCACCCCGAGACGGAAATCGTGTTCGTGAACAGCGCCAGCAACGCCGGCAACCTGCTCACCGACGTGCACGAGGGGCTGTACGGCGAGACGGACATGCGCTTCACCGACCAGCTGCCACTCGACGAAGTCGACGTACTCTTCTTCTGCACGGCGCATGGCGACACACGCAAGTTCGTCGAGAGCCACACCCTGCCCGAGGAGCTACGCGTCATCGACCTTTCCATGGATTACCGTCTCAGGGCCGACGACCACGACTTCGTCTACGGCTTGCCCGAACTGAATCGCCGCGCCACCTGTCAGGCCCGCCACGTGGCCAACCCCGGCTGCTTCGCCACCTGCATACAGCTGGGCTTGCTCCCGCTGGCCAAGAACCTACTGCTCGGTGGCGACATCATGGTGAACGCCATCACCGGGAGCACCGGGGCGGGAGTGAAACCCGGAGCCACCACGCACTTCAGCTGGAGGGACAACAACATCAGCGTCTACAAGGCTTTCGAGCACCAGCACGTGCCCGAGATCAGACAGTCCATCAAGCAGTTGCAAAACAGCTTCGACGCCGAGATCGACTTCATACCCTACCGCGGCAACTTCCCCCGCGGCATATTCGCCACCATCGTGGTGAGGACAAAGGTAGCCATCGACGAGCTGACGAAGCTGTACGAAGAGTACTACGCCAAGGATTCGTTCACCCACGTCGTCGACCATAACATCGACCTCAAGCAGGTGGTGAACACCAACAAAGGCCTGCTCCACCTCGAGAAGCACGGCGACAAGCTGCTCATCGTCTCCTGCATCGACAACCTCCTCAAAGGCGCCAGCGGACAAGCCGTGCACAACATGAACCTGATGTTCAACCTCGAAGAAACGGTAGGGCTGCGGCTGAAACCAAGCGCTTTTTAAATGAAGAATAGCTGTAATAGTTGGCAAGTCATTCCCAAGTCCTCCCTTCCAACGGAGGGGAGGTGCCCCGGAGGGGCGGAGGGGAGGGATGAATAATGAACATACCACTCTTCTATTATAATAAAATAGGTATGCTGATTATATTTCCCTCCCCTCCGCCCTCCGGGCACCTCCCCTCCGTTGGAAGGGAGGACTTGAGAATGACTTGCCAACCAGCAACAAATGACTTGCGAATTAACCCAGCAGCAAACGACTTGCGAACCTACGCGCACCGCCCATTCTTCATTCTCAATTCTTCATTCTTAATTCTTAATTTAAATGACGTTATTTGACGTATATCCGCTATACGATATCAATATAGTAAAAGGGAAAGGTTGCACCGTCTGGGACGCGAACGGCACCGAGTACCTCGACCTTTACGGCGGTCATGCCGTGATCTCCATCGGGCACGCGCATCCGCACTACGTAGAGATGGTCAGCAAGCAAGTGGCCACGCTGGGCTTCTACTCCAACTCAGTGGTCAACGAGCTGCAACAGCAGGTGGCCGAGCGACTGGGTAAGCTCTCGGGCTACGACGACTACCAGCTGTTCCTCATCAACAGCGGAGCCGAGGCCAACGAGAACGCCCTCAAACTCGCCTCGTTCCACAACGGACGCACACGCGTCATCTCGTTCGACAAAGCGTTCCACGGACGCACCTCACTGGCCGTGGAGGCGACGCAGAACCCCGCCATCATCGCGCCGGTGAACGCCAACGGACACGTCACCTACCTCCCCCTGAACGACATCGAGGCTATGCGCCTCGAGCTGGGCAAGGGCGACGTATGCGCCGTCATCATCGAAGGTATCCAGGGCGTGGGTGGCATACGCATACCTACCACCGAGTTCATGCGGGCGCTGCGGCAGGCGTGCACGGAGACAGGTACCATCCTCATCGTCGACGAGATACAGAGCGGCTACGGACGAAGCGGCAAGTTTTTCGCCCATCAGTATGCCGACATACGCCCCGACCTCATCACCGTGGCCAAGGGCATCGGCAACGGATTCCCCATGGGCGCCGTGCTCATCAGCCCCATGTTCGAGCCTGTCTATGGGCAGCTGGGCACCACCTTCGGAGGTAACCACCTGGCGTGCGCCGCCGCGCTGGCCGTGATGGATGTCATTGAGCAGGAACAGCTGGTGGCAAACGCGCGCGACGTGGGCGAATACCTGCTGGCCGAGCTGCGGCGGCTGCCACGAATAAAGGAAGTGCGCGGCCGGGGACTGATGATCGGCATGGAGTTCGACCGCCCCGTGAAGGAGCTGCGCGCGCGCCTTATCCACGACGAGCACGTTTTCACCGGCGCCAGCGGCACCAACGTCATACGCCTGCTGCCCCCCCTCTGCCTGAGTCTGAAGGAGGCCGACAGGTTCCTCGAACGATTCAACGACTTAATAGCCAACAAATAAATTAGGAAGGAGACCACAAGAATGAAAATCACCATCATCGGCGCCGGCAATATGGGAGGCGCCATCGCCCGCGGACTGGCCAAGTCCGGGCACCAATCCGTAACAGACATCACCGTGTCCGATCCCTTCGGCGAGAAGCTGCATGCGCTGAAAGCCGAGTACCCCAACATCAATATCTCAGACGACAACGAGGAAGCCGTCAAGGGAGCCGACTACGTGATACTGGCCGTGAAGCCGTGGCTCGTGGGCCAAGTGCTGCGCGCCATCAGGCTGAAAGGCAACCAGGTCCTCGTGTCGATAGCCTCGGGCATCAGCTTCGAGGAGCTGGCGCACGACGTGATGGTGCGCGAGATGCCGATGTTCCGCGTCATCCCCAACACCGCCATCAGCGAGCTGGAGAGCATGACGCTCATCGCCAGCCGCAACACCAACAAGGCGCAAAACCTCTTCGTCCAGGACATTTTCTATGAAATGGGACGCATCATGTTCCTCGACGAGGAAAAACTCGCCGCCGCCACAGCCCTCTCCTCCTGCGGCATCGCCTATGTGCTGAAGTACATCCAGGCCGCTATGCAGGCGGGCATAGAGATGGGCATACGCCCCGACGACGCCATGGAGCTGGTCGCCCAATCGGCAAAGGGAGCGGCAGCGCTCATCCTCGAACGACACACGCACCCCGCCGTGGAGATCGACAAGGTGACCACCCCTGGTGGCATCACCATCAAAGGTATCAACGAGCTGGAGCACGCCGGCTTCACCTCGGCCATCATCAAGGCAATGAAAGAGTCGAGATAGTGATTAGTGGTTAGTGATTAGCACTGGTCACCAACCACTAATCACTAATCACCAATCACCAATCACTAATCACTAATCACTAATCACTAATCACTAACCCCTAATCACTAATGGAAGATTCCATCAAGCAGATAGCCGAAAGGCTGGCAGGACTGCGCGAGGTGCTCGAGCTAAGCGTCGGGCAGCTGGCACGCGACTGCGACATTTCCGAAGAAGAGTACCGGCTGGCCGAATCGGGCGAGCACGATATCTCCGTGAGCATGCTCCAGAAGATCGCACGCACCTACAACGTGGCGCTCGACGCCCTGATGTTCGGCGAAGAGCCGAAGATGAACAGCTACTTCGTCACCCGCGCCGGAAAAGGCATCAGCATAGAGCGCACCAAAGCCTACAAGTACCAGGCGCTCGCCTCGGGATTCAAGGGGCGAGAGTCCGACCCGTTCATCGTCACCGTGGAACCCAAGGCCGACGACGACGCGCCGATGCGCTACAACAGCCACAACGGACAGGAGTTCAACCTCGTGCTCGAGGGACGGATGCTCGTCTACATGGACGGCAAAGAGATTGTCCTGAACGAGGGCGACAGCATCTACTTCAACTCCAAGCTACCACACGCCATGAAGGCGCTCGACGGGCGAACGGTACGATTCCTCGCCGTAATTATGTAAAATAGACTATGATAGAAAGATTTCTGAAACAAACCACGTTCACGTCGCAAGAAGACTTTGCCGCGAACCTGCACGTCACCGTGCCCGAACATTTCAATTTCGCTTACGACGTGGTCGACGTCTGGGCCGCCGAGCAACCCGGAAAAAACGCGCTGCTCTGGACCAACGACCAAGGCGACAGCCGGCAGTTCAACTTTGCCGAAATCAAGCGATACTCGGACATGACCGCCGCCTACTTCCAGAGCCTCGGCATCGGGCGGGGCGACATGGTGATGCTCATCCTCAAGCGGCGCTACGAATTCTGGTTCTGTGTCATTGCCCTCCATAAGCTCGGCGCCGTGGCCATACCCGCCACGCACCTGCTCACGAAAAAGGACATCGTGTACCGCTGCGACGCCGCGGGCATCAAGATGATCGTCGCCGCCGGCGAGGACGGCATCACGCGCCACATCAGGGACGCACGCCCCGACTGTCCCACCGTGGAGCGGCTTGTCAGCATAGGTCCCGACCTGCCCGACGGTTTCGACGACTTCCACCAAGGCATCAGCCACGCCGCGCCCTTCGAGCGACCCGGACACCCCAACGACAACGACGACACCATGCTGATGTATTTCACCTCGGGCACCACCGGCGAGCCGAAGATGGTGGCGCACGACTTCACCTATCCGCTGGGACACATCACCACGGCCAGCTACTGGCACAACCTGCACCCGGGAAGCCTCCACCTCACCATAGCCGACACGGGATGGGCCAAGGCCGTGTGGGGAAAGTTGTATGGACAATGGCTGGCCGGAGCCAACATATTCGTCTACGACCACGAGAAGTTCACCCCCGCCAACATGCTGAAGCAGATACAAGATTTCCGCGTCACCTCGCTATGCGCGCCTCCCACCATATTCCGCTTCCTCATCCACGAGGACCTCACGAAGTACGACCTCTCCGCCCTCGAATATTGCACCATTGCCGGCGAGGCGCTCAACCCCTCGGTGTACGCCACCTTCAAGCAGCTCACCGGCATCAAGCTCATGGAAGCTTTCGGGCAGACCGAAACGACCGTCACCATAGCCACCATGCCCTGGATGGAACCCAAGCCGGGAAGCATGGGACTGCCCAACCCGCAGTACGACGTCGACCTCATCGACGCCGAGGGACGCTCCGTAGAGGCGGGCGAGCAGGGACAGATCGTGATACACACCGGCAAGCGGAAACCCGTGGGACTATTCAAGGGATACTACCGCGACCCCGAACGCACCCGTGAGGCTTGGCACGACGGCATCTACTACACGGGCGACATCGCCTGGAAGGACGAAGACGGATACTTCTGGTTCGTTGGACGGGCCGACGACGTGATCAAAAGCTCGGGATACCGCATCGGACCTTTCGAGGTGGAGAGCGCGCTAATGACCCATCCCGCCGTCGTGGAGTGCGCCATCACCGGCGTGCCCGACGAGATACGCGGACAAGTGGTGAAAGCCACCATCGTGCTCTCCAAGGACTACAAGGTCCGTGCGGGCGACGACCTGGTGCGGGAACTGCAAGGCCACGTGAAACGCGTCACGGCTCCCTACAAATATCCCCGTGTCATTGAGTTCGTGGACGAACTGCCCAAAACCATCAGCGGAAAGATCCGACGGGTAGAGATCAGGGAAAACGACGGGGTTATAGATGGCTGACGATGCCCTTGCGGGCGAATCGGTAGCCATTCCGTTGGTCTCACGGGGGTATCCGTCCGGGAGGCTGAGCTTATTTCCCCAGATGTTCCTTAGCCTCCCGTTCTTCCCTTTCGATTACCACCTTGGCCTTGTGGGCGTAAAGAATGAGGCGGATGGAGCTGTCGTAGGTGATGTAGTTCCATAGCCAGTTGAAGAACACGAGGGCCTTGTTGCGTACGCCGAGGATGAACATGAGGTGAACGGTGAGCCAGGTGACCCACGCGCCCCAGCCGTGCCATTTGAACCGCCCCACCTCCGCCACGGCACGGTTGCGTCCGATGGTAGCCATCACGCCATGGTTCTTGTAGCCAAACGGCCGCATCTCCTCCCCCTTGGCCATGCGCTTGAGGTTGGCGGCAAGCAGCCGTGCCTGTTGTATGGCGACTTGCGCCAGCTGCGGATGTCCGCCAGGATAAGCGGGGTCGGCGGTCATCAGGCACTGGTCGCCAATGCAGAAGATGTTGTCCGACCCTTGCACGCGGTTGAACGCGTCGACCTGTATGCGTCCGCCGCGTCCGAGCAGGTTGGAGGGAAGGTCGGTCGGCGCCGCCTTGACACCGCACACCCAGATGAACGACTGCGTGGGGATCGAGCTACCGTCGGCCAATGTCACCGCATGGTCGCGATAGTCCTTGACCTGTTGGCCCAGGATGACTTTGACGCCCATGCGCTTCAACGAGCGTTCGGCCTCGACCGACGAACGCTTGTCCATGCCGGCCAGCACACGGTCCTGTCCCTCTATGAGGAAAATTTGCAACTCGTCGCAGAACATCTCGGGATAGTCGTGCGGCAACACGAAACGCTTCATCTCCGCCAGCGCTCCCGCTATCTCCACGCCCGTGGCGCCTCCGCCCACAATGACGATGTTCAGCAACTCGCGCCGCTCCTCGGCGGTGGAGCAGGTCATGGCCCGCTCGAAGTTGGAGAGCAGCGCGTTGCGCAAGCCCATCGCGTCGGAAACGTTCTTCATGGGGATGGCGGTTTCCTCCACGTCGCTATTGCCATAAAAGTTGGTAACCGTACCCGCCGCCAGCACCAGATAATCGTAACCGACCTTTCCGATGGAAGTTTGAATCATGTTGCGCTCCGGGTAGATGTGCCGCAGCTCGGCCATGCGGAAAAAGCAATCCCGGTTCTTGCGTACCAACCGCCTAAAAGAAAACGCGATGGCCGACGGCTCCAGCCCCGCGCTCGCCACCTGATAGATCAGTGGCAGAAACTGGTGATAGTTATTCTTGTCGATGAGCGTCACCTGAAAATCGGAACGCTCCAGCTCCCGCGTCAGTTTCAGTCCGGCGAAGCCTCCGCCTACGATAACAACGCGTTTCTTGTCCGTTTGTGGTAGATTAATCATATACCTGTCCTCCTGAAGTTTTCTTCTGTTTCTTTTTACCTTGTTTTATTATAATAAACCACCAAGGAGGACCTTTGACCGGAAACGATAGGCAAAAAGCGATTGTTTTAGCTTAATATAAGGAATTTATGGATTGTTAACGGATCTATCTCGTCACGCGGAACCAGTCCACGTCCACCCATCCGCCATCGTTGGTCACGGCAGCGGGACGGGTACAGAAGGTACCCACCTTCGCACCTATCCATTGTCCCTCGCGAACCTTGAACGGTGTGCCCAGCGGGATGAACCGCTTCCCGTCGAGGCTGTAGCTGAATCGACAGGTGACGAGCAGGTCGTGACCGCCCTCGCTCTCCGCGATCTTCGTCCCGTCGCTACCGAAACGCGCGCGCAGATAGAGGGTGCCTTGCTTGAGAGCGACGGAGGCGTTCGTCCGCTCGGCCTCCCCCTTGTTGGCCTGCTTGCACTCCAATTGGGAGAGGCGCAAGCCTTGCTTCGTCTTGTCGACAATCAGTCCGGCATAGTCCATGCCCATCACCAAGAGTCCGGTGCGCTCGCCCGCATACCGTTCGTCGGGGGTGAAGGTGAGCTTCATCGTCGCGGTGAAGTTGGGAGCGGGTGTCTTCTGGAGCAGGAGGTTGGCGACATCCCAAAGATTCTTGTAGTCGGACGGTACGGGGTACGAGTAAAGCCTGGCGAAGCCTTTGTCGCCCGCGTAGTAGGCCCACTTCTCGTTGATGTTGGCGTGCCATTGCCATTGGGGCGCGAGGGTGTAGCCGTCGAACTCGTCGCTCTCCTGCGGCGTGCATACCGGATAAATCTTCCCCACGTTGGGCTTGCGGTAAGTCAGTACCGGCTCGCCGCAGCCATCGCCGTCGCGGTCGATGCCCATCACTGGCCAGTCGTCCACCCACTTCATGGGTTGCAGGTGCACCAATCGTCCGTAAGCGCCCACGTCCTGGAAATGCAGGAACCAGTCCTCGCCTGTTGGCGTGTCGACCCAAGCGCCTTGGTGCGGGCCGTTGACCGACGTGGAGCCTTGTTCCAGCACCTTCTTCCATTCGTAAGGTCCATACGGATTCTTGGCGCGGAGCGCCAGCTGCCAGCCCGTGGGCACGCCCCCTGCCGGGAGAAGGATGTAATAGAAGTCTCCCCGCTTGTACATCTTCGGTCCCTCGCAGGTCTGCTGCGACTCGTGTCCGTCGAAGACGACACGCGAGGGCGTGATGGCCTCCGTGGCCTCGGCGTTCAGTTCGCAGAGCGAGATGACGCTTTTCAGCCCAGCCCGGCTACCGGCGTAAGCGTGTACCATGTACACCCGCCCGTCGGCATCCCAGAAGGGGCAGGTATCGATAATCCCCTTTCCTTCCTTCACCAACCGCGGTTTGCTCCACGGCCCGGCGGGATTCTTCGCCTTCACCATGAACGCTCCCTGGTCCGGATCGCCCCAGAAGATATAGAATTCGCCGTCGTGATGGCGGATGGAGGGTGCCCACACCCGCTTGCCATGTTCGGGACGCTCGAGCGTCTCGATGGGCGGCAACGCATAGGGCACCGCCGCGCCCACGATACTCCAGTTCACCAAGTCCTTGGAGTGCAGGATTTGCAAGCCTGGCAAGCAGCCGAAACTGGAAGAGGTCATATAGAAATCGTCGCCCACCCGACAAGCGTCGGGGTCGGAATAATCGGCGTAAAGCACGGGATTCTTGTACGTGCCGTCGCCTTGGTCGGCTACCCATACCTGCGATACATAACTCTGTTGCCGCTGGCCCATCGCCAGCAAACCGCCGCACAAGCAGCACACAAACAAGGAACCCAATCTCTTCTTCATAGTATCAATCCTTAATTTTTAATTCTTAATTCCTAATTCTTAATTTCAAAGGCTTTTCCAGCTCCTCTTTCCATGTGCGCAGATAAGCGAACCACGCCTCTGGCGTGGCGTATCCGAACGTCTCTTTCCGGGAGGTGAAAGTGGTGTAATAGTCGAAGCCCCACTCGTTCGGGGCGCCAATGAGATAGAGGTAGTTCGCCTTGTCCTTCGCTTCCCGCCGCACATAGCGTTGGGGGACGTAGGTACCCAGCCCTACGGTCTCCTTGGCATATTTCACCGTGTCGTTCACCGGCCAGTCCGTTCCCCAGCAGCCCACCAGGCCCTGGTGGTCGGAGAAAGAGAGCGAGCCTTTGATATCCTGCACGCCGGTGCAGAACAGCTCGTCGGCCAGCCGTTCGGCAAACCACACCTCCACGTGCAGGTCGCGATGCCCGGCGTAGAGCGTGTAGCGGGTCGTCATGTTCAGTTCCCGCCCTTGATATTGCCATCCGGCGTCGACAATCTCGGCGATGGCCCTCACGGGTCCTCGAGCCACGACACGCTCGGTACGGGTGTCGACGGGAGTGACGTGCGTTGCCCGCTCGCCATCCCATCCTTTCAGCGCGCCGGGTCCGCAGCTATCGAACACCCGCAGCACGTCGTCGCCGAAGCCTTTGGCCAGCTGCTCGTCGCTGGGATAGAAACGGCACGCCTCCAGCTCCAAGCCTTTGTGGAACTTGCCATAGATATCGGGCGTCTGTTTCTCGTTGAAGTAAAGGCGGTAGCCCACCAGCTCCGATTCGAGCATCGGTCCGTGCGGGACCACCATGCTGTAGATGTCGCTCGTGCCTGGCACGGTAATGGACGTGGCCCGCTGGTGGTTACCCTTGCGATGGTCGGCGATGAAGAGGTCGGCGTACACCCTCGAGGGATACGTCGCCGCGCTCTTCGCGGAAGAGAAGGTGACGCTGAATGTCTTCGTGCTCCCGGCAGGGAAATCAGCTACGAAAGCCAGCTCGTCGGCACGGCGGTCACCGCTCAGGTCGTCCAACTGGGAGGGAATATCCCGTCCGTCGTGACGAACCACGGCCGAGCGTGCCTCGAACGGTAAGTCCAATACTCCAAGGGCGAGCGTCACGGGTGCGTCGACACGCGCCTGTGCCCCCTCGTTGCTTACCTCCACGACGATGGTTTTCTCTTTCGTCTGCGCCAACGCGCTCGACGCGGGCAACGCGCTTCCTCCCACCAGTAGGCAGGCCAGCGCGAGGAAATGCTTTCTCATGCGATTATGGTTCTTTACGTTTTTATCATTCATCGGGGCAAAGATAGTCATTCTACCTCTTCCACCTCGGGTATTTTCTCGTTTTTTGGGGCGATTAATTGGTACACATTGCCTTTCTCGCCCACGATCCATACCACGTCGCCCTCCTTCAGGGGCAGGTTGACGTTGGGCGTGGTCAACACGCCGTCGCTCTCCAAGCCCACTACCGTGCAGTGATGCTGGTCGCGGATACCCGATTCGCGGATCGTCTTCCCAAGGAAAGGCGAATCCTCGTCGACGATGAACTCCTTCAGCACCATCTCGCTCCGCTCGTACGCCTCCCAGTCAGGCTTCGCCCCGTCGCTCATCGCCTGCCCGAAAGCGTTCAGTTGCTCGTCGGTGCCTATCACTTGCAGCTTGTCCATGGGAAATAGGCGTACGGTGCCTCCGGGGATGTTGATGCGCCGCTTTCCGCGGAGTATGGATACCACACGCACGCCGAATGTCCGTCCGATGCTTAGCTCCGTCAGTGTCTTGCCCGCCCAGGTCGATTCGGCGGGCAGGTCGATATCGGCCAGGTGCAGGTCGTGCGAGAGCAGCCGGCCCGCATACTCAGGCTTCTTCTGTCCCAGGTATTCGGCCCGCATGTCGCGCGAACGGAGATTCTGGAAGAATCGTCTCTCGATCAGGATGGATTGTTTCTTGAGCAACCTCGACCACACCATAAGCAACACCAGGAAGACGGCGATACCGATGACCGCCCCCACCGAGATGGGAAACAGGCTGGAGATGACGAACGCCACGAACGAGGCGGCGATGGCGATGCGCACCATGATGGTGAAGGCCAGCGGCGCACGGTTGTTGCGGCTCTCGTGCCACAAGGTGGTGAACTCCACCGAGTGGTTCTTCTTCACCATGATGGCCCGCAGGAAAGGCGCGATGCAGACGATGGTGACCACCGCCCCCAGCAACGATCCCCAGAAGTGCGGCAGGCTCTCGCGCAGGAAAGGCATCAGCAGGCGGAACGAGAGAACGACTATGGCGACGCTGACGATGGAGTAGACCACCGTGATACGCACCATCGCCATCAGCAGTTTCCGCCACAGGCTCTCGTGATTCACCGCCACCTGCGACTCCGAGGCATAGTTGGCCAGCAAGCGTTTCCACGAGCCTGGCAGGTGCTTATCCACAAAGTTGGAGGTGGGTTCCGCCATCTTTATCATATAGGGAGTGAGGAACGTGGTGATGACCGAAACCGCCACCACCACGGGGTAGAGGAAGTCGCTCGTCACTCCCAGCGACTTGCCCAGCATGGCGATGATGAAGGCGAATTCGCCAATCTGCGTCAGGCTGAATCCGCACTGCATCGCCATCTTCAGCGGCTTGCCCGCCAGCAGCACGCCAAGCGTGCCGAAAGTGGCCTGTCCCACGATGACCGCCAAGGTGATGACGGCGATGGGACGGGCATACTCCACGATCATGTCGGGATCCACCATCATACCCACCGACACGAAGAAGATGGCGCCAAAGAGGTTCTTCACCGGCTTCACCAAGCGGTCGATGGTCTCGGCCTCGATGGTCTCGGCAAGGATGGAACCCATGATGAACGCCCCGAAAGCCGCCGAGAATCCCGCGCTCGAGGCCACCACCACCATGCCGAAGCAGAGGCCGAGCGCCACGATGAGCAGCGTCTCTTCGTTCATCAGCTTGCGGCATCTCCGTAGGAAGAAAGGGATCAGGTAGATGCCCACCACGAACCAAAGGATGAGGAAGAACACCAGCTTGCCGATGCTCAGCAGCATCTCCTCGCCCTCGAAGGTGGTGCTCACCGCCATGGTGGAGAGCATCACCATCAGCACGATGGCCAACAGGTCCTCCAGGATGAGGATGCTCAGCACCAGTCCGGTGAACCGCTTGCCGCGCAGCCCCATGTCCTCGAACGCCTTATAGATAATGGTAGTCGACGACATGGCTATCATGCCGCCCAAGAAGAGGCTATCCATGCGGTGCCAGCCGAATAGCGAGCCGACGCCCTCGCCCAGCAGGATCATGCAGACGATGATGGTGAACGTGGCGATGACCGCGGCGCCTCCCGCCTTCATGATTTTCTTGAAGCTGAATTCCAGCCCCAGGGCGAAGAGCAAGAAGATAACGCCGATGTTTGCCCAAGTGTTAATGTTGTTCGTGTCGATCACCGACGGCAGGAAGGGGGCATGCGAGCTGGCCAGGAAGCCAGCCACCACATAGCCCAGTACCAGCGGCTGCTTCAGTTTCTTGAAGATCAGCGTCATGATGCCGGCACAGATAAGGATTAGGGCAAGGTCGGTGACGAGTGTAGGGAGATGGGACAAGTTGAGTAGTGATTAGTGATGAGTGATTAGCGGGGGAGTTCACCACAGATTACACAGAGTTGCGCAGAGTTTTTTAACTTACTTCGCCACGGAGAGCGAGGAGATATTAATTAAAAAACTCTGCGCAACTCTGTGTCCTCTGTGGTGAACTCCCCTTCCACGATTAATTGTCGATCATTTCCTGAACGGCGGTTTCACCACCGTGGCCCGCAGCTTGCGTCCGCGCAGGTCGACGAGAATCTCCGTGCCCGGCTTGCTCTGTTCGGGTTTGACGTACCCCATGCCGATGCCTATCTTACGGATGGGCGACATGGTTCCCGAGGTCACCACGCCCATCTCCTCCCCTTCGGCGCTGTGCAGGTTGTAGCCTTGGCGGGGGATACCGCGGTCCACCATCTCGAAGCCCACCAGCTTGCGGCTTACGCCCTCGGCCTTCTGCTTCTCCAGCAGGGCACGGGAGGTGAAGTCCTTGCCGTCCACGAACTTGGTGATCCAGCCCAGTCCCGCCTCGATGGGCGAGGTGGTGTCGTCGAGGTCGTTGCCATAGAGGCAGAAGCCCATCTCGAGACGCAACGTGTCGCGCGCGCCCAAGCCCACGGGCTTGATGCCGAACTCCGCTCCCGCCTCGAACACGGCGTCCCAGATGGCGTCGGCAACCTGGGGATAGAAGTAAAGCTCGAAACCTCCCGCTCCGGTGTAGCCGGTGTTGGAGATGATGACGTCGGGCTGTCCGGCCAGCGTGCCCACTTCGAAGGCGTAATAAGGTATGGTGCTGAGGTCTATATCCGTCAGCTTCTGCAAGGCGTGGATGGCCTTTGGTCCCTGCACGGCAAGCTGCGCCATGCGATCGGAGGCATTCTCCAGCTCGGCGCCCTCGATGGCGTGCGCCACGCACCAGTCCCAATCCTTCTCTATGTTGGCGGCGTTCACCACCAGCATGTACTTCTCCGCCTCGTAGCGGTACACCAGCAGGTCGTCCACGATGCCGCCCCGGTCGTTGGGGAAGCAGGTGTACTGCGCCTTGCCGATGGTGAGCGCCGCGACGTTGTTGGAGGTAATTTTCTGCAAGAAAGGGAGTGCCCCGGGTCCCTTGACCCAGAACTCGCCCATGTGCGACACGTCGAACACGCCCACGTCGTGGCAGACCGCCAGGTGCTCGTCGATAATCCCGGTGTACTCTATGGGCATGTTATAGCCCGCGAACTCGTGCATTTTGGCGCCCAGCGCCAGGTGCTTCTGTGTAAATGGAGTAGTTTTCATTCTTTATTTTTCTTTTGTTGGCGAGTTGTCAAGGGGGAATCGCCCCCTTGACAATTCTATTTAGCGATTAGTTCGGCGATCTTCACCACCACCTTCATGGCCTTCTCCATACTTTGGATGGGCACGAACTCGTAGCGTCCGTGGAAGTTCAGTCCGCCGGCGAAGATATTGGGACAGGGCAACCCCTTGAACGAGAGCTGCGCCCCGTCCGTCCCGCCGCGTATCGGCTTCACGTTGGGTTTCACGCCCACGGCCTCCATGGCCGAGGAGGCGATATCGATGATGTGCATCACCGGCTCTATCTGCTCGCGCATGTTGTAGTACTGGTCGCGCAGTTCGAGGGTCACCGTGCCCTCACCGTACTCGAAGTTCAGCTGGTTCTTCAGGCGGAACAGCTCCCCCCTGCGCACATTGAAGCGGGCACGGTCGTGGTCGCGTACGATGTACGAGAGGGTGGTTCGCTCAACGTCGCCCTGTATGCCGGTGAGGTGGAAGAAGCCCTCGTATCCCGAGGTATGCTCGGGACGCTCGGCGGCCGGCAGCATATTGATGAAGCGGTTGGCGATGAACATGGAGTTCAGCATCTTGTTCTTGGCGTAGCCCGGGTGCACGTTGCGTCCCTTGAAGGTGATCTTGGCGGCCGCGGCGTTGAAATTCTCAAACTCCAGCTCGCCCACTTCGCCGCCGTCCATGGTGTATGCCCACGCGCAGCCAAACTTCTCCACGTCGAACCGATGGGCGCCCTCGCCTATCTCCTCGTCGGGGTTGAAGCCCACGCGTATCTTCCCGTGCTTGATCTCGGGATGCGCCTTGAGGTAGGCCATGGCCGACACGATCTCGGCGATGCCCGCCTTGTCGTCGGCGCCCAACAGGGTCTTTCCATTGGTCACTATCAGGTCCTCGCCCTTATGCTCCAGCAACTCGGGGAATTGCTTGGGCGACAGGACGATGTTCTCGTCGGCGCAGAGCGTGATGTCCGAGCCGTCGTACTTCTCCACCACGCGGGGCGACACTCCGGCTCCGCTCATGTCGGGGCTGGTATCTAAGTGGGCGATGAATCCCACGGTGGGAACCTCCTTGTCGGTGTTGGCGGGAAGGGTGGCGAAGAGGTAGGCGTGCTCGTCGAGCGTGATCTCCTCCAGCCCCAGGGCTTCCAGCTCCGTCTTCAAGTATTCGGCGAAAGCCATCTGCTTGGCCGTACTGGGCGTCACGCCAGTCGATTCGTCCGACTGCGTGTCGAAACTAACGTACTTTAAAAAGCGTTCAACTAAGGTCATTGCTATTGTCTTTATATGAATACGATGTTACACTATTCTTTACAAGGCCGTAAAGGTATGAAAAGAGTGTCGAATCGCCAAGCAAGCTTTCACTTTTCTCATAAAAAACAGTGCCGCAAGCCTCTTCCATATCCAAAAGCAAGGTCAGTTCCCGCTTTTTTCCTTATATTTGCGCCAAACTTAAAAAAAATCGCTCTCTTATGATGAAACCATTCAAGACCCTGTTGCTGGCGGCCGTGCCGCTGATGGGAGGCGCGCAGGAAGCCGCCTCCACCAAACCGTTCGTCCACAAGGTGGGCGCGTACGAGGTCGTCCTCCTGTCCGAGAACCAAGGACAAGGCAACGCCTCCATCCTGATAGGAGCCACCCCCGAGATGATGAAGCGGACCATGCCCGAGGGCAATTACCCCAACGCCGTGAACGCCTTCCTGCTAAAAATGCCCGACGGGCATAATGTCCTCTTCGACACCGGCTTCGGCCGACGGCTGAAGGAGAACCTCGCCGCCGTAGGCGTGAAGCCCGAGGAGATCGGCACGCTCGTCATCACCCACGCCCACGGCGACCACATCGGAGGCATGACCACGCCCGACGGGAAGCCCGCGTTTCCCAACGCCCGCGTGCTGATCGCGCAAGCGGAAAAGGAGTATTGGGTAGACACGAAACAGCAACAATCCGTCGTCAACGCCCTCGAAGCCTACCAAGGACGCGTGCGCCTCATACGCCCCAAGCAGCTGGAAGCGAAGAATGACTCGCCCGACGACTTCATCCTCATCGACGCCCCCGGGCACACCCCCGGACACGTGGCCTGCCTCATCCGCTCCCAAGGCGAGCAACTGCTCATCTGGGGCGACCTGGCCCACGCCATGGCCATACAGATGCCCTACCCGCAAGTCTCCGTCACCTACGACACCGACCCCGTCCTCGCCGCCCAGACCCGCCTGCGCGTACTCCGCTTCGCCGCCAAGCACAACATTCCCGTGGCGGGCATGCACATCGCCTACCCCGGCATGGGATATATCAAAGCCGTAGAGGGAGCGACCGACAGTTTTTCGTTCCAAAGCTTGCCATTATGTTTTTAAAACATTATGTTCGCGAAACATAATAATAAGACGGCTTGTCCGAACACGTCGTCCTGCCCGGGGCGGTGATTCGCGACTGACGTGTAAAAGAGGTTAAAGATGGCTGTCGCGGCTTCCGTGCACTTCCGCGGCCGCTCCGAATATGCTATATTCGCGCATCGTTCAGTACGATAAGGAGGTTCCCCCGGGGGAGCCTCCCCTAACAACTAAAACACTACGAATAGTATGGAAGAAGTTTACGAATTCTTGAAGAAGTGTCGCATGTTCTTCATCGCGACCATCGACGGCGACCAGCCACAGGTACGCCCATTCAGTGCCATCGACCTGTACGAGGGACACCTCTACATACAGACCGGCTACCCCAAGAAAGTATCGAAGCAAATCGCGCGAAACCCGCACGTGGCCATCTGCGCCTTCGACGGGAACAGCTGGCTCCGCATCTCCACCACGCTGGTGGAAGACAAACGCCTGGAAGCCAAGCAACACGTGATCGACACCAACGAAGAATTGCAGAAACGCGGATACACCGCCGAAGGCGACTACACCGAGGTGCTCTACATGACCAACACCACCGCCACCTTCGCCTCGCACGACAGCGAGCCTAAGACTCTGACGTTCTAAACATCGCAACATTTTGCCGAGCCGGACCGTTAATCCATTACAAGACAATAGCGTCTTCGTCAACTTAAAAACAAGAATCGATATGGCAAAGAAAGTAGCAGTATTGGCCGTCAACCCCGTGAACGGGTACGGCCTGTTCAATTACCTGGAAGCCTTCTACGAGAATGGCATCCCCTACACCGTGTATGCCGTGGCCGAGAACACGTGCGTCAAGGCCAACTCGGGCATAGCCCTTGAGGCCGACGCCCCGATCCGCGAACTCATTGGCAAGGAAGACGAGTACGACGCCCTCGTATTCGCCTGCGGCGACGCCGTGCCTACCTGGGCCGCCAACGCCGACAAGCCCTACAACCGCGACATGCTGGCCGCGATGGCCGCCTTCGCCGACAAAGGCAAGCTGCTTATCGGACACTGCGGAGCGGCCGTGTTCTTCAACGACCTGGCCGGATGCAAAGGCCGACGCGTCGCCCTGCATCCCTACGTGAAAGACGCGGTGCAGAATCTCGTGGCCACCGATGCCCCCGCTGTGGTCGACGGCAACGTCTATACCGCACAGACCGAGCATACCCTCGCCGCCCTGATGCCCGACGTGCTGAAGGCGCTGAAGGAAGATTGAGCATCAAGAATTAAGCCCTCCACCAGGCTATCTCTTTTGGACGCGGACGACGCGGATCTATTCACGGATCCGTGTTGTCCGCGTCTGAAGTTTCACAACGACTCCATGATCTGTAGGAGCCGTTGGTAGGTGTCCACCTCGCCGTACTTCACGTCGTGGGTGCTGATTTCGTTGAAGAGCTTTTTGGCGCAACGGATCTTTCCCGCTTCGAATCCGCGCAGGTCAAGCTCTTCCATCGAACCCTTGGTCTCGGCTATGAAGAAGATGTGCTTCACGCTCCCTTTCTTGAACGTGATGGCCCAGTCGGGCGAATAGTTCCCTACGGGTGTGGGGATGTAGAATCCTTTGTTGCCTCGCGGCAGCTTGGCGTACACCACCACCTCGTCGGCCGTGTCGAGATCTCGGGCAAACTTTAGTTCACCGCTTTCCGCCGCCATGCCGTCGGTGAAGACATAGTCCTGTATGGCGTGTCGCGCGCGGAACGCCTTGGCGTACTCGTCCGACGTGCGGCTCATGTTGAAGATTTCCTGCGAGTAAGGTTCCTCCCGGCTGGGCGTGTAAGTGATGTGATCCACCACTACCGCCGCCTTCTGCGAGTTGATGAGTCGCGTCACCTTGGCGATAAACTCCTCGGGATTCTTGCCGAAGAGGTAGAGCATTTGCGGGCGGATACCCGCGAGTATGGCTGCCACGCTCTTCCGGGTAAGCTGGGTGTCGGCTGCGATCTTTCCGATGAGGTCGTACCTTGCCGTTCCTCCCGCCGTGCGTTCCAGCCGCTTGGTGCTTGTCTTTGTCCGGTTGAATTCCGTCCCTTCCTGCTCCCCTTGCGTGAGGGTGTACGATAGGCTGGCCACCGCGAGCTTGTCGTTGATTTCGCGGATGGATTTTTCGATCAGCTCGTCGCTGTCGAAGTCCACGATATAGGCATAGCGCTTGTTGATGCGTTCCCATAGCTCCTGGAAATCTTTCCAGTTGTCGTTCAACGGATTGTCGGTGATCTTTGTCCCGTGCCCGTCGCTCATCATCCCGGCCAGCGCGCCGGGGTCGAAGATGCCTTGTACCAGCCGGTGTATCGCTTCGCCCATTGGCAGCAGCTCCTCCTTCAACGGAGCCAGCGTACCGTTGGCCGCCGCGTCGCGGTAGGTGTCGGTCACCGTACCGTCGTCGTCTATATAGGCGTTGCGCACCAAGTAGTTGTAGATGGCTTTCGCCTCGGCGTTGGTTACCGTCCTCGCCCCCTCGTCCAGCAGGATTCGTTTCCCCTCGAAGTATTCGATGCTTGCCTTGGTGGGGCGTGCGTATAGTTCCTCTTGGATCTCGCTTTGCAGCCCCGCCACGAAGTTGGCGTAGCTCTCGCTCGCCACCACCGTCAGCGTGTTGACGCCGTGCACCTGCTCTTCGCCGCAAGCCTCCGTGTCCTGGCGTGCGCCCGTCTGGTCCACGCAGAGTCGCAAGCCTCGTCCCACCTCCTGCCGTTTGGCGGTAGCGTTGTCGGAGTGCTTGAGCGTGCAGATCTGGAACACGTTCGGATTGTCCCAGCCCTCGCGTAGTGCGGAGTGGGAGAAGATGAAACGTGTCGGCTCGTCGAACGAGAGCAGCCGCTCCTTGTTCTTCAGGATCAGGTCGTAGGCCGAGATGTCGTCCGAGGAGTCGCTTCCCCGCTTGAGCGCGCTGTCCACCGCCCGTCCCCGCTTGTCGACGGAGAAGTAGCCGCGATGGGTGTCGTGCGTGTCAATGCCGCGGAGGTAATCCTGATAAGCCGACGGGAAGAGTGAGAGCCGCTCGTCCACTGCCGCCCGATATTCCTCCTCGAACATGCGTCCGTACTTGCCGAGCGCCTCGTGTCCCTCCTCGTCGTATTGGCGATACTTGGCTACCTCGTCGATGAAGAAGAGTGACAGGCATTTGATGCCTTGCCCGAACAGCCTCTCCTCCTTCTCGAAGTGGGAGTATATTGTCTCGCGGATCTGTATCCGCCGCACGTCCTCCTCGTGCACATTGCCACTGGCCTGTCCCGCCGAGAGACTTAGCCCCGTGGAGAAGGTCACTGCACCCCTTCGGGGATCGACTTCCACCACCGACACGCCGTTGTACTCTTCCAGCTTGCCCGACGCCTCGTAAAGGCTGTCGCCCTCGACGAACAGGCTTATCTGGCGCTTGATACCGCTTCCAGTCCTCTTCTCGAACTCCAGGCGCGCGCGGGGAGCTTTCCTGGCGTCTACCTTGATGGCCTCCACGTAGATGTATTGGTTTGTCCCCGTCAGGTTGTTCAGTTCGAAGCCCTTGACCTCGATCTTCTTGACCAGCCGTTTCCGGAAGGCGTCGAGGGCGTCGAGCACGTAGACGAGGTTGTGTCGCGTCTTGTGCGTGGCCGAGTAATTGAGCGAGAAGAGCGGGTTGAAGTTTCTCTTCAGCGCGTTCTGCGTCGCCTTGCCGCCCATCTTCTGCGGCTCGTCGAGGATGATGATGGGGCGGTTGGCCTTGATCACGTCGATGGGTCGGCGGCTGCCGAACTCGTCGCGTTTGGAATAGATAATCCTCGCCGCTTCGTTGCCTCCCCGTCCGGCCACGTTCTTCTCCTCGTTCATGGTGGTGTTGAACGCCTGCGTGTTGATGATCATCACGTGTATGCCGGCGCTCTGTGCGAATTCGTCCAGCTGGTGGAGGTTTGAGGAGTTGTAGACGAAGAAGCGCGCCTTCAGCCCGTACATCTCCATGAAGTGGTCTTGCGTCATCTCGAACGACTTCTTCACCCCCTCGCGAATGGCGATGGAGGGCACCACTACGATAAACTTCCCCCAGCCGTAACGTTTGTGCAGCTCGAACATGGTCTTGATATAGACGTACGTCTTGCCTGTGCCCGTCTCCATCTCCACGTCGAGGCTCACCGCGCCCAGTCCCTCCTCCAATTGCGGGGATAGGGCGAGGTTGTTCTTCAATTGCGCGGCGCGTATGTTGCGCAGCAGCTCCTCCCGGCTAAGCTCCACCGTGGCGTTGCGGTAGCCGGCCTCCAGTTCGTCGTCTTGGGCGAATATATCGTCCATCCCGGCGGAGCCTCCCCGCTTGCCCACGTCGCGGCGGTACCTGTTAGCGTCGCGATTGGCTTGTCCGGCGAACACGCGCGCCACGGCCTCGGTGGCCTCTGTCTGGAAAGGCTGTATCTTGAATTGAAACTTCATTGTCCGTCCTCCCCTTCCACGATATCGTCGTAATCCAGCACGTTGGCGGCGTGCCGTCTTTCATCGGGAGCAGCAATTTTGAACTGGGTAGTCACACTACCCAGTTGGTTGCCCCCGAGTTTCAGCTTCGCGGAGAACCACTTTTTCGGACTTTCGTCGTCCCACACGGCACGGACTTCCCTGTCGCCAAAGAGTCGTATCGAGATTTTCTTCATCACAGCACCCTCCTTCTCGTATCGGGACTATACGTCTTGAACACTTGCTCGAAGTTCACCATGGCGCTGTCGTTCACAAAGCTGCTGTCGCGGAACACGGCGTAGTAGGGCTTTCGCTTGGCGATAGCCGTCAGCGTCTCCATGTCGACCTGCCTGAAGCAGGCTATCAGGTAGTTGTCGTCCACGTAGAAGATACCGTCTTCCTCGCGTATCCGCGCCGAGAGCGGAATGTTCAGCTCCAGCATGGCTTGGAACAGCAAGTCCTCCCCGCTCCTGTCCGCCTTGATGTTGTCGGCGAATCCTTCCAGGTCGAAGCCCATCTGCACCAGCTCGCCGGGCGTGTAGTACACGTCCTTCATATTGCTGCTGTCGAGCTTCAGCACGCGGAAACCGTAGTCTTGCGTATCGGTATGGTCGGCGAAGAGACCGTCTTTATCAGCTTTGGCGCGCTTCTCGGCCTTGATCTTGGCAGCGGCGCGACGGATGCGCTCTTTGCCGATTTCGCAGATGTTCGCATAACCTGCTTTGTGGGCTTCGCTGTTCTCGTCAGTAAGCTCGGGGAGCTGCACCATGATGTGTTTGCGGTGGCCACCATCCTCGGCGTTGAGCTGCATCACGGCGTGGGCGGTGGTAGCGGAGCCGGAGAAGAAGTCGAGGATGAGGGAGTCGTTATTTGCATTACTGATGTTAATCAAATGAGTTAATAGTGATACGGGCTTTGGAGTTTCAAAGAGTGCCATCCCTTCAAACAGATTCACCGTTTCTCTTTTTGCAGTATCATTCGTTCCTACAGTATTTGCAGAAAGCAAGGTTTCCGGAGTTAAACCTTGTTTCCCTTCGTTTAAGAATTTCTTTATGCGGGGTACGCCATTGCCATCAATCCCAAACCAGATTCTATTATCATCTATGGCTTCTTGCATCTTTTCATGCGTAAATCGCCAACAAGAGCCTGATGGGGGTAGCAATTCCCGTCCCGCAGGCGTAATTAATGTGTAGAATTGATTTTTAGTTGCATGTCCTGCTTGAGCTATTGCAGGAACTGAAGTCCATATTCCCCGAGGATCATTATCTGGGTTTTTATATCTTTCTATGGCATCTTCATTCATTGATAATAAACCAATATCCTGCTCTGTGCTACTTTTCGTAAAACAAAGTATATACTCACATCGCGTAGATACAGCCTTCCTATTTTCTCTTGTCACTCTTCGTTCCCAAATAAATTGTGCCACAAAATTCTCCTCCCCAAACACCTCATCACAAACCTTTCTCAGATTCTGCACCTCGTTGTCATCTATCGAAATAAATATCACCCCATCCTCTCGTAGCAGATCCCTTGCGACCCTTAGTCTCGGATAGATCATATTCAGCCAGTCGGTGTGGAATCGTCCGTTGCTATCGAGGTTCTTCACCATGCGGTTGCCCTCCTCGTCGTATTGATGGTCGCGGCTGAGGTATTCGTTTCGATCCTCGGCGAAGTCGTCGTTGTACACGAAGTCGTTCCCCGTGTTGTATGGCGGGTCGATATAGATCATCTTCACCTTTCCGAGGTACGTCTCGCGCAGGAGTTTCAGCACGTCGAGGTTGTCGCCCTCGATGTAGAGGTTCTCGGTGGTATCGAAATCCGCGCTCTCCTCCCGGCAGGGACGCAGGGCGGCGGCAAGTGGCGCGTTGGCCAGCAGGACCGACTTCCTCTTGTCCGGCCAAGTGAACTGGTAGCGTTCCTCCTTGCCTTCCACGACGTGGGCGTTTATCTCTTGCCGCAGCACGTCGGCATCGATGGCACGTACCACACGACCGTCGGCATCGACAGTCTCGGTCACGGCGTTCGGGAAGAGTTGGGCCAATGCCTCATAATTCCGCTCCGTCAAGTCCGGCGTGCGCATACTAAGCTTTTCTTCTTTATTCATATTCTATTCAAGTATCTTCAATTCTATTTCCAGTTTCTTAATCTCCTCCACCAATATCCACTTGCGTCGGGGCTGCGTCTCCCGGCGCGCTTGCTTTTTCAGGCAGTCGATCCGCCGGGCAAGCTTTTCGAGCTGTTCCTTTCGTGCGATAGCATCGTCGATGTCGTCGTTCTCGCCGAGGTCGATAGCGCCCACCGTGGCCACGATGTTCCGCCAGGCCGCCCCGAGGTCGAGGCCGCCGAGGCTTAGCGTGAGGTGCTCCATTGGCGCGGGTTCCGACAGCAGCACCCTTCCGGCCTTGTACACGGCCATCCACGCCTCCTCCTTATATTGCATGACGAACAGCATACGTTGGTCTATCAGCTGGGCGAGCAGGGCGATGTTCCGTTTGTCGCAGTCGGCCGTTTTCAGTCCGACGTGAATCGCATATATGGCAGCCACCTCCTCCGTTGGAGCGAGGTTTACCGTCTGCGGGGAGATCTCCGCCACGATGGTGAGCCGACCGACCTGTCCGTCGAACAGTCGTCTCGCCTCCAGCCGCGGCTTGAAGCGTTCGAATATCGCCCTTTTCGGGAGTGGCCTATTGATGTGTGTCGATGGAGGTAATCCAAGCATATCCTTTACGTTCCTTAGTTGACGGCCACGAAACAGATCAGTTCAAAATTGTCCAATCCGTCGACGGTATCGCCGACAAAAGAGACTTGCTTGCCCGAGAGGAAACGATCCATGTCATCCACCTGGCTGACGCTGACGATGGATTCCACGGCATGTCCGAGCAGGCAGGAGTAGCGGCTCATCTCCTTGCCGTCGCGTGTCTCGGCGTTGAACAGCTTGCACAACCGGAGGTTCGGTTCCTCCTTTCCCTTGCAGAGTCCTCGCAGGATATCCAGCAACCGTTTGGGATGCAAGTGGTCGACGTGTACGGTGGTGTCGTCCTTGACATAAACCATATAGAATGGATGGAGCCGATTCTTCCGGTGCGTGTTGACACGCTCGTCGCGGTTCTTCAAGATGAATATCGCCCCTCTCGGCGTGTCGTCACTGGCTGCCACTACAGCGTGCAGGCCAAAGGGGGTGCCGTCGAGATCGCCGTGTCGGCCGACATACTCGAGCAGGTCGAGCCTAAATTCGTTGAGGCCCAAGTCCATGATGGATACTCCCGACTGCATCTCCTCCATATCGACCACCTCGTTCTGCAAGCGTTGCAGTTGCTCCTTGCGGTAGTCGAGGTCGCCTTGCTCGTCGGGGTCTATGGGGTTGTCGTCGCCCGTGGCCGTCATCACGCTGGCTTTCATGCGCGTCTCCACCCTCCCTTTCAGCTCGAGGTATTTGTCCAGATCTACATTCGGCCAGAAGTTGACCAATCGTATCTTCTCGTTTCGGCTGCCTATGCGGTCGACGCGTCCGAAGCGCTGTATGATGCGCACGGGGTTCCAGTGTATGTCGTAGTTGACGCAATAATCGCAATCCTGCAGGTTCTGTCCTTCGGAGATACAGTCGGTGGCGATGAGTATGTCGATCTCGTCCTCGCTGTGGGGCATAAGCAGCCGCTTGTCCTTGGAGATCGGGGAGAAAAGGGTGAGGATGGTGTTCATGTCCGCGCGCTTGAGCTTGAGGGTGGAACGTCCGTCCGTCGTCCCGGTGATCATCGCCGTGTCCATTCCGAAGCGTTCCTTGGCGGCTGCCGCGATGTTGGCGTAAAGATACTCCGCCGTGTCTGAGAAAGCCGAGAATATCAGCACCTTTCGGTTGCCCGCATTGATGGGGTGTTCTATCTTCTTGGCTATCCCGTCGAGCAGCGTCAGTAGTTTGGTGTCGTGCTCGGGCGTTATGTCTTCCACCATGGAGGCCAGCACGGCGAGGATGCCCGAATCTTCGGCGAGTCTCTCCCTCCAGGAGATGTAATCCATGTCGGCCAGGTCGATGTCCAGTATCCGTCCGGTTTCGCCAAAGAAGTCGGTATTCGTATCATCGGTGTCAAACTCGCGCTCGTCTAATCGTCCTATACTCGTCGACGCGAAAGTCGATTTCCCGCCTTCCATATATCGGTCGATGCTCGATATGGTGCCGTCCACCAAGTTTCGTATCCGTCCCAGCGTGATACGGAACGAGGCTACGGAGCTTTCCAATCGCTTGAGCAGGTTGATGCTCATCAGTCGCCGCAGTCCCACCTCCCGTCCTGCCCGGTCGATATTCGTATCGGGATCTACATACTTCGCCCGCTTGCTGTCCAGCAGGAATTCTGTCGGGATGTACACGGCGAGGTTGAGCCGGGTCAGCGAGGCGTAGATCTGGTCGTAATCGGCTGCCGATGGCAGGTCGGTGAGCGACGGATGCAACGTGACGGGCTTCATGCGCTGGGGAAATTTGCCGATGGCCTTGGTGTCGTAGTACTTCTCTATATGCTTTCTCGAGCGTGCTATCGTCACGTTGTCGAGCAGCGTGAAGAAGTCGATGTCCAAGGTGCGTAGCAGCTCCTCGGTAGTACGCTCCTCGGGCGCGAGCCTGCTCCATTTGTTGAAGGCGGTTTGCGCGTTGCGGAACACTACGTCGATGGACTTTGAGGTTTCCAGCTTGTCGTTGATCAGCGAACTGTCGCCCTCGTAGGCCAGCTCTAATTGGTGACGGAGGTCGGAAAAGCCGTTGTTGACCGGTGTGGCCGAGAGCATGAGCACTTTTGTCTTTGCGCCTTGGCGGATGACCTTGTTGAGCAACCGCAGGTAGCGGTTCTCTTGTTTGTCGTCGCCTCGTCCCGAACGGTTGCCGCCATTGCGGAAGTTGTGGCTCTCGTCAATCACCACGAGGTCGTAGTTGCTCCAATTCAGCCTGGCCAGGTTAAGGCCGTTGGATTCCCCTTTCTCACGCGACAGGTCGGTATGATAGAGCACGTCGTAGTTGAGGCGGTCGGCGGCTATGGGGTTATTGAGATAGTTTTCCTTGAAGGTATCCCAGTTCTCTCCAAGTTTTTTGGGGCAGAGTACCAATACGTTGCGGTTGCGCAATTCGTAGTACTTGATGACGGCGAGGGCGGAGAAAGTCTTTCCCAGTCCGACACTATCGGCCAGTATGCAGCCATTGTATTTCTCCAGCTTGTTGATGATGCCCAAGGCGGCGTCGCGCTGGAAGTCGTAGAGCTTGCTCCATATCGCGGTCTTCTTGAAGCCTATCGCCTCGTTGGGCAGCACGTCCTCGCTGATGTCGTCGAGAAATTCGTTGAATATATTGTATAGCGCCACGAAGTAAACGAACTCCGGGGCATTCTCTTGGTAGGCGGCGGTAATGCCTTCGAGAACTTGTTCGGTGACGTCACGCAGCAAACTCTTGTCGTTCCATATCTGGTTGAACGTATCGAGGAGCTGCCTGCTTTCCGAGTGCGAAAACTTGGTTGTTGGAGTAGCGATGTTGTTGCCGCGTTCACCGCCCAGGTCGACGGTGGTAAAGCCATTGATGGGCATATAGGAGTATCCCCCATCGGTTTGCTCGATGTTCAGGGAAGAGTTGATCACCCCGTCGGTCGCGATGGATCGGAATTTCACTTTTTCGCGAATCCACTTCGCACACTCCCGTGCGATGGCTTTCTGTGTCAGCTCATTGCGTAGTCGCATCTCGAATTCCGTACCATACAGCGAACGTTCGCGGTTGAGCCGGGGGATGTAGAATTCTCGTTTCTCCCGCGAAGCTTTCTCTCGCAAGAAAGTGGGCGACGTGAATATAAACCGCAACTCCTCGATGCCATCCAATTGTTTCTTCAAGGCTTGGTAGGCATAGATAGAAAAACAGGCCGCGGCGATAGATAGCTTATCGCCTTTCGTCACTACGTCGGCCAGATCGGCCTGGACGATACGGTTCACGTTATCGAGTATATCCACAGGCTGGGTTTTCAGGTTTATTCCTCGCGAGCGTCGCAAAGATATAACAATTCTGAGGAACTCGCGCTACTTCGCCGCACTTTTCGCTCGGACGAGCGTATCCAGATCATCTCATCTCATATATCCGACTGCAAAAATCGGCCAATATAAACATTCTGTCGAAAGCTGAATCAATCGATATATTACCCAAATCGTCCAGTCTGTATGATTCTGATCCTACATTTCCCGTAATTATCAAGAGCCAAATTTCTCTACAGGAAGACTTCTTATATGAGATGACTTTCTGGTTCTTTTTCGCTATCATGTTCCTAATGGCTTCTTCAGTTAAGAGCTTTGGATAAGCACCAAAGTTGGTTACCAAAGACATTGTGCTATGGATACGCACTCTAATGTCTTCCACAACCGACCTTCCATTGAAGAGAAAGCTAATATATTCATCTTCCAGACTGTTATTGCCCTCAATCTTGCGCAAAATCATATTCATGAAAGAAGATTGCAGTTGTTTCCGATCTTCCTGAGTTAAACAAGGCTTTACTGCCTTTATATGCATTCTTTGTTCCCATTTATTCACTTCACCCAAAAGAGTTTTTAAGTTTAGGGTAATCTCTATAAAGGACTTTGGAACATTATAATTCGGAAGTTCTTTCTCTATGTTTCTAAAAATACCTTGATAGAATCCTATTGTATCTTGCCTGTCATTGACAAGCCTGCACAATTCCAATCCTATTCGTTGCCCCTCCCGATTCGTGAGAATAAAATCAGGAGCTTCACTTTTGAGTACGTCATAATCGACAGGATAGAGGGATAAGAATTTAGCGGCATGGCATATTTCAAGCATCACTTTTTGAGGAAGTGCGGTATGATTCCCCTTTTTTAATGATTCTATTATGGCGTCACACTTAGTGAGATCACGCTGATTTTCTACTAATTGTATAATCATCGCTATAGTTTCCTCTCTTTATCATCGTTAACAAACTCATCTGTGGATCGCCACAGTTACATAAAACAATTTTGTTGCTAAAGTCTTCATGACAGTGTCTTCAACGACTTTTCAATGTCACTCTGTTCATAGCGTTTGGAATAAATCAAGATATGAATCGAAAGAGTAGAGTTTGTTCCTATGCGCTCCGGTAATTTCCTTGAGAATACCCAATCTCTCCATATCAGCAATCAGCGTATAAGCTGTCTGAGGTGCCTTGTTTATCAAGGCGATAACTCCTGTGACGGAAATGACAGGCTGTTTATACAGATAGTCGAGCACAAGTCGGGCATCTGCTCCGCGCTTTCCGAGCGCATCGCATTTTTTATCTACATCTTCTTTCAGATGCATGATATTCTGCAACGTCTCCACGCCTTTTTGGGACGTTTCAATAACGCCAGTCAGGAAAAATTTTAGCCATTGGGCAATATCATTCTGGAAACGAACCTTCATGAGATTATCATAATACAGCCTTCTATGCCTTTCGAGGAAGGCAGATAGGTATAGAAGCGGGCGTTTCAAGATACCTTTGCTCACCAAGTAGAGAGTGATCATCAAGCGTCCAGTTCTGCCATTTCCATCAAGGAACGGATGAATTGTTTCAAACTGATAATGTATCAAAGCGATTTTGATTAGATCAGGAAGGTTGTATTCTGGCTTATTGGCAAAAAATTCGATGTCAGACATAAGCTCTCCAACCATTGTATAGACAGGTGGTATAAAAGCGGCATCAGCCAAGGTAACGCCTCCAATCCAGTTTTGACTACGCCGAAATTCACCCGGTTCTCTATGCTGTCCACGAACGCCTTGCAGCAGAATTGTATGCGCTTCACGAAGCAAACGGGTCGAAAAGGGCAAGGTATCGAGCAAAGAAATGGTCTCGTTCATTGCCTTGATATAATTCTGGATTTCCTCCCAATCGTCACGTCGTTCCTCATCGATATCGCTTCGATCAAGAAAGGCGTCCTGCATGGTCGTTTGTGTTCCTTCGATTTTCGAGGAAAGAGTCGCTTCTTTCGCCACGTACATCTGTATGAACAAGTCCACGTCGATAAACTCGGAATACATATCAAGCCGACCCATGAAGCGGTCGGCCTTTGACAGAAGCGCAAGTACGTCCATGTCTTCTATGACCCACTTACGGCAAAGAGGCTCAGGCTGGAAACTTTTGTATCCACCTTGCTCAATGAGGTATCCTGCTTTGAAATTCTTCATCTTATTCTTCCCTTTCTGGAATAATCGATGACCTTATTCTAATTATTGGGGCCAAAATTAGAATAAGCCATGTCCCTATTCTAAATTTCCTTCGTCATTAAGAGCGTCGCAAAGATATAACAATTCTGAGGAACTCGCGCTACTTCGCCCTACTTTTCGCTCGGACGAGCTTCTCTTAGCGTCCGCATTCATCCCTTTCCCAATGCTGAGGAGAAGGATGTATCGCAATGGTAAACAGGACTCCTTATTCTAATTATTGGGGCAAAAATTGGAATAAGGAGCACACTTACTCTAATTTCCACTATATAAATTAGAATAAGCGCGGCTGGACCATCCAGCATCACTCTCCTTATGGGCAATGTCATCCTGGACTTGGCGTTCACGAACTCCATCCAAAATTCCTTCATATTCTAATAGAGCTTTATTGCAGGCTTCTACCAAATCCTCAATGAAGTAATGTCGGCCAAAGTTGTTGAAGCGTCTGTCCAATGCTTGATAACGAATCTGTGCCTGTTTGTTGGTAGCCATACGCATTCATTATCTCACCCTCCATCTACTCTACTCACGGGCGTCTGGCTCCAAAGTGAGAGGTCAACTTTCGCCGGGTGCTCAAGTTTAGGGTTGGAGTATATTCGCCAATTCAGGCATCTTCTCCGCGACGGCTTTCTTTAGTTTCTTGTCGTCGTAGAGCCGCATATAGTTGGAACGCGGGGTGGCAGTCCGCCGCTCCTGTTCATCCAGATAGGCAGCGTAGTTACAGTACTTCCGTATAAACTCATCCTGTGTTCCAGCTCTATCGTACCGGCGTTTCCATGTGCTCGCGAGATACGCCGTCAGTTTGGTTTGTTTGTCGCGCACGACGTTCTCTTTTGTCAGTTTGTCGCCCACGTTGATGAAGAAGATCTTCTTCTGGAACGAAGGCTCTTTGCTGAGCGAGATGATGGAACTCGATTCGGCGACTACGCCTTTCAGATAGCCGTTCGTATAGAGGAAATCGTAAACATCCGCCCATGTGATGTTTGGCGCTTCCGCCCGGACGAAGCGTTCTCCCGCTTTCCGGTATTTCAGATAGTCCAGATAGGCATAAAGATTCTGGTTCTCTTGCCTGCCGTCGAAAGAGAGGTTCTTCGCGTTGAAGACGAAAGCCGAGTCGCTCCACAATGTCATCAGTTTGTCTTCGGGGACGCTATCTCCGAGCACTAACTGGTATTCGTGTCGCAACGCCCGCAATTTCTCCAAGCCGGCATTGTAGTCGTCAGCGTACCGCGAATCATATCGCTTTCCTTGCATGTCAGTCCATTTGTCGGCCATGAGCGCCTCGACCGCGACACTGTCTTTCGGATAGAGCACGTTACGGTAGTACACATATTCATCCGTGTTGTATTGCCGCAAGAATCCGAAGTGGCACACATATGAGGCGAATCGTTCGTAAGGATACTGCTTCAGCAGTTCACGTCCTCTTTTCAGCGAGGCATCTTGTTTCGCCTGCGATTCCTGCTGGCGTTGCCGGGCTATCTCGTCTTGAAAGCGTCGTCGATAGTTGGCCGTCGCCTGCGCGGCAGTCGTTCCATATTCGGCCGCGCCTTTGCGCGTCAAGTACTTGAAGTAATCTTTCCAGGCGATAGGCATGATAGGCGTGCCGCCGCTGGTGATTCGATAATCGGGGAATGGATTCTCTTCGTCGTCTCCCATCGCTTTCTCCACAAAGAGGTTGAATGGCTGGCCACCATAGAGCGAAGAGACAAAGTGCATGCTCCCCGCTTTCGCTCCGTCTACGGTATATAGCGTCTGCCATGAGGTTTTCAGGGAATCCAATTGAGCCGCCGTGGGTTGATAGGTGTCCGCGAAGCCGGAAGAGGACGCCTCGTTGGAATAGACAACATAGCCGTCGCTTCCAGTCTTCACCGTAGCGCCGTCGATGGTGAACGTGTCTACCGGCCGGCCGTCGACAAACGTAGCCGACAGCGTCTCCGGCTTTCCACCATAAGTATATCGAAAGGTGAGAGGTCCGTGCAGAACGCCGTCCTTGAACGTGCACGACATGGAGGCGACCACAGCGTCCTGTGTAGAAAAGGCTCCGTATTGCCACGTCCTTTGGTGATAGTTGTAGCTGCACGGTTGCACTTTCAACGTGTACGAATACTGATACGTACCGTTTCGCTTGCCTTTGTCATTGTAGGCGATACGCACGCTTGCCTGTCCGGTAGAGGCATAGTTGTCGTTGTAGTAGCGGTTGAAGGAGAGGGAGCCTGTCCACACTCCGACGCGCGCCCCGCCTTTCACTTGTCCGGAGAACTTTTTGGAGTATGTGCCTCCGTTCTTCGAAGTCAGCGACCCGGATATGGAATACGGGCCGGTGAGCGTCGTAGGATAGGAGACCATATAGTCCGTGTCGAAATCAAAGGGTGCGGTCGCTTGTTGGGCCGTTGCCCGCGTCACGGAACACAGTGCGCACACGAGGAGCGCGAAAAGGGATTGTTTCTTCATATTTGCTGTTTATACTTCGTGCGGCCTGTTTTTGTGCTTGGGGCGAAAGGCGCGCATTCGGACAAAGCGAAATTCATTAGACGCTGATGACACGGATCTAAAAGATATAAATCCGTGTCATCCGTGTCATCAGCGTCTAAAAAATCATTGCACAAAATTACCCCGCACGAGGTATATTGCTGAATAAATGATTTTATAATTTCTCGTCAAGATGCTGCTTCGTGACGATAATCTCACTCGACAGGGTATCAATCTGGAGAATATCCGGTATGCTCCAATAGCAGTGGTCGCACAACGCGTGTAGGGCGTAGCCAATATACACGTCGGCAAATTCTTCGCCTTTGAACCCCGGCGTACAACGTGCCCAACTGCCAATATCGCGGCTGAAGCAGGGGTCGCTCCGCCAATTGTCCACCCCTCCCCATTTGTCGAAGCGCAACTCATGGCCGCGCGCTATTGGCATTTCCAGCACATCCCAGATGTTGGTAAATTCATCGCGTTCAAGAAATGCGTCATTGGCTCGTTGTGACGTGGGGGACACCCAACAATCCAACTCGTAATCATCCAGGAAGCGTTCCTGTTTGTCGGCCAACCGGGCTTCCATATCGAGATAGGTAGCGTGAGCCTCAACACGTAGTTGTTCGTAACATTCCATGATACGATCTTGGATATGCATGGCTTGCTGAACGGTTTCGGGCGTCCACGCGAATGCTTCGTTAAGCTTCTCCTGCCGAAGGTATAGGAGAAGGGCGAAATCAACATCATGGCGCCACCACCCGTCAATATCCATTCGTTCCTTTTCTTTGTATATCTCCATGATCTTATTCTCCACCTCTTCTATCGAGGCCGATTGCATCTGCTCAAATAAGAAGCTATTCCGCGTCTTTGGCCTCTGGATGTCTCTGCTATTGGTCTCCGGATTCTGCATATCCCAGTAGTTAGTCACCCATTCTTTGTTAATACCCAAGCCAGACACACGGTTTGGCCTATTCAGCCATGACCGAACGGTGTGGTAGAGACCGTTCAGTTCGGGAGCGTCCCACCCTTTGATGTCGTCACGCAATACATCATTCACATAGACCCGAAGAATGTTCAGCTCCTCAATGTCACGGATGGCAATCTCTATGTCGAGTTCCGGACATTTGTTGATGTCACCGCGAATGACATGAAAGCAAGCTTCCTGAAAAGGTCGCGGCCACTTATAGTTCAAATGTATATCCTGATCGTTGCAGACGTAAATGTCTATATCTTGGGGAAGCTCACCGCGTGCCGTAAAACAGGCTGCCTGATAAAGGTAATGCCCCTTTTTGTCTGATCTTTCTCGTATATTCTTCTTCATTCCGTAAATTACGCTAAGATCTTCTTGATAAGTTCGTCCTTATCGCATTCCAGGAGGGTATCCCATAAATGAGAATCCTTGAACCTGCTTGCCGAGAAACGACTCTGATATTTCTCGAAGATGAGTTGCGGACTAACTTTTGCCTCATTCTCGCTCCGGTAATGATAGCCACCGGCGGCAAAGGCATCCCAGTCTATGTCATCCTTGAATTCTTCCAGCATCTCCACGCTCCATACCACATTGCCGTTTTCCGACAATTTCATCCAGTTCCAGCGCTTACGATACTTGCGCAAGTTCTCCTGGGTGAACAAGATTCCCGAGCTATTCCCGGACAAGGCGTCCCAATCCAGCGACAGCTTGAACTTCTCCAGCATACTGCCTGTCCATAGCACATAGCTACTGCCGGACAGCAGCTTCCAGTCAACCTTGTCCCGGTAACGTTCCAGCAGGGCTTCCGTCCAGACGAAATTGGTGATGTAGTCTTCCGACAACTTCTTCCATACTTCCTCTTCGCGCATTTGGGCGAAGAAGGCTTCATTGAAATTTTCTGTTCTCATACTTTTGTTATTTATAAATGCGTCGCGAGGGCATACTCTCCGTATAGCTCCGCGCAAGCGGGTTAATAGGCTGTCGCATATCAAAAAGGTATCATATTATTCCGATAGTTGCCTTCATCAAGTGGCAAGCTGGAGAGCTATTTGTCCGGTAGCGCCATTCTTGTTTTTGGCAACGATAATCTGTGTCACGTCGCGTGAATCTTTGCCATCGGCAGATGAAAAGGCTTTGTAGTACCCGGGGCGATGAATGAAACACACCACGTCGGCAGGGCGGTCCATATTTCCAGACTTGCGCAAATCATCCATTTGTGGACGATTGAGCTTTTCTTCCTCACCGTTTCCCGTGCGACGGGCCAATTGAGACAAAGCGATGATGGGCACGTTGAGTTCCATGGCCATTCTCTTCAATGATCGCGAAACCATCTCCATTTCTTCTTGGCAGTTGCCACGAGGCATTCCATCATATTCGATGAGTCGCAGATCGTCCACGATGATGAGCCTTACTCCCCGTTGTCGCACCCACTTGAGGGCACGGTCGTAGAATGTGGACAGAGCCAACGAAGGGGAGTCGTCTATGTAGATAGGAGCATCTTGCAAGTCGCGCATCCGATGGACAAGTTGCCGGCTATCGTTATAAATCTCTTCGCTCGGCACACCATACATCACCGAAAGCATGCGGTCGGTAAATTGTCGGCGAGTCGTTCCCACCGAGAAGAAGCCAACGGGCTTGCGGTCGCGAATAGCGACGTTCTTGATCAAGTTAAGCGCAAAGAGAGTCTTTCCCATGGCCGGTCGTCCGGCTATAAGAATAAGGTTTCCTTTATGCCAACCGGTTGTCAACTTGTCCATCGGGCCAAAGCCGCTGGACAGTCCTTTTTTCGGCACGCTTGTGCCCTTACGTTCATTTATTCTTTCCATATAATATAAGGTGATGATAAGATCTTATTGTTTTATAGGGAGGGAGGCATCGAGCAACCCCACTATCAAGTCGTAGCTCTTGCCCTTATAGGAGGTGGCGTAACGCGGGTCGGCGACAATCCGCGTACAGTCAATCCCCCAATTCCACTTCCATTCTACCTCCCGTTCATTGTAAGCTCGCCAACGCAAAAGAGCTTCGTCAATGTTGTCGGACCGGGTAACTACAACCGCCACTATTGAATATCGGGTGTCGCGATAGTATTGCCAGGGAGAGTTCTCCTTGAAGAAACGCGTTACCATTTCCTGAAAGGATCCAAGAATGCGTTCAGCACTCGCTTCGGGGAATACACCCCCTTCCGTTTCGAACCACACGGCAGGTGGCAGGATGGGGCCGCCATCGAACTCTTCTTCGTCCTTAATACTCATACGTTACTATGTTTAATCTAATTGAACAATAATAGGCAGTTGGAAATATCCTCACCTCATTACAAATGGCATAATACTTGGTAGCCCCCCGGAAATTTCCATTTCCGAGAAGAATCTTTCAAAAGGAGGCCATATTTAACGCTTTGAGGGCTATTTGGCGCACGAAACATTATAAAAGTCGGTATCCCCAACTCTTACCGTCTGCCCGCCTTGCTCGTGAAGATGTCCAAATAGATGAATCATGGGGCCTGCTTTCACCACCGCCTTCTTCAATAGCGGACATCCCCATTTGCCTTCATCAAGAATGCCTTTTGGCGCACCATGCGTCACCAGCACATCGGTATTAGGAGGAATAAGCGCAGGTTCATGCAACCAAGGACGGGCAGGGAGCACATAGAAACGAATGCCATCAAGGAGAACTTCACCTTTATCTATATAGGCAATACCATTGGGTAGCCGCTTCTTTGCTTCTGTGGGCATCAATTCAAACGGTAAGTCATGATTGCCCGGCACAAAGAGCTTGTATTGTCCGGGCTGCCCGGCAAACCATTCGAAGAAATCACGAAGCTGTACTTCGTCACCATCGTTGCAAGCATCACCGGCAAAGACGACTATATCTGTATCCGGAGGTATTTGTAAAGAGCGGTGCGCCCCGTGAGTATCCGCGAAAGCAAATAGGTGTAGAGTGCCGCAAGGCGTAGAAAAATCAATAGACATAGGCGATATTTATAAGAAAAGGTGTATCATTGCATCTTGTTACATGCAGCGACACTGAATTATGTTTCAACTATCATCAGACAAAGCAGGCAAAGACCAAGGAAAAGCCAACTACGCCAATGCGTACATCGGCTTCGGCGTTCCCCATCGGCGTTCGTCCACGGAAATTTATCTCGAGGACGCACGGCGGGCGGGTATTCCCGTCAATGAAGAGATTGTGCCGGATAAAGACACCGTAGCTTTTGTGTCTGTTGCCGGCGAAGGAATATATAATAAGGAGACTATTACACTGGCGCAAAAAGTAATCGCTGCCGGTGGTACGGTCATCATGGACGCGTCGGGAACAGACTTTGGGCAGTCACATTCCCGACACAACATTCGGGGAGAGGGAGCGGTGCAGGACGCGTTGGGTACACCTGCCGCACAAACGAGGGAAGGGTATAATCTGTTTAGAAACTAACTATTTGCCCAATGAAAGAAAGTGATACAGCCCATTGAAAGTGGAAGGAGTCCTGCA
The DNA here is from genome assembly GCA_031261785.1 of Mediterranea sp. (in: CFB group bacteria). Lineage (GTDB taxonomy): Bacteria > Bacteroidota > Bacteroidia > Bacteroidales > Bacteroidaceae > Bacteroides. Next base: position 50,361 of record JAISIZ010000017.1, read on the forward strand.
TCGAACGTTTCTTCTTCGTCGTCATTCATACTCATACGTTACTCTGTCTAATTTTACTGATTGATAAAAGGCGGCAGACGAACCGCTCCTGGAAAACAAAGCGAATTATACGGAGGGAGCCTTCCAAAATTTCCATTTTTCGAGAGAGATTGAACATTATGGGGGCACCAGTGGAAAGTTGGAATACTGCCCGTTAGAAGTCATTTAAGAGAAGTCGTGTCAATCTTGAGCCTATTTATTTAAAATTAGTGGTTTATACCTGGTGAAATGCTTATCCGATTTCAGATGAGACTTTCCCCGACCGGTTATTGTCTCACCTGATTTCAGGTGAAGCTTTCCCCGACCGGTTATTCTATTACCTGATTTCGGGTAAGTCTTTCCCCGACCGGTTATTCTCTTACCTGATTTCAGGTGAAGCTTTCCCCGACCGGTTATTGTCTCACCTGATTTCAGGTGAAGCTTTACCCGACCGGTTATTGTCTTACCTGATTTCAGGTGAAGCTTTACCCAGCAAACTCGAAGCATTTCATTTGCAAAAATAGAGAAAGTCTGCGATATTCCTCTTCTTTGCAAATATTTTAGATGCCCGATGACCCATTCCGGCGCTTCCGTTGTTATATAGGTAGAACCAATCCGGAGAATAAAGATGAAAACAAGACCATTTGTCCGTCCGCTACTCGCGGCGCTCTTGCTGCTTGCGGTCGGCTCCTCCCTCTCGGCGCAGGGCAGGCGGCAGAGGCAGGAACAGAAGAAGGAAGCGGTGCGCCAGGCCATCGCCTCGAAAGAGTACACCATCAACGTGGACCGCGCCCTGCCGATGGGCGGATCCTCCATATCGCTCACCTCAAGCTTCTCGCTGCGGATCAAGAACGATTCCGTATTCTCCTACCTCCCCTACTACGGGCGAGCCTACTCGGTACCCTACGGCGGAGGGAAGGCGCTGAACTTCAACGCCCCCATCCAGGAATACAGCCTGACGACCAACCGCAAGGGTACGGCCACCATCCGCTTCCGGGCGACTACCGACGAAGACAGCTACGACTTCCGCGCCCAAGTGTTCGACAACGGCTCGGCCAGTATCGACGTCACGATGCGAAACCGCCAGGCCATCCATTTCCAGGGAGAGCTGGCCGACGACAACCGACGCTGACCAGGGGGAATATATACTTCGTGCGGCCTGTTTTTGTGCTTGGGGCGAAAGGCGCGCATTCGGACAAAGCGAAACTCATTAGACGCTGATGACACGGATAACACGGATTTATATATTAAAGTTTTCCACCCCCTTTGCTCACAGGTTGGACCTGGTCACAGATCCGCGAGGGGCAACTCTGAGTCCTCCCTTCCAACGGAGGGGAGGTGCCCGAAGGGCGGAGGGGAGGGAAAAACAATGACACGTACCGCTTTTACATAAATAGGTATGCTGGTTATTCTTC
>JAISIZ010000121.1 GCA_031261785.1 Mediterranea sp. (in: CFB group bacteria)
CGAAACTCATTAGACGCTGATGACACGGATAACACGGATCTAAAATATATAAATCCGTGTCATCCGTGTCATCAGCGTCTAAAAAATCATTGCACAAAATTACCCCGCACGAGGTATAAACACGGACTGTTGCGCGTGAGCCGAAATAATTCGTGGGATACCGCGTTGCTTATAGGCAAATTGATTACTTTTGCGACAGAATCTCCATAACAAGAAAACAATGCAGTACCAATTTAGAATCACGCTTAATGGCATTACCCGCCCTACGGTATGGAGGCGGGTGGCCGTACCGTCGACGTTTACGTTCTACGAATTTCATCGAGTCATACAACAGTCGTTCGGCTGGAGGGATGGGCATTTGTTTGAATTCAGGGAACGGGAGCGAGGTTCCAGTTTTCGCATCACCATCCCCGACAGATCGGCGGATTTGTGGTTCACGATGAAGACTGTCGACGCACGCAAGAGCCGTTTGTCGAAGATATTCGATACCTTGGGCAAGCTCGTCTATATTTACGACTTTGGCGACAACTGGACGCACGAGATCGTGTTGGAATCGACTTTGCCCGAAGAGGGTACGAAAGCCACCTGTCTTGAGGGTGAAGGCGCTTGTCCGCCCGAGGATTGCGGCGGCTTTCCGGGATACGAGCAACTCAAGGCCGCTTTCGAGGAAGACCCGAAAGGCGAAGAGGCGAACGATTACAGGGAGTGGCTGGGTCTGGCCGAAGGCGAGAACTGGGATCCCTATCGTTTTGACAGGGAACGGGTGAACGAGCTGCTCGGGCGATAGGCGCCCCCCCTCAGGCCCGTTTGTGTCGACAACATACTGAATCCCCGCGAAGCCATCCTTGCCTGTCAACGACACAGGGACGGTTCCGCGGGGATTCGGATTTGGTTTAGTTGTATCCCGGGTTCTGGGTCAGCTCGGCGTCCACGTTGCGTTGGATGTCGGTGAGTGGTATGGGGAGCATGGTGTTGAACTCCTGGAATCCGGTGATCACCTTGTCGGCGGGCGCGGCGGGCGTGGCGTCGCCGTTGAGGAGGATGCGCTCGGCGAGCTTGCCGGTGCGTATCAGCGTCATGCGGCGGTTCTCCTCGGAGATTAGCTCGCGTACGCGCTCGTCGAGGATGAAGTCGATGGTCATGTCGGACGCGCTGACGCTACCGTACGTGTTGTCGCCCTTGGCTATGCGGGCGTCCTTGAAAGCGCGGTCGCGCAGCATGTTGATGTCGGCGGCCGCTCCGCCGGGGTTATTCTGCCTGAGGCGGGCTTCGGCGCGTAGCAGGTAAGTCTCGCCGAGACGCATCACCGGCCAGTCCTTTACCAGGGCGTATCCGAAGTCGTCGGTGGCGTCGTACGACCCCCATTTGGTGGGATGCGGGTACCACACCTCGAGGCTGTCGGCCTCGAAGGGGATGACGCGGTCGCCCGTCTGCAGGGTAATGGTCTGCGCGATGTCGGCGCTACCGGCCGCCACGCGGAAGCCGCGCGAATTGATGTAGGCGGTCTCGCTCCATCCGGGTTTGTTGTAGAAAGTGTAGCGGCGGATGTTGTAGTTGCTGTTGCGTATGTCGCCCTCCTGGTAGAGGCCGTATTTCACGAAGTTGCTCAGCCGCAGGCGTCCGTTGCCTCGTCCGCCCAGCGAGTCGGCGTTCACCATGCCGCTCCATTTGTGGTAGGCGGGTTGCCATACGCGTCGGTGCTGCGGGTTGTCGATGGTTCCTCCGGCCACGTCGCGGTTGTACTCCAGCTGGAAGGTCCAGATGGCCTCGGTGTTGCCCTGCGAGCGGCGTTGCTTGCCCCACTTGAACATGTCGTGGTAGTAGTCGCCGGCTTCGGCGAGGCTGCCGTACCGCGCCTCCACGAGCTTGTAAGCCGTGTTGTTGATGATGGCGGTGGCGGCGGCTTCGGCCGCGGGGTAATCGCCCATGCGGAGATAGGCCTCGGCGGCGAGCTGGCGCGCCATGTCCTTGTTGATGCGGCTCTCGTACTCATCCGCTGTGGAGGTCATGTCGCGGCAGTTGGCCATGGCGTACTCCAGGTCCTCGCGTATCAGCTCGTCGATGCTGGATACGGGGTCACGCGTGAAGTCGGTGCGAGGCACGGTGAGCGACTCGGTGATCTTGGGCACGTCGCCCCAGAAGGTGACGAGCATGTTGTAGGCGTAAGCGCGGAAGAAGCGCGCCTCGGCGGCGGCGGCGGGGTTGCTGTCGCCCACGGCGGCGATGATGATGTTGGCGTTGTTGATAAACACGTAACATTCCTGCCACAGCCATCCCACGGCGGAGTTCTCGGCGTTGAGGTTAGCGTATTGGTAGAACGGAGTCTCCACGCCTTGTACGGCGCCGGCCGAAGCGACGTCGGTACCTATCTGCCAGCAGGAGAGGAATCCCTGCCAGGAGCTTACTCCCCACAGCCCGGCGTAAGTGCGGTGTAGGCCGATGAGCTGCGTCTCGATGGAGCGCTCGTCGGTGTTGCCCGTGCCGTAGGAGGAGTACATCTTTTCGTCGAGGAAGCTGTCTCCGCACGAGGAAATCGTGGTTCCCAATCCGAGGAGGAGCGCGATGAACGGGGTATAAAAGTGTATCTTCTTCATTGGTAATGTTCTGTTAGAAAGTGACGTTTAATCCGAATATAAAGCTGCGGGTCTTGGGATAGTTTATTTCCCAGTAGTCCGTATTGCCTCGCAGGTCGTCGCGTCCCTCGGGATCCCAACCGATCCAGTCGGTGAAGGTGTATAGGTTGCGTCCGCTGGCGTATACTTGCAGTGTCCCGATGCCTATGGCGTCGGTGATCTTCTTGGGGAAGTTGTAGCTCAGGGTGATGTCCTTGATGGTGGTATAGCTGTTGTCACGGGGGTAGCCATACGAGTGCCGGTTGGAGGTGTTGCTCAGCGAGCGCCACTCGTTGCTCTTGTTTTCGGGTGTCCAGAAGCCTATCTCGGCGGGGGCGTTGCGTCGTCCCTGCTCGTCGGAGGTGACGCTGAGCTGGTGGTTGTTGGCCATGGATCCTTGCACGGTCTGTATGAAGACGCTCAGGCTAAGGTCTTTGTAAGTGAAGGTGTTGGTCAGTCCGCCCGTCCACTTGGGCGAGGTCTGTCCCAGTATCCTGCGGTCGTCGTCGTTGATAAGTCCGTTTCCGTCGAGGTCGGCCAGCTTCACGTCGCCGGGTTGTGCCTGCTCGTCCCATCCGTGGTGCAGTCCGGCGTCGATTTCCTCTTGTTGCCAGATGCCGAGCATGGTATAGTCGTAGATGACGCCCACGGGATGTCCGATGAACCAGCGGTTTCCCAGGTCGTCGGTCTTGTTGCCATAGAGGTCCTGAAGCTTGTTGGAGTTGGTGGCGAACACAAGATTGGTGCCCCAGGTGAAGTCGCGGGTGACGATGTTCCGGGAGTTGATGGTGATTTCCAATCCGGTGTTTTTCACCTTGCCTATGTTCTGATAGACGTCCGCATAGCCCGTGATGCGTGGTAATCCACGGCGCAGCAGCAGGTCGCGGGTGTTGGAGGTATACGCGTCGATGCTACCGTTGATGCGATTGTCCCACAATCCGAAGTCAATACCGAAGTTGAACATGCGGGTAGTCTCCCATCCGAGGTCGAGATTGCCCATGGTGGTGTTTACGTTCATGGTGGTCAGCGACTGTCCGCCCATGGCCAGCGAGTTGGTGTCCATCTTGCTCAGCGTGGCGTACTTATTGATGCCTTCATTACCCGATTCGCCGTACGAGAGGCGCAGCTTCAGGTTATTCAGCACGTCGGCGGTTTTCTCCATGAAGGCCTCGTTGGTGACGTTCCATCCGAGGGCGATGGAGGGGAAGGTGGCGTACTTCCTCTCAGGTGCGAACACCGAGGTACCATCACGGCGTATAGAGGCGGTGAGCAGGTATCGACTGTCGTACGAGTAATTGATGCGCGCCATCTGCGAGAGCGTGGTGTACAGAGTGGTTTCCGAATCGGCCGACTCCGTGCCGGCGGCGGAGAGCTTGTTCCATCCCAGCACGTCGTTGGGGAAGTTACTTCCTCCCGCCGACACCCACCGTGTCTTGATGCGTTTGGCAGCGTAGACGCCGGTGAAGCCGATGTGGTGCTTACCGAAGTCGCGGTCGTAGGAGAGGATGTTCTCTGCTATCCAGCTCTGGTCCTCACTGTTGGCGATGGATGCCGTACCCGCTTCGTCGAACACGTTTTGTCCGGTGTAGCTATTGTCGCGGCCGGTGACGTAGCTGAAGCCCACGTTGAGGCGATACTTTAATCCCTGGAGCGGCTTCCACAAGTCGCCGAACTTCAGGTCGGCGTAGCCGTTGACACTGATGTTCCAGTTGCGCCGCTCGGGATTGGTCAGGGTGTCGAGCAGTGGGTTTTCCCACAGCGACTCTGAGTACATAGGGTATCGGGTGAGGCTGCCGTCGTCCTCGTAGGGACGTGCCCACGGACTCATGGCGGCGGCGTTGAGCAGATTGACCCGCCCGCCGTCGCGGTTGTGCGAGACGATATAGGAGGTGGTTCCTACGGTGAGGTACTTCGTGACGTCCATGTCGAGGTTGGTGCGTATGGAGTAACGTTTGTAGTTATATCCCTCCAACACGCCTTTCTGCGACATGTAGTCGGCGGAGACGTAATAGCGTGCGGCCGATTTATTGCCTCCCGAGATGGTGACGTTGTGATCGGTGATGACGCCCGTCCGTGTGACGAGATCCATCCAGTCGACGGTTCTTCCCGCCTCGTAGTTGATAAACTCGTACTCGTTGCGCACGGGGCTGCCCTGGAAGAGGGACGAGCTTTGTATGCGCGAGTACTCGGCGTAGCGCGCCAGCATCTGGTCAGTACCGCCTGGAGCCATCATGTGGGCGATGTTTTCGAAACCCACGTATCCGTTATAGCGTATGGTGGGCTTGTCGTCCGTCCCTCGTTTGGTGGTGATGAGGAGTACGCCGTTGGCGCCATTGATACCGTATATGGCCGTTGCCGATGCGTCCTTGAGTATCTCCATCGAGGCGATGTCATTCGGGTTGATGTCGGATATGCTTCCGCCGGTCTGGCTGATAGGTATGCCGTCCACTACGATATAGGGGGCGGTGGACGCGTTAATGGAATTTTGTCCACGCACCATGACCGATGGTTCTTCGCCCGGTATGGACGAGAATTGGGTGACGTTCACTCCGGCCGCTACGCCTTGTATGGCTTGCAAGACGTTGGTGACGGGCAGCTTGCTCAGTCGGTCCTTGGGCACGGAGGTGAGCGCTCCGGTGACGTCGGACTTCTTCTGCGTGCCGTAGCCTACGACTACGACCTCGTCGATGAGCGCGGCGTCCTCGTTCAGCGTCACGCTTACGAAGCTGCGGCCGTTCACGTTGACGGTCTGGTTCTCGTAGCCCACGTAGCTCACTACGAGGATGGCGTCGGCGGGCACGTTGAGCTGGAAGTTACCGTCGATGTCGGAGATGGTGCCGTGGGAGGTGCCTTGCCGCACCACGGAGGCACCTACGATGGCTTCTCCGTTGATGTCTTTCACGTTTCCTTTCACGGTTAGGTTCTGGGCGTTCGCGGTGGTGACGCTCAGCAAGAAAGCTCCGATGAGGACGAACAGGGTTTCGTGCCATCGGGAGGTGTTCCGGTTCTTCTGCTTTTTCATTAGCATGGCATTTAAAGATTATACATTATCTAATTTTCATGGGTTCGCGCTTGGCGCCTCTCGCAATCCCACCAAGGAGAGGCGTTTCGCATTGCAAACGTAGGTAACATTCGGCGGGCGGCGCCGCTTATTTAGTTCATTCTTGTGCAAAATGGTGTCATGGCACGTTTCTATGCGTGATTTGAAACGTTTGTTTCCTCCTCCAGCGTCCCGTCCTCGAGGAATCGCTCGATGTACTCGGAGGGTTGCATGCCGATCTCCTTCTTGAAGCTGCTGCTGAAATACCGTGGGTCGTTGAAGCCCACGGCGTAGGCCAGTTCGGAGATGCGTACGTGGCGCTTCTCCTCCATGATGCGGCAGGCGGCCTTCATGCGGATGTTGCGGATGAAGGAGGTGTAGGTCAGCCCCGTGAGCGACTTGAGCTTGCGGAAGAAGGTGGACTTGGTGGTGTGCAGCTCCTCGAGCAGTTGCCCCTGGTCGAAGTTGGGGTCGTCGAGATGGCGGTGCACGCAGTCGATGGCCCGTTGCAGGAATTCCTCGTCGATGCTGGTGTAGTTCAGCTCCTTGGCCTCGAACACGAGTTGTTTCTTGAAGTCCTTGATCACCCGTTCGCGCGTCTTGAGCAGGTTCTCGATGCGGGCGTGCAGCACTTGCAGGCTGAAAGGCTTGGCGATGAAGGCGTCGGCGCCGGCCTCGTAGGCTTCGGCCCTGTCCTTCTCGGCGTTCTTGGCGGTGAGCAGCAGCACGGGGATGTGGCTATGGTCGAGGTGGCTCTTCACGTAACGGCAGAGGGCTATGCCGTCCATCTCGGGCATCATCACGTCGGTGACGATGAGGCTGACTTCTTCGTTCTCGAGAATCTCTACGCCCTCCTTCCCGTTCTGCCCCGTCAGCACGTTGTATTCCCGGCCCAGCAGGCGCACCATGAGTTCGAGCAGCTCGGCGTTGTCTTCGAGCACCAGCAGGGTGTAGTCTTTCTTGCCTTCGGGAGCCGTGGCAGGTTCGGCCGGCGCCTCCGTCGCGGTGGCTATGGCGAGCGGGGTGGCCGAGGCTTGCTCGTCGATCTCCTCTTCCTTGAAGTAGGACTTGTCGATGGGCAGGAGCACGAAGAAGGTGGTGCCCTTGTCTACCTCGCTCTCCACGCGTATGGTTCCGCCGTGCAGCTCCACGAGGTTCTTGGTGAGCGACAGCCCGATGCCCGTGCCGATGGTGTTGAACCGCCGGTGCTCGCCCTCGTAGAAGCGGTGGAAGAGGTTTTTCATCTCCTCGGGCGACATGCCCTTGCCGTTGTCGCGCACTTGCAGCAGGACGCGTTCGCGGTCGGTGCCGTCGTAGGAGAGGTTGACCTGCACGAAGCCGCCCTCGCTGTTGTACTTGGCGGCGTTGGAGAGGAGGTTGTAGAGTATCTTGTCGAGCTTGTCGGGGTCGAACCACCCCGTGATGCTCTCGGGTTCGCAGAGCACGGAGAAGTGGAGCTTCTTCTTCTTCGTGAGCGGCAGGAAACTCTCCGCCTCGCCCCGCACGAAGGCGGTGACGTCGCCGTGCGAGACGCGCAGCTTGAGGTTGCCCGTCTCGGCCTTCCTGAACTCGAGGATCTGTTGCAGCAGGCGGATAAGGCGGGCCACGTTGTAGTCTAATCCGGTGTACAGCTCGCCGAAGCCCGGGGCTTTCGTCTTCAGCTCGTCGATCGTGGCGGAGATGATGGTGAGCGGCGTCAGCAGCTCGTGGGTGATGTTGGTGAAGAATTGCAGCTTGGTGTGGTTCAGCTCCTCTTGCTTGGAGCGTTCCATCTCCTTGTAGCGCAGGAGGTTTTTCAGGCGCAGCCGGTTGCGCACCACACGGTAGGTGTAGTAGGCCAGGGCGAGCAGGATCGCCATATATATAAGGTATGCCCACCACGTGGCCCAGGGTGCGGGCAGCACGACGACCTTGACGGTCAAGGGGCGCTCTTCCCATACGCCCCGTTCGTTGGCGGCCTTGAGGCGGAACTCGTACGTGCCGGCGTCGAGGTTGTTGTAGTAGGCGAACCGCCGGGAGGCTCCCGTGTAGTTCCACTCCTTGTCGAAGCCTTCGAGGCGATAGGCGTACAGGCATTGGTCGGGTGCCATGTAGTTGAGGGCGCCAAACTCGATGCTGAAGTTGTTCTGGTCGTGCCGCAGGGTGATGTGCGTGGCGTATGGGGGCGCCTGTGCCGACACGGCGTAACGCTCCTTGTCGGGCAGTACGTCCCACGAGCGGTTGTACACCCTGATGTCGCTGACGACCGCCCGCGACGGCGTGAGGTTGTCCTTCACGGCCGACGGCAGGAAGCTGTTGTACCCGTCGTGCCCGCCGAAGTAGAGCGTCCCGTGCGGCGCGCGGCAGGAGACGCCGCGCAGGAAACTGTTGCCTTGCAGGCCGAACTCCTTAGTGTAGAGGCGGTAGCTGCTCTCCTCGGGGCGGGTGCCCACGGTGAGCTTGATGAGTCCGGCGTTGCTCCCCAGCCAAAGGTTGCCCCGCTCGTCTTCCTCGATGGAGAATACGCCGTCGCCGGGCATCTTGAGGACGGCACTCAGGGGGATGAAGCTATCGGTCGGCCTGTCGTATAGGTTCAGCCCGCCTCCGTCGGTGCCCATCCAGAGGTTGCCGCGGCTGTCGCGGTAGACGCATTGCACGTTGTCGGAGTTCAGCTTCCCGTTGCGGAGGGAGTATTCGCAGTAGGTCACCCGCGTGGGGTCGTCGGTAGGGTAGTCGAGGCGTAGCGCGCCGTAGCTGTCGCTGCCCGCCCAGAGGCGTTGCCGTCCGTCCTGCGCCAGGCAGTAGTAGAATCCGGGGAGGAGGCTGGGGGTGAGGTTGGTGCCATTGCCGTCGGGGGTGAGCACGGCTATCCCCTGGCGGGTGGCGAACCAGTGGTTGCGCAGCGAATCCTCGAGGATGTCGTACACGCAGTGGTCGGGCAGCCACGGGTGGGTGCTGTTCGTTATGCGGCTGACGCTTGTCCCGTCGGGCTGGCTACCGTCGTAGATGTAGACGCCCGAGCTGAACGTGCCCAACCATACGCGTCCGTCGGATGGTGATTGCCTGATGGCGTTGACGGTGGGCAGCTCAGGAAAGCGGGCGAATCCCGCCATCTCCTTGTCGTAGGTCCACTCTCCGCTGTCGGGCCGTCCCACGATGAATCCGTAGCTGCCTATGCCCAGCCAGAGCTGTCCCTCCCGGTCCATCAACATGCTGCGCACGGCGTTGGAGGAGAGGCGGGCCTTGACCTCGGGCAAGGCGTCCCACCGGAACATCGGCTCGTCGGTGGAGAGGTAGACCACCCCGCCGCCCAGCATACCCAGCCACATCACCCCCTGGCGGTCGCGGATGATGGCGTCCACCTCGTTGAACGTCACCGGCGAGCCGTGCGTGCCGGGCTGGTAGCTGTCGATGCTCGTCTTCCCGTCTTGGCACGTCAGCAGGCTCAGCCCGCTACGGGTTCCTACCCATAAGGTGTGCGTGCCGAGGTCCTCGCCGAGGGAGTAGATCTTGTTGTCGCCCAAGGAATTCTTGTCGCCTGCCTTGTGGGCGAAGTGGCGCTTCGCCGTGGCGGAGGTGTCATAGGGCCGCTCGAGCAGGTAGAGACCGTCGCCGTACGTGCCCACCCATATCCGTCCACGGCTGTCCTCGTAGAGCACGTGCGCCGAGGGGAACCCATAGTCGGCGTAGGCGCCCGTGCGGGGGTCGTGGCGCGTCAGTCCGTAGGAGCCGGCTATCCAGAGCTGTCCGTTGGTGTCCTCGAGGAGGTCTTGCGTGTTGAGGAGCTGTTCGGTCCATTCGTCGTTTCCCTCTACCCGGCACACGGTGCAGCTGTCTTGCCGGGGGTCGTACCTGAACAGCTCCCGGTCGGTGCCGATGAAGGTGGTGCCGTCGGCCAGCGTACGTATCACGTTCACCACCGTGTTACGGATTCGCGGGTCGGCGAGTTGCCTCATCTTCCCCGTGGGCTTGTGCAGGATGTTCACGCCGTTGTTGGTGCCTATCCACAGGTTGCGCTCGTTGTCTTCCTGCACGCAGCGGATATTGTTGTTGCTCAGCAGATGGGGGGAGTAGAGGTTGGACTTATAGGTCTTTACCTGGTATCCGTCGTACAGGCACAGCCCGCCCGTGGTGGCTATCCAGATGTATCCGTCCTTGTCTTGGTAGAGGCGGCGCACCTCGTTGGTGGGCAATCCGTTGGCCGTGGTGAGCGACTGGAAGTTGCCCCGCGTGATAAATTCGTTGCCCTGCGCGCCGGTGGGGGATAGGGTAAGGAACGCGAATGTAAGGGGAAGGTATCGTCCCCACATAGAGATGGTGATCCGTTTCATGGTCAGGTCGCTTTAAAGTGAGACAAACGTACGAAGAATTTCGGAGACCGCACGCTCCGCGGGGGTGGATAATTCGTTCAAAGTTGTTCGATATGGGTTCAAAGCCCGCGTACGGACCTCTTTTGAAACAGAAACGAACCTTTTTGGGCGATTATCTGCCCTGACCTATCGGCGGATTATTTATATTTGTGCCGCAAATCCCACGTTACACTCATATTCATATTCAAGCTCATAGAAAATATCATGAACAAGAAACTCATCATGAGGGGAGCGCTGGTCTCCCTTTGCTGCCTGTCGTTGCAGGCATGGGGAGCCGCGGAAGGAGAGTACGCCTCCCGCGACGGGGTGACACGGCTGATCCACCGCGTCAACACCCAGTGGCAACGGACGCACGCCGACCCGGGCAACGCCTTCTGGGACAACGCCGCCTACCACACCGGCAACATGGAGGCGTTCTTCCTCACCCGCGACACGGCCTTCCTCGACTACTCCCTGCGCTGGGCCGAGCGGAACCAGTGGAAAGGAGCCAAGAGTGACGACAAGAAGCGATGGCGGTTAGACTACGGCGAGACCGACGACCACGTGCTGTTCGGCGACTGGCAAGTCTGCTTCCAGACCTACGCCGACCTGTACAACCTCTCGCCGCATCCCCGGAAGATTGCCCGGGCGCGGGAGGTGATGGAACACCAGATGGGGACGCCGCGCCGCGACTACTGGTGGTGGGCCGACGGCCTCTATATGGTGATGCCCGTCATGACGAAGATGTACGGCATCACCGGCGAGACGCGCTACCTGAACAAGCTCGACGAGTACCTGACGTACGCCGACAGCCTGATGTACGACGCCGACGCCTCGCTCTACTACCGCGACGCCCGCTACGTCTATCCCGCGCACCACACGGCATCGGGCAAGAAAGACTTCTGGGCGCGGGGCGTGAGCTGGGTCTTCGCCGGCTTCGCCCGCGTGCTGAAGGAGCTGCCGCCCACGGCGCCCCACCGCGAGAAGTACGTGGCCCGCTACCGCCAGCTGGCCAAGGCGATAGCCGCCTGCCAACAACCCGAGGGATACTGGACGCGCAGCCTGCTCGACGCCGACTTCGCCCCCGGTCCCGAGACCAGCGGCACCGCCTTCTTCACCTACGCCTTCCTGTGGGGCATCAACAATGGCTTGCTGGAGGCCGACACCTACCTGCCCGTCGTGCGCCGCTCGTGGCAATACCTCACGCGGACGGCCCTGCAAGCCGACGGCTCCATCGGATACGTGCAGCCCATCGGCGACCGCGCCATACCGGGACAGAAGGTCGACGCCCGCTCCACCACCAACTTCGGCACGGGGGCGTTCCTGCTGGCCTCCTGCGAGATGGCCCGATTCCTCGCCCTACATCCCGAGGGGATAGACCGGCCCGTCGCCACGGGAGCCGACGACCGCGCCTACTGGTGCGACCTGCTCTACCGCATGGCGGCGCCCGTGCTGAGCAACATGAGCAGGGGCGAGCTGCGCAAGGAGATGCAGGTGGAGGTCAGCCCCACCTGGGACGGACGCGACAAGGGCGTCACCTATATGGAATGCTTCGGGCGGCTGATGGACGGACTGGCTCCCTGGCTCACCCTCCCCGACGACGACACGCCCGAAGGACGCCAACGCCGGCAGCTGCGCGAATGGGCGCTGAAGAGCTACGCCCAGGCCGTCGACCCCAACAGCCCCGACTACTTGCTGTGGCGCAAGGAGGGACAGCCGCTGGTCGACGCCGCATACATCGCCAGTAGCTTCCTGCGCGCCCCCAAGCAGCTGTGGCAACCGCTCGACACGCTCACCAAAAGACGTTATATCGAAGAGTTCAAGCAGCTGCGACGCATCGACCCGCCCTACACCAACTGGCTGCTCTTCTCGGCCACCATCGAGAGCTTCCTGCTCTCCATCGACGCGCAACCCGACCTGTTCCGCATACATACCGCCGTGCGCAAGTGCGAGGAGTGGTACGTGGGCGACGGCTGGTACTCCGACGGGCAAGAGTTCGCCTTCGATTACTACAACAGCTACGTCATCCACCCCATGTTCCTGCAGGTGCTCGAGACGGTGGCCCGGAAGAAGGTCATCCTCCACGACCGCAGCATGGAGGGCGAGCTGCGCACGCTGGCACAGGCCCGGAAGCGGACGCAACGCTTCGGCATGATCCTCGAACGCTTCGTCTCGCCCGAGGGTAGCTTCCCTACCTTCGGCCGGTCCATGACCTACCGGCTGGGCGTGTTCCAGCCCCTCGCCTGGCTGGCTTGGCAAGAATGTCTGCCCGAGGAACTCCCCGGCGGACAGGTGCGCGCCGTCCTGACGGCCTCCATGCGCCGCATGTTCGGGAACGAGGGAAACTTCAACGCCAAGGGTTTCCTCCAGCTCGGATTCGCCGGGCACCAGCCCACCTTGGGCGACTGGTACTCCAACAACGGGAGCATGTACATCAGCTCGGAGGCGTTCCTTCCCCTCGGCCTGCCCGCCAGCCATCCTTTCTGGAGCGACCCGGCGAAGCCCTGGACGCAAAAGAAGGCGTGGGGAGGCGACGAGTTCCCCAAGGATCACGCCTATCGCGAATAAACGCGGGTACTCACGGGAAGAGGAGGTTTCGCGAGGTCGACATATTTCAACCGCGGATTTGCGAGAAACGAAAAGCCCGGGCTTTTGTAATCAGATTTCGGGAATGGAGAAAAAAGCCCGGACTTTTGTAATCAGATTTCGGGAATGGAGAAAAAAGCCCGGGCTTTTGTAATCAGATTTCGGGAAT
>JAISIZ010000123.1 GCA_031261785.1 Mediterranea sp. (in: CFB group bacteria)
TTTCCAGTTCATGGCGGAGATGTTGCCATTGTAAGCAGGGGAAATGCCCGACGGCGCGTCATTGTAGTGGAGCGTCTCCGTGAACAGCGTCCCGTCGATGCTTTTCGTCCACGACCTCACGTTATAGGAATAGGTCGTGCCCAGTTTCACGTTTCCGGTGCGCTTGTTCGTCCGCAAGCGTCCAAGCTCGTCATAGCTGTTGTCGGCCAGCGTCACTACCACGCCGCCATTGAGTTGGTGCGTGGTCGTGAGCGGACGTCCTACATGGTCGTAGGTATAGGTGTACTCTTCCGTTATCGGGGTCGTCCCTTTCGTGTGGATATGCTCGCGCTTGACCGGTTGGTCGGTAAAATTGTAGGCGATGAATTCCTCTTCCGTGCCGCCCACGCTGTTGGTGGACCGGCTTTGTACCAGGCGATGGTACTTGTCGTAGTAGAGGCAGGAGTAAAGCATGTCGCCATCGGAATCCAGCATGGCGGTCGCCGTGCCCGTGAGCGCGCCATGGTGGGGGGAGGACGCGGTGAGGGAAGAGAACGGTGAGGCTGGTTCCTCGTCCGTCCCATACCGCGTGAGGTACTCCGCCCCTATCCCGGAAGTCCGGTAGGAGAGCGCGTCGGCGGAGAATCCCGGGAGGGAGCGGAAGGCGTAACCGTCGTAGTAATTGGCGGAGAGGATCTCATGCCCTCCGAGCGTCGCCGTGACGCCGTCCAATCGGAGGCTGTAACCGAGATAGTCGGCACCGGCTCCGTCAAACTCCGCCAGGACCCGTACCGTGTCCAGGGCGCCCACGGCGAGGGGCGCGCCGTCCAGGGTACGCAGCGTGCCCGTCAGGACGGTCCTTCCCAACCGGTCGGGGATGGCGAACGCCCAGTCCCCTTCGGCGCGCTGTTCCGCGTTCTGCGTCGCTATCACGCGGTCGACACGGTCGTACACGGTATATACCCAGCCGCATCCCGGAAGCTTGTGCCGGACGGGGCGATTATAGCCGTCGTATATATAGAGGTAGGCGTACTCCCGCAACGCCGGGGTGGTGGCGCCGCCGAACGACGTGCCCGCGGACGCCGCGGCCATGACGTCCGCCGCGAGCGGGGGGAGCACGGCCCGCAGGTTCCCGTAAACGTCATATATATAATAGGTGTCGAGGAGTTCCTTGGACGTACCCTCCCGCCTGACCTGGCGGGTGAGTATCGTCCTGTCCGACTTGTCCGTGAACGTGAGCGACACATTCCCGTCCTCGTCCTCCACGCGGAGCGCGTACAGCTCCCCCGAGGGATAATTCCCTACCTTGGTGATCGCCAAGGCGGTGTCGCCCGTTTGCGTGACGGTGAGCAGCGCGCAGTCCAGGGTGTCCACGTTCTCCACGTTGGCCAGCCGTGACTGTCTCACGCCTTTCCCGGCCGCGTGCCAGGCCGCTCCCGCCCCGGTCTGGATCGATGGCCTGTCCAGGGGCGAGGCCTCATACGTCTGTAGGGAATAAGGGTGCGTGTCGCCATGCGTGCTTATCGCCGAGCTTTTCACCACGGTGGGCGTGACGAAAGCCCCCGACACGGGACATGTCCCGGGCAGCCATTCTTTGGAGACGCGGCCGTACGGGTCGTATTCCGTCAGGTACACCAAGTCATTCTCGCCGGTACCGGAAGCCCCAAGCTCCACCGTCTCCACCCCGCGGCCAAGGCCATCGAAATATTCTATCGACGTGACGGTGTTTTCGCCGCCGTAATGGAGCGAGGAAGCGGGAGCGCGGGAGGAAATCCGGACTATGTAATTCAGGCCCCCGTCCAGGGGAGGCTTGAGTCCCCGGGCGTTCAGGGTGACGGTCACTTCGCAATCGGGGGGAAGCGCCACGGACCAGTCCGGGCCTGTGGACGCGGACAAGGGATCCGTTGTCGATGGCGACGGCATGTCCGACGTTGAGATCAGTTCCAGTCTATAGTAACCGGCCGGCAAGAGGAACGTGTCGGACGTCGTTTCGGTGTCGCTCGCCATGAAACTCTGGACGGGACTTTCTCCCTCTTTCCGGATATTCAGCCAGGCGGGATCGCTTCCCCCGGACGGGGAGAGTGTCAACGATATCTCGTTATCGCCTTCGACCATCATGTATCTCACGTTATTGAATCCATTGTCCATTCCTTCCCGGTATGTGAACGTGAACGTGTACGCGCTTTCGCCGCTCGCAGTCAGGATCCAGTCCCCGGGTATCTGTCCATTGGTTTCCGGATCGGACGGCGTGGGGTCTTGCGAGGTTTGAGGGAACAGGGGGGTGCACAGGGGAAAGAGCAGGCAGGCCAGTATGACGGACGCTTTCTTCATTTTTATATCCTCCCTCATTTTAATGTTTGTACTGGTAGTGATAGCGATCCAGGACTTCCTTGTCGTGCCCATCGTAACGATACCGCTCCGATAGGCGCCCCATTTCGTCGTAGCCGTAATGGACGCGGAGGCCGAACTCGCTCTCCTCGGAGGAGACACCGACGAGCGGCCGGTAAGAATAGGTGCGGCCGGGTGTCCGCTTGCCCTCCTGTTCGCGCTGTTCCAGCTCGTCGTAGGTGTAGCCCCGTACATGCCGTCGCAAGTACGTGCCATGGTACGTCCAGGAGAACACGCTCTTCTCCCCCGACGAGTTCTCCACGCTTTCCGGGTTGCCGTAGGCGTCGTACCTGTGGATGACGCTCTCCACCCGCGGCGCGGCGTCTCCCGTCTGCCTCGTCACCCTGTGGAGGAGGATCAGGCCGGGATTGTCGGGAGACAGCCCGGGCATGAACTCATACGTCTTCCTTTCCACCAGGATCCCGTCCACGCTGGACGTGTGTTCGACGGGATATTTGAGCAGGTTGCGGCTGGTCATCTCGGCGGAGATGGTATCCCCCGTATCCTCGAACGGGTAGCGGAAAGTGGTCCGCGATTCCCTCCCCTGGCTGTCGTGGGTGGAGACGCTCTTGGGCAGCCGGTGCTCCGCCGTATAGGCGTGTTCCACCGTCCGGGAGATGGGGACGCCTCCCGCGTATTCCGTCACGGTCTCCGACCTCAGGTAGGGGAAATAGGTGAAATGCCTCCCCACGGAGATCCGGTACGAGCGGTATTGGTCCATGGCGTTGACCGTGTTCGGGAAATAGCGGACATAGCGGACGCCCTCGTTGAGGCGTCCCACGGAATCGTTGTACTGGTAGAGGCTCTCCTTCCGTAGCGAGCGGTCCTCCGCATAGTGCCGCTTAGACAGCAACTGCCCCCTTTCCAGCTTCAGGCTCTGCCCCTCCTCGTATTTCCAGAAATTGATGTCGTTGCCCGGGGAGAGGTACAGGGGCGTGCTCGCCTGGTTGATGGGAGGAATGTCCGCGTAGCCGTTGTCGTAGTTCTTGTAACGGTACACGGTGAATCCGTTGCCCGGTTCCTCCACGGTCACCTCCGAATAGGTGACGTGGTTGCCCCTCGTGGCCGCGAGCGGGTAGATGGGACTGGAAGAGTAGCGGAAAAACTCGTTGACATGCAGGGTCGATTGCGGTGCCGGGGCTATGGATGTCAGGTCGAAGTCCACCAGTTGTTCCACGTATCTGGGGAGATAGGCCAGCACGCCGCTCGACGAGGTGCCGCCGGTGAGGTAGTCCTTCACGTAATGGTAGCGTTTCTCGTCCAAGAGGGTCCCGTCATGGTCGTAGTTCTTCACGCTCCTTATGCGCGCCCCTCCACTAAGCTCGTCGCCCGAGGCGTTCTCGCGCGTGGTGAACGGCCAGATGCCGTAATGGCGCCCATAGGCGTGAGGCTCGTACTCGAAAACCGTGTAGCCCTTGGTGGGGTAGGTCACTTTCCGGAGGATCTCCGCCTGTCCGTAGGCGAAGTCGGGAGACTTGATGGCGCGCATGTAGCCGGGGTTCTCCAGGAGATGGCCCACTTCCTCCCCGATAGACGCGTCGAATCCGCCGAACATCGTCTTTCCGTTGTAATACCCGTAGTGATCGGTCTGGTTGGAGAGGTACGGAGGAAGGGGGAGCGGGTTGTACTCGAAGGAGTAGCGCGCGTCCTGGTCGGTTCCCATATGGACGCGCTCCAGTTTCAGGCGCGTGTCTTCTTGGTAGGTGTACTGGAACCTTATATTCCTGACCTCATCGTGGCTGTCGTCATAGACCCGCAACCGGTCCAGCTTGTAGGGAAAGAAACGGTCGCGCAACTCGTCGGCGGGGGTTTGCGGGGTGACGCCTTCCGCCTCCACCCTCTTGTCGGTGTTGGCCAACCCCACGTCGGCGTACGCGTCGAAACGGGTCTGGTGGAGGTAGCTCCAGACCGTTGACGGGTCCCAGGTCGGAAAGTCCAGTTGTCCCGTCGCCATCGAATTGTCCAGGACGACCTGGCCTCCCGGAAAATCTATCCTCGTGAGGTAGCATCCGTTGATGAGGGTGCTTCTGTAAGCGTCGGTATAACGATGCTCGGGGGTGATGTGGTAGGTCTGGCCCTGCAGGCGGTAGAGCACCATGTCGCAAAAGCGAGCCTTGGTGATCAGCGTCTGCCGCCCGTAGGCGAACGAGACCTTGTATCCGTTGGGCGACTCGATCTCCCGCAGGTACCAACCCACGGGCTGTATGTGGGCCTCCGCGAATCCCGGGGTGGGGCCGATGTCGCTGAAGCCCGGACGGGAGAACTCCATGTTGTCCGCCATGCCCCCGAAGCGGTACGTGACGCCTTCCTCGTCGGTCATGGTGAAACTGATGATGGTCCGGGGAATGGAGACGTGGGGGAAATACGGGGTCTGGTAGGTGCTGCGCTGGGCTCCCGTTTGCGGCAGCGGCAGGAATTCGCCCGTCCAGGTACCCCGCTCGGCCACGATGCGGAAGCTTCCGCCGGAAGTGGACTGGACGAGGAAGGTGCCGTCCGACTCGACATAGAAACGCCCCGTCTTCCCGTTGATATTGAAGTAGTATTCGTCGGGGTCGCTCTTTTCACCGACCTGGAACGGCTCCAGCACCGTCTCGCTCAGCATCGCGCTATCGGCCCATGTGCCCCTTTTCCGGAAATCGTCCGCGTCGATTTCCGTATTCTCCCCTCCAGGCGCCGTCAATCTCCCGAGGTCCGACTCGCCGTTGATCACGCGGGAGATCACCCCGCCCGCCTGCAAGGCCCATCCCAGCCCGACCACTCCGGGCATCAGGTCGGCCTTCACCCCGGCCGCGTGGTAACTGATGGAAATCGGCACGGAAAGCTCCCTGTACCTGATCTCGTAGAGGGGAATGGAGATTTCCGCCGTACCTGTGAAATTGCCCACGGGTATCTGCCCGAAAACGCCCAGGCTGCCCGCTTGCGGGGATACCGGGAGGAAATCGGGAGAGGTGCCGTACAGCAGGGGAGAGATCGAACGGTCGTCTTGCCATCCTCCTATAGGATCGTCCTCATACTGTATCTGGGCGTTCGCGGCCGAAGGATGGAGTACGGCGAGCGATAGGAATAGAAGCGCTACGCGATGGAAGAATTCCGCCAGCGTCAGGCGGGAGGTCCGGCGCGGGCCTCGGGAAACCCGCGGTGATGGTGCGGCGGCCATCAGGATTGCGAAACATGATGTCTTTTTCATGCGATGACGTTTTTTTCTGCCGACCAGCTCCTTCTTGCGGCGGGGTTATAATAAAAGCGTGGAGCTATCGCTATTACCGCATTTGTGGCTCTGGACTGCCAATCCTCAAGTAATAAACAATAGCCCACGCCTTTGTTATATAACCGACCCTATAAGGTCGACATATAGCATAGGACGTGAGCGTTATTGTCTATCATCCCTGAGAATTGAAATTGTCCAGATTCCAAATGCGGGATAATATCGTAAACGCTTCCGTTTTTCCCTCCAAAATATCTGCGGGCTTCGGACGCTAATCCCCCGCCAACTTTTTGCGAAGATACGATTAATTTGTAATCGGCAAGAGGTGGTGGCTATTTTTTGTGATTTTTAAGAGGACAGCATCGCTCGGAGATTTTCAATCGAAGTCCTGCGAAAGCTGGGCAAGGTGTAGCTTGATAGAAAGGAATAAGTAGTTTTGGTTAATAAAGTATCAGCTTTGCTCGCGGAGAATTCCTATCTTTGTCGCGCCATGACGGTAACGGACTGCCGCATAACGAAAATGGCGTCTCATTTAAAGAAAAAACGACGAAGAACCATGAAGAGAATCCTGTTGGCTGCCGTCCTGGCAGCAGCCGTGTGTTCCGCGGCGTCGGCCCAGAAGTTTGAGGGGCTGGCGCAGACTCCGCCCATGGGGTGGAGCAGCTGGAACAAGTTTGCTTGCGACATCAACGAGAAAGTGATCAAGGAGGTGGCCGACGCCCTGGTGAAGAGCGGCTTGCGCGACGCGGGATACGTCTACCTCAACCTCGACGACTGCTGGCATGGCGAGCGCGACAGCCTCGGCTTCATCCAGGCCGACCCCGTGAAGTTTCCGTCGGGCATCAAGGCGCTGGCCGACTACGTGCACGCCCGCGGCCTCAAGCTCGGCATCTACTCCGACGCCGGGCGGAAGACGTGCGGCGGACGGCCCGGCAGCTTCGGACACGAATATCAGGACGCGTTGCAATATGCACGCTGGGGCGTCGACTACCTGAAGTACGACTGGTGCGAATCGGAGGACATCAACCCCGTGGGCGCGTACAACCTGATGCGTGACGCGCTCCGCGCCGCCGGACGCCCCATACTCTTCAGCATGTGCGAGTGGGGCACCAGCAAGCCGTGGACATGGGCGGCCGAGACGGCACACCAATGGCGCACCACGGGCGACATATACAACTGCTT
The DNA here is from genome assembly GCA_031261785.1 of Mediterranea sp. (in: CFB group bacteria). Lineage (GTDB taxonomy): Bacteria > Bacteroidota > Bacteroidia > Bacteroidales > Bacteroidaceae > Bacteroides. The sequence goes on from JAISIZ010000123.1 coordinate 6,755, forward strand.
CGACTGCGTGGACCAGCATCCCGGATGGGCGGCTTACGGTGTGCTCCAGATTCTCGATATGCAGGAGGGACTGCGCAAGTACGCCGGCCCCGGACACTGGAACGACCCCGACATGCTCGAGGTGGGCAACGGGCAGAGCGAGAGCGAGGACCGCGCGCACTTCACGATGTGGTGCATGTTGGCCGCGCCGCTCATCCTTGGCAACGACGTGCGCGACATGTCCCGGCAGACCAGCGACATCCTGCTCAACCGGGAGGTGATCGCCATCGACCAGGACACGCTCGGCATACAAGGGCTGAAGTTCAAGGCCGAGGATGGGCTGGAGTTCTGGTTCAAGCCCCTGGCAGGCGGCGACTGGGCGTTCTGCATCCTCAACCGCACCACGGAGGCGAAGACGTACACCATCGACTGGCAACAGTTCAACCTCTACGACGATGTGGCGCGACGCTTCACCGACTTCGATTCCAAGACGTACGCCGTGCGCGACCTCTGGGAGAGACGCGACGACGGAGACACCCGCAAGCCGCGCACGGTGACTGTACAGGGGCACGACGTAAAGCTTTTTAAATTGAGAATTGAGAATTAAAAATTAAAAAATAAATGTGAGGGATATGGGAGGTATGATGAAACAAATAGGAATGGTTATGATGATGGCTATGGGCTTGGCTTCTTGTGGGGGAGCCGATAAGGAACAAAAAAAGGTGTATATGGATCCTGGGGCGGCGGTGGCCGAGCGGGTGGAGGATTTGCTCCGGCGGATGACGCTGGAGGAGAAGGTGGGACAGATGAACCAGTTCGTGGGCATCGAGCACATCAAGGCCAACAGCGCCGTGATGACCGCCGACGAGCTGAAGACGAATACGGCGAACGCCTTCTATCCCGGCTTCACCTACCAAGACGTGGAGAAGTGGACGGAGCAGGGACTGATAGGATCGTTCCTGCACGTGCTCACCATCGAGGAGGCCAATTATCTGCAAGGGCTGGCCATGAAGAGCCGCCTGCGGATACCGATACTCTTCGGTATCGACGCCATACACGGCAACGCCAACGCGCCCGACAATACCGTGTATCCTACCAACATCAACCTGGCGTGCTCGTTCGACACGCTCATGGCGCGACGCATCGCCCGGCAAACCGCCGAGGAGATGCGGGCCATGAACATGCACTGGACCTTCAACCCCAACGTGGAGGTGGCGCGCGATCCCCGCTGGGGACGGGTAGGGGAGACCTTCGGCGAAGATCCCTATCTGGTGGGCCTCATGGGCGCGCAGTCGGTACGCGGATACCAGCGCGGCCTCAACACCGGCGAGGACGTGCTGGCCTGCGTCAAGCATTTCGTGGGTGGGAGCCAGCCCATCAACGGCACCAACGGCTCGCCGGCCGACCTCTCCGAATGCACGCTGCGCGAGGTCTTCTTCCCGCCGTTCGAGGAGGGCGTGAAGGCCGGGGCGATGTCGCTCATGACGGCGCACAACGAACTGAACGGCGTGCCCTGCCACAGCAACGAATGGCTGATGAACGACGTGCTGCGCGGAGAGTGGAACTTCCCCGGCTTCGTGGTGAGCGACTGGATGGACATCGAGCACATCCACGACCTGCACGCCACGGCGTCCGACCTCAAGGAGGCGTTCTACCAATCCATCATGGCGGGCATGGACATGCACATGCACGGCATACACTGGCAAGAGATGGTCACCGAGCTGGTGCGTGAGGGCCGCATCCCCGAGGAGCGCGTCGACGCCTCCGTGCGCCGCATACTCGACATCAAGTTCCGCCTCGGACTCTTCGAGAAGCCCTACGCCGACAAAGCCGAGAGCATGAAGATACGCCTCTCCGACGAGCATCGGGCCACGGCGCTCCAGGCGGCACGCGACGGCATCGTGCTCCTGAAGAACGATGGCCTGCTCCCGCTCGACGCGGCGAAGTACCGGCGAGTGATGGTGACCGGCATCAACGCCGACGACGAGAATATACTCGGCGACTGGAGCGCGCGAGAGAAACCCGAGAACGTCGTCACCATCCTCGAGGGACTGAAGATGGTGGCGCCCGACACGCAATTCGACTTCGTGGACCAAGGCTGGGACCCGCGTAACATGCATCCCGCACGGGTGGACGAGGCCGCCAGGCGCGCACGCGAGGCCGACCTCAACATCGTGGTGGCCGGCGAGTACATGATGCGCTATCGCTGGGCCGACCGCACCGACGGTGAGGACACCGACCGGTCGGACATCGACCTCGTGGGCTTGCAGAACGAGCTGATAGAGCGTGTGGCCGCCTCGGGCAAGCCTACCGTGCTGGTGCTGGTGAGTGGCCGTCCGCTGGGCGTGGAGTGGGCGGCGGAACACCTGCCGGCCATCGTCGAGGCGTGGGCACCGGGCATGTATGGCGGCCAGGCGGTGGCCGAGATCCTCTATGGGCAGGTCAACCCGTCGGCCAAGCTGGCCGTTACCATCCCCCATAGCGTGGGGCAGGTGCAGATGATCTACAACCACAAGCCCTCGCAGTATTTCCATCCCTACGCGGCGGGCAAGCCCAGCACGCCGCTCTACGCGTTCGGGCACGGACTGTCGTACACCTCCTTCGCGTACAGCGACCTCTCGCTCTCGCAGTCTGAAATTGCGCCCGACGGCACGTTGGACGTGAGCGTCAAGATTACCAATACCGGCAGCCGCGACGGCGTGGAGATCGTCCAGCTCTATCTGCGCGACGTCTACAGCCAGGTCACTCGCCCCGTGAAAGAACTGAAGGACTTCGCCCGCGTGCCGCTGAAGGCGGGCGAGAGCAAGACCGTCACGTTCCGCGTCACGCCCGACAAGCTGGCCTTCTACGACATCAAGATGCGGAAGATCGTGGAGCCGGGCGAGTTTGTCGTCATGGTCGGCCCCTCGTCGGAAGACGAGCGGCTGCTGAAGACCAGTTTCCATGTGCGATAATCTTTTTCACCACAGATTACACAGATTCACACAGATTATTATTTGATTAATCGCGGAAGGGGGAAACGATTCTACGAATCTGTGTGAATCTGTGTAATCTGTGGTGAAAAAGAACTCTGTGAAACTCTGTGTCCTCTGTGGTGAACCCTAATCCCCAATCATCGTATGCGTACCCTCCTTTTTCTTCTCTCCTTTTTCCCGAGCCTCGTCTTCGCCCAGCCGGAGCGTGGGCGCGAGCGTGTCCTGATGGATGCCGACTGGCAGTTCGCCTTCGGCGACGCTTCCGATCCCGCCAAGGATTTCGGTTGCGGTACGGAGTATTTCAACTACCTCACCAAGGCGGCCTCCATCCACAACGAAGGGCCGTACTCGGAGAAATTCGACGCCTCGGCGTGGAAACGTGTCGACCTGCCACACGACTGGGTGGTCGACCTCCCCTTCGCGCCCGAAGCCAGCCATAGCCACGGCTACAAGACGGTGGGCTATCGCTATCCCGCGACCAGCGTGGGATGGTACCGCAAGACGTTCACCCTTCCCGCCACCGATCTTGGCCGCCACATCACCTTGCAGTTCGACGGCATCTTCCGCGACGCGCGTGTCTGGCTCAACGGCTTCTATCTCGGCCATGAGCCGAGCGGGTACGCCACACAGGTGTACGACGTGAGCGAGTACCTGAACTACGGCGGCGAGAACCTCATCACCGTACGCGTGGACGCCACCCTCGAGGAGGGATGGTTCTACGAGGGCGCCGGCATCTACCGCCACGTCTGGCTCAACAAGACGGCACCGTTGCATGTCGTCCCCTTTGGCACCTTTGTGTATAGCGAACTGGAAGCGCCTTTCGATACTGCCGAACTGACAGTACGAACTACGATGGTGAACTCGGGTGTGTCCGATAGCGCTCCCTTTAGCGTCAAGCACATCTTGCGCAATGCCGACGGCGTGGAGGTGACACGTGCTGAATCTACACAGCGTGCGATGAATCCCAAGGAAGAGCTTACCTTCTATGCCGGCCTCACTGTGCGGAAGCCGCAGCTGTGGAGCGTGGATACACCTTATATATATAAGCTCACGACAGAAGTTTGGCAGGAGGAACAACTGATCGACACCTACCTCACGCCCGTGGGCATACGCCGCGTGGATTTCGACGCCGACCGCGGCTTCCTGCTCAACGGACAACCGCTGAAGCTGAAAGGCGTGAACATGCACCAAGACCACGCCGGCGTGGGGAGTGCCCTGCCCGACGCCCTGCAGGAGTATCGCATACGGCAGCTCAAGGCGATGGGTGTCAACGCCTACCGCTCCTCGCACAACCCCATGACGCCCGAGATGCTCGACGCCTGCGACCGCCTCGGCATGCTCGTCATCGAAGAGGCCCGCCTGATGGGCGTCAACCGCGAGCATACCGACCTGCTGCGCCGCATGATCACGCGCGACCGCAACCACCCCAGCGTCATCCTCTGGAGCGTGGGCAACGAGGAGTGGGGCATCGAGTGGAAGGAGAGCGGCACACGCATCGCCGCCTCGATGCGCGAGTACTGCCACCGGTTCGACCCCAGCCGCCTCATGACGGTGGCCACCAGTAGCGGTCCGGCGGTGATTCTCCCGGCCGACGTGGCGGGCTACAACTACATCCTCCAGAATCCCGTGGACAAGTATCGGGCCGAATACCCCCGCCGGCTGGCGTTGGGGTCGGAGGAGACCACGGGCTGCGGCACGCGGGGCGTCTACTACGACGATCTGGCCGCCGGTCGCATGGCCTCCCTCAACCGCGTGCCCGACCCGAAGGACTCGACGCTGAACCGCATCGGGCGTGGCTGGCAATTCTACGACGCGCGCCCGTGGTTAGGCGGATTGTTCTACTGGACGGGCTTCGACTACCGGGGCGAGCCTAACCCGCTGAAGTATCCCGCCACCGGCTCCGAATTTGGCCTCCTCGACTACTGCGGCTTCCCCAAGGACGAGGCCTACTACCTCCAGTCGTGGTGGACGGACGCCCCGGTGCTCCACGTCCTTCCGCATTGGAATCTTCCGGGCCACGAGGGCGAGCGTGTCGACGTATGGGTGTACAGCAATTGCGCCGAGGTGGAGCTGGTGGTGAACGGGAAGAATCTGGGACGTAAGCCGATGCCCCGCGGCGGACACCTGTCGTGGACGACGACCTATCGTCCCGGCCGCGTGACGGCCACGGGGTACGATGCCCGCGGGCGCAAGCTCGCCACGCGGACCGTGGAGACCGCCGGACCGCCAACCGCGATTCGCCTCGCCACCGATCGAGAGGAATACGCCGCCGACGGCCGAGACGTGGCCGTCTGCTCCCTCGCTCTCCACGATGCCCGCGGACGTTTCGTCCCCATCGCCTGCGACGAGCTGACCATCAGCGTCAGCGGTCCCGTCCGCATACTTGGCGTGGGCAATGGCGATCCCGCCTGGCGCGATGCCGAGCGTCCCACCGACCGCGACGCCCGTACTTTCCGCGTGAAAGCCTTCAACGGCCTGGCCCAGCTCCTGCTGCAAAGCACGGGGCAGCGGGGAGAGGCGGAGGTGAGCGTCAGCCTCGACGGGGGCGAGACATGCAACGAGCGCATCCGTTGGCAGTGACAGGAAAATATGGAAAAGCGCGCTTTTCGTATGCCTAATTTATAGGAAAAGTGTATTTTTGTGGCGGTATAAATCATGGAAAAGTGTAGTATGCTGTATCGTAAGATTGAGAATTACATCGAGAATTATCTACAATCGGCCTCCAGCAAGGTGCTGATCGTGGATGGCGCGCGGCAGATTGGCAAATCTTTCATCATTCGCCATGCCGGACAAAAGCTCTTCCCCAATTATGTGGAGATCAATATGGAAGAAGACAAGCTGGGCGACCGAATATTCGCCAATGCTCGCACCGTAAACGATTTCTATCTGGCTTTGAGTATCGTGGCTGGCGACAAGATGCGCTCGCGTGTCGATACGCTTGTCTTTATCGATGAGATTCAGGCTTACGATCATCTTCTCGTGCTGCTGAAGTTTCTGAAAGAAGACAATCGCTTCACCTATATCGCGAGCGGCTCTCTTTTGGGGGTGACTTTGAGGAACGTTTCGTCCATTCCCTTGGGGAGTATCGAAATCAAGCACATGTATCCTATGGATTTCGAAGAGTTCCTTATCGCGAATGGCGTGGGGAGCCTGGCTATCTCCGCGATGCGGCAGCGTTTTGGGGAGCGTCAGGGCCTGCCCGAAGAGATGCATACGAAAATGCTCGACCTGTTCCGGAAGTACCTCATCGTGGGAGGACTACCCGATGCCGTGAATACGTTTGTGGAGGAGAAGAACGTGACGGCTATTCGCAAGATACAGGAGGACATTCTGACCCTCTACGGCGTGGATGCCTCCAAATACGAAAGAGAACATGTCCGGTTGAAGATCCAACGTGTATATAGCCTCATTCCCTCCAATCTGGAGAACAAGAAGAAACGCATGGTGGCCAAAGAGGTCGAAGGAAAGAGCAACAAACGAATGAGCGATTACGTCGAAGAGTTCGATTACCTCATCTCCTCCGGTATCGCCCTGGAAGTGAAGGCGATTAGCGCTCCCAGCTATCCATTGATAGAGAATAGCGGAAAGAATCTGCTCAAACTCTACCTGAACGACGTGGGGCTGCTCACAGGATTGTTCTTTAAGAACAACATACAAGCCATCATGCAGGACATGCGGAGCATCAATCTGGGGTCGGTGTACGAGACGGTCGTGGCGCAGGAATTGCGCGCTCACGGTTTCAACCTGTATTATTACGACAACAAGCGCAATGGTGAGGTCGATTTCCTGGTCGACGACGCCAATACGCTTAGCGTGACTCCCTTGGAGGTGAAGTCGGGCAAGGATTACACCGTTCACAGCGCGCTGACCAGACTACTGAAAACGGAAACGTACAATATCCGCGAAGCCTTCGTGCTCTATAACGGCCCGAAGGTCTACGAGAAGAATGGAGTGACTTATATCCCGATCTATTACATCATGTTTTTCGGCGGATGATCCTTTGCGCAATGATTCTTTAGACGCTGATGACACGGATGAATATAGTTCTTTTTCACCACAGATTACACAGATTCACACAGATTATATATTTTAGATCCGTGTTATCCGTGTCATCAGCGTCTAAAGAATTTCGCTTTGTCCGAATGCACGTCTCGCTCCAAGCACAAAAACAGGTTGCACGAAGTATAATCAGCGTATCTTCACCCCCTCTCTTCCGCGGAGCTTAACAAATTATCCCCCTATCCTTAACAATTTGTGCACATAGGTGTCAAAGCAGTATCGTACCTTCGCGTCGAGTGATACTATATTGACCGATTTATGATAGGAAACGACCAATTGTTTAGCGTGATGCACGAGATTACTCCATTGTCCGACCGCGACTGTTTCTACATCGCCGACCGCCGCAAGAAGGAGTTTACCTATCCCATGCATTGCCACGCGGAATATGAACTGAACTTCACCGAGCACGCCGCCGGCGTGCGGCGTACGGTGGGCGATTCGTCGGAGGTGATAGGCGACTACGACCTCGTGCTCATCACGGGCAAGGACCTGGAGCACGTCTGGGAGCAGCACGAGTGCGCCTCGAACGACATCCGCGAGATTACCATCCAGTTCTCGCCCGACCTCTTCTTTGGCGGCCTGCTGAACAAGAACCAGTTCGACAGCATCCGGCGTATGCTCGAACGTGCGCGATGCGGGCTATGTTTTCCTATCGAGGCCATCATGAAGACCTACGCGCGGCTCGACCGCCTCGCCTCCGAGCGCGGATTCTATGCCGTGATGGACTTCTTGAGCGTTCTCTACGAGCTGTCACTGTTTACCGACGCCCGCGTGCTGTCGCACTCTTCGTTCGCCAAGATCGAGGTGTTCTCCGACAGTCGCCGAGTGCGCACCGTGCAGAAATACATCGGCGAGCACTACCGCGAGGAGATTCGCTTGAGCACGCTGGCCTCGCTGGTGGGCATGACGCCCGTCTCGTTCAGCCGCTTCTTCCGCTTGCGCACGGGCAAGACGCTCTCCGACTACATCATCGACATCCGGCTTGGCTACGCCACGCGCCTGCTGGTCGATTCCACCCATACGGTGTCCGAGATCTGCTACGACTGCGGCTTCAACAACCTCTCCAACTTCAACCGTATCTTCAAGAAGAAGAAATCATGCTCGCCCAAGGAGTTCCGCGAGAGCTACCGAAAGAAGAAAATCGTAGTGTGACGACCGGTATATCCATCGAAAAAGCCTTATATTCGCGGTACATACATTTTTTTAATTCAGAAAGAGATGGCATTACCGATTCGTAAATTCCCGATAGGGATAGAAGATTTTGAACAACTGCGTACATGTGATTTCCTGTACGTGGACAAGACTGACTTGGTGTATCAAATGGCCAATGGCAATACGACCTGTTTCCTCAGTCGCCCGCGCCGCTTTGGCAAGAGTCTCTTGATTTCCACGCTGGAGGCTTACTTCATGGGGAAGAAGCACCTCTTCGAGGGATTGGCCATCGAGCGATTGGAGAAGGAATGGACGGTGCATCCCGTGCTGAACATCTCTTTCTCGCGCCGACACTACGAGGAAGCGGACGACTTGTGGAGGCTGTTGAACGAACAACTTAACGAATGGGAAACGCTCTACGGGAAAGCGGGGACCGACGACAGCCTCGGCGGACGTTTCGAAGCGGTGATTCGCCAAGCCTACCAGCAGACGGGACAGCGCGTCGTGGTACTGGTCGACGAATACGATTCGCCCCTGCTCGACGCCACGGGCAACGACGCGCTACGGACCGAGCTGCGCAAGATGACCCGAGGATTCTTCAGCCCGCTGAAGAACAACACCAAGCTGCTCCGTTTCCTCTTCCTCACGGGCATCACCAAGTTCAGTCCGATGAGCATCTTCAGCGAGCTGAACAGTTTGGACGACATCAGTATGTGGCAGCAATACAACAATGTATGCGGTATCACCGAGGCCGAGCTGATCCGTGACTTCAAGCCGGACATCGAGGCCTTGGCCGCGAACAACGACGAGACGTACGAGCAAGCTCTCGCGCACCTCAAGCGGTTGTACGACGGGTACCTGTTCAATCCTCGCGGCGAGAACATATACAATCCCTTTTCGCTCATCAACGTACTGAAGAAATGGGAGTACGGCACTTATTGGTTTTCCACCGGCACCCCTACGTTCCTTGTCGAGCTGCTCAGGAAGCGAAACATGCCGCTGATGGAGCTGGAGGGCAGCAAAGCCTTGGCGGCCGCGTTCGACAAGTCCACCGACACGCTCACCGACCCCATCCCCGTGCTCTACCAAAGCGGATACCTCACTATCAAGGATTTCCAGAACGGTGTCTACACCTTGGGCTATCCCAACGAGGAGGTACGTTACGGATTCCTGAATTCGCTGCTTCCCTCCTTCATGGGATACAGCCAAATGGAGAACGACATGAGCGTCATCGCCATGAAGGAAGCGCTCGACACGGGCGACATCGACGGCTGCCTCAAGCGTCTCCGTTCCTTCGTCGCCTCCATCCCTTACGAAAAGAAGAGCGACAACGAATCGCGCTTCGAGACCATCTTCTACCTCATCTTCACGCTGATGGGGCAGCTCACCCGCACGCAAGTGAAGACCTCGGCGGGACGTGTCGACGTGCTTGTCGCCAACCAACGGTACGTCTATCTCTTCGAGCTGAAGGTGGACGCTACGCCCGAGGAGGCGATGGCGCAGATCGACGAGAAAGGTTACGCCATCCCCTATGAGGCCGACGCGCGGACGATCGTCAAGGTCGGCGTCAGCTACGATAGCCAGACGCGGGGCATCGCGGGGTGGAAAGTAGGCTGACGGAGAATATTCCTGCTCGAGAAAATCAAAAAAAGAACTTCGTTCGTATGCGCAAAGACCTCACGCGCCGCATGGAGGTTTCGCGAGGTCGACAAATTTCAATCGCGAATTTGCGAGAAGCGAAAAGCCCGGGCTTTTGTAATCAGATTTCGGGAATGGAGAAAAAAGCCCGGACTTTTGTAATCAGATTTCGGGAATGGAGAAAAAAGCCCGGGCTTTTGTAATCAGATTTCGGGAAT
>JAISIZ010000055.1 GCA_031261785.1 Mediterranea sp. (in: CFB group bacteria)
CTTTTTGGGGAGATTCAGGACGTTGTAGGCAATGGAATAAATTCCATTGTTGCCGTCCATGGTCATGTTGCCGTTGGCGTCGTAGGTGTACTCGATGGCGATATCGACCGTATCCTTGAAGTCGCGGGACTTGGAGGTGCCCGCGTTCTCGCCCGCGTCGGTCGCTTTCACGAGCTGGTTGCCGACGTAGGTGAAGGTCACGTCGTCCACAAGTACGTACGCGTCGGGGTATTTGTTGCCATGCCGTTGCAAGTTCAGGATATTCCCGTGCCTGTCGTACGAGTAGGCGGCGCTGAATTTCTCGCTCGCCGCTCCCGCTTCGCGGTAATCGGCCGCCGTCAGGCGGGAGAGGTTGTCGTACGCGAAGTTGTAGCCGCGCTGCTTGTTGTCGTCCGTGCGCGTCACTTGCCAGTCCATGGAGGAGATGTTGCCGTTGTAAAGAGGATTGTTCGACGCGTCCGGACGGGCATCGTTGTAGTACAGCGTCTGGCTGAACAGCGGGCCGTCGATACTTTTCGTCCACGACCTGATGTTATAGGTATAGTCGGTGCGAAGGTTGGCGTTGCCGTTGCGCTTGTTCGCCTTGAGACGGCCCAGCTCGTCGTACTCGTTGTCGACGATGGTGACCGCGGGCTGGTCATTCAGTTGGTGCTTGGTAAGGCGTGGGCGCATATACGAATCATAGGTATACGTGTATTGCTCGGTCAGTGCCGGCACGCTCGAGACGGAATAAACCCGCTTCATCTTCGTGGGCTTGCCCACGAAATTGTAGGCCACATACTCCGTGTCAAAGCCAACCGCGTTGCTTCTCTGGATTTGGACGGGACGTTGCCTGTCATCATAATAAGTCGCCATGAAGTCGTAACCGGTTATCACCTCACCGCCGCCTATTTTCGCGTTTTTCCCTCCCGTGAGCATGCCGGTGGAGGAGCTTGGGCCGTTGTTGTGCCGCCGCCCGAATCCATCTTCTTCCGCGGACGGGTCGTAGCCCATCAATGACGCGTCGGGAAAACTGTCCACGCCAATGAATCCGTAATCATCGTAGTAGTTTACTGTCAATGCCAGCGGGGAAGAGAGAGTCACGCCACCCAAATGGTAGTCGTGACCGATTGACGTGGAACCGGAAAAGGGCTCCCGATGTACCTTAACGCTGGAGGGAATTGGGAGCGTGGCGAACGGATCCAGCGTATTGGAGCAAAGCCCTGTCAGGCAATCCCTTCCGAAGATGTCGCGCAGCGTGAAGAGCCATTTGCCCGCTTGCCTGAGATTGCCGTCTTGCGTGAAGACCAGGCGGTCGTCCTTGTCATAGACGTAATAAGTCCAGTCCTTCCCGGGCTGCCGCTTGCCTATCAGCCGGGTGTCGGCATCGTAAAGGTAAAGATAGGCGTAGTCCCTTAAGACGGATGAGCTGGCGTTAGTCCACGTTCCCGTATGCCCCAACCGTTCCGAGGCTTCGGGAGGAAGAACCGCCACTTTATTCCCATAGTTATCGTATATATAATATGTATCGAGCTTTTCTTTTACGCCATCCTCGTGATTGATCGCGCGGACGAGAACGACCCTTCCCCGCTTGTCCCTAAACTCGAACGAGGCGTTTCCGTCCTCGTCCGCTATCCGGGTGACGTGCAGCTGTGCCGTGGCGTAGCTTCCCGCGTTGGTGATGGTGACCACGGTGTCCGTGGCGAACGGTACGATGGCGGTCTCATACAGGACACAATCGAGCGTGTCGTTTCCTCCCACGTTCACGAAATAGGTGGTCCGGACGCTCCGGCGGTTCCCGTGCCAGGCGTCGCCCGGGCCATATTCTTGCGAGACGCGATCCATGGGCGAATCCTCATAGACAGGGATGGAGTAGGGTTTCGTGTCACCTTCGTAAAGGATGGCCGCCTTGGCCCTTATCTCATGGAACGGTAGATAGAGGCCCGCCATGTAGTGATCCGACACCACGGGCAGCCAAGCGTGCGAGGCTCGCCCCATCCTGTCATATCCCTGGTAAGAGATCAAGTCGTAGCCTGCGGGACTGGCCGATTGCTGAATGGCTTCCTCGAGCCGGCCAAGCCCATCGTAATAAATCTTCGTCTGCATCCAAGACGCGCCGCTCTCTTTGGTGGGGGTATGGCGAATGATGTAGTTTCTGCGTGTGCCATTGCCGTTAATGGAGGGGATGCTGTCGGGGACGGCGTCGAAAGGGTAGTCGTCGACAGGATCATCATCCGGTTCCTCGGGAGGAGAAGGAACGGGTGTCGGTGGGGGAGGCGGGGGAGGGTATGTGCCATCAGGGTCTATTCCGAAAAAGGACAAGGTAAGCGACCTGCCGTCGAAATCATTCACCATATCCACCCAAATAGTGTAGATACCGGGGGCGAGCGTTGCCACGGCCGTGGCGGCCGACAATGTTCCCAGGGAAGGATCGTAGGGAAGTGATGTCGCGAGCGCTTGACCACCGGAATCCGTGATCACGACCCCGCCTATCCCGGCCGAGGTAGATGAAGCGGTCACCCCCAGGTAGACACGCGATGATAAAGTGACCTGATACGAATAGCTGCCAGCGGTCGGAACTTGCTGGCTGTACGTCTCGGAAAATGGGAAATCACCGAACGCCACCGAGAAAGGGAAAAAATCCCCGGTGGGCGGCTCGGTGGATACCGTGTCTTCGGGAAGCGGCGGTGAATCATCCCCAGGTGGTGGTGGAGGTGGCGGAGGATTGGGACTGTTGGGATCGGCCAGGCTGAAGGTCGTGTTCAATATTCTACCTTCGGAATAACCACCCATGTCTACGCATACGGTATAACTCCCCGCCGCGAGCGTGGACGAGATGAAATTATACGTTGGGGCGTCCACATAGGACTCGAGAGGAGGCGGGGGAGGAACGTTCGCGCCGCTTTCCATGATCAAGACGCCGACTATACCGGCGGAAGTGCTGGTGGCAACGACACTCAGGCTTCCCGGCGAGGACAAATATACATTATATAGATAACGACCAGAGCTTGGGGCTTGGCGGCTATGGCTGGCAGAGTGCGGGGGAGTCGACAACCCTATCCCCACGGTTTGTCCAATACTCCACGTAGGAATCAAGGAGCACAGGCATATAATGGCACACAATATGTTGGTTCTCATAACTTTTCTTTTTTCTTTATCGTAATCTACACTTTATCTTCAGTTGCCGTCCGGGGCGGGTCCCGCGTAGTTATACCGGTATTCGTCCAGGTAACTCTTCACGTTGCCCTTCAGGATATAAACGCCATACAGGCGACCCAACGGGTCGTACTCGTAATACGTGGTCGTACCATCCGTAGTGGTTATGGAGGTTATTCCCGCGAATGGGTCATGAGTATAAGTTTTCACGAGGGCTTTCCGCATCCCTCTTTGAAATGATCCAGACTGAAGGCTTATCTCATTCGGCACGATTGATCGGGTGATGTCGCTCAGCCCATTCAACGATGTCGTCAGCATAGCGGCTCTCACTATGTCTTGAAAGGTATAGTCACTATCCCCCATTTGAATCTCGGCTATTGGATATTGACCGGCATATGACCAGATATAGGCCGTTTGCATTCCGTTCACATTGACCGTGAGTGGATTTCCATATTCGTCATAATAAGTACATGCGTATTTTGTCTTCCATCCCAAAGAAGGAAGGCTGTCTCTTACCGTGGCTTTGAGATACCTAACCCCTTCGGGTGGGAGCGACACGAAATAATCCGAACGTGTCTTTTGGAGCACTTGTGTATTTCCGCCAGACGAGGGAACAAACATTCTTATCTCCTCCACCACGGGAGACAGCGCGCCTGTCGCATACAATAATTGACAATCTCTCGTGGTGAATTCATCCGGACGCTTGTACAAGACCGTCTCCGTGCCTCCGTTCACCGTTTGGGAAACGGTTCTCACCAATCCGTAGGGGTTATAGGTATATGACTTGGTGATGGACATCGGGGTTGATAGGTTATTCTCATAAACATATTCTATCTCTTCTTTGGGGCGATAGGAATAGAGATATGTCCGGTATGATGAGCCCTCCAGGTAAAGTATGGGGCTTTCAACACACACAGGGCCGCACCACGCGCGCATGGAACGGATATAGGCATTGGATGACCTCTCGTATGTCGTTCTCCATGACTTCTTTTTCAATCCATCGGAAGAGTAGTGCTCTTTCAGTATTTGTTTTCCCCGTTCGACCTCCCGGGAAGTGTAAGGTTCATATGGCGTATGGCTCTCTTGGACGGTAGCGTCCGGCGAATCGTCCAGATGCCCATTGTCGAAATTGGAAAACTGATAACGTATGAAAGAGCCGTCCGGATGTCTCTCCACCACTTCGCTGTACCCGATATGGCTCCCTTGCGCGTTTACGCACGCGGGAAGTACGGACTGGGAGGAGAAGGCGGTCAGCGTCAATTCCGCGTCAGGGTCAGGAATATACGTCTTGTAGTTCGCGAAACCGTATTCGACCTTTCCTCCAAGGACTCCACTGGATACCCGGGGATTCTCCCTATTGGACAGATAGTCATTCACGTAAAAATATTCCTTGTCCACGGCTTCGTCACCACTCCTTCCCGTGGGGCTCTGGATGATCCTCTTTATTCTAAGCCCACCTACGAGCTTGTTGGCGTCTAACGTCTCACATCCGTCCCATCTTTGGGCTTTCACTTCTTTCCGGCAAGAATGCGGTTCAAACTCCAGCCTGGTATATCCTCCGGTAGGATACGTTATTTTTTTCAATATACCGTATTGGAGATGGGCGGCGCTGGGATTGCGTCGCGTGTAAAATATGGGAGGATAGTTAAGCGCGTTTGCCAGTATTTCATCATAAGGCTTGCCTTCTATGATATATTGGGGTATCAGATAATATTCATCGAGAGCGTTTCCATTATAAAAGCCCCAGTGATCCACTTGATTAAACAGATAGCCAGGCAAGGCCTCCGGTTGGTTATACTCCAGCAAGTAAGCTCTCTCGCTGTTGGAAACCGGATATTTGCCAATTCCAACTTCTGTCATTGAGGTGAGCGTGAGGCGCTGGGATGGATTGTTGTTATACCCAAAGCGGAACTCCCTTCGCGACTCACCTGTTTTGGATGAAACGGTTATCTTGTCCAATTTGGCCCATCGCAAATCATCCAGGCACTCGGGGAAACCCAATCCACTCTCCTCCTCCAGAAAATGCAGAAAACAGGAGGAAAAAGGATTGTCGCTCCATTGTTGATGTCTCCAAAGGTAAATACTTATTGGATAACGAAGTTCGGTAGTCTCGCTCCTGCTGAACGCCAGATCGCAAATCGAGCTTTCTATTCGAGTCAAATAGACGGGAGACAAGAGCTTCCCGTTATAATGTGTCCGAAGCGTAAATGTGTTTTGTGAGCTTCCGCAATCTATGTCTATGCCTGGCAGAGCTTCTTCTTCAATAAAGGAGGACCTTAGGAGATTAAAAATAGACAGATACATTTGATTGATGTAGGATCCTCTTTCATAGCTGAAGACAATCTCGGCTCCTCGAGTAGGGATGATTTTTGTGAGGTGCCAAGCGCTCGCTAACCAGTAGTCCTCAACTTGATCGAAAAAGTTTATGGAATATTCTATGGAAGAATCCGTACCGCCGAAAACATAGCGCGTGCCATCTTCCCCCACGATAGTGAAGCTGTTGAATGTTTTCGGATACCCTCCATATTCAAACGCTCTCGTTCCGTCCGTGGGAAATGGCGCTTCCCTGAATATCCCATCAAATTCTATTCTTACCGGCCGGTCGCATTGCGCTTGCCAGTTCCCGGCATGATCCATATAGAATTTTCCTGTATAGCCCAGAAAGCTGAAAGAGAACTCATCTGGATCGGTATCCCTTACTTGCGTGAGGTCATTCTCGGCTATCTCACGCAGGTAATCCGCGTCGTTCCACAATGGCGTGTCAAGCACTGAACGATTGAAATAGAAGCCATTCCGTTCCCCATAGGCTATCTCGGGGATATTGAATTCATCGCACATGTCTTTCACTTCACGATAAATCGCGCCGCCCGCCTGCAGCGTCCAACCCAGCCCTACCCATCCCGGGTGCTGGTCGGGGCGGATGCCCGCCGAGTGGTAAGTCAGCGACAAGGGGATTTGGAAACCACACTCCTCGATAGTGTACAGCGGGATCTCGATGGAAGGCGTGCCCGTGAAGAGCGAGACGGGTATGTCCCCGTACAGTCCCAGGCTCGCCACGTTGGGGCTTTGCAGGTTGACAGGTGGTCCGGGGATTTGCGCCGGCGATGATATGGCGAGAAAGAGTGCCGCCAAGGTCAGGCGGAAGGTCCGGTGCGGGCCTCGGGAGGCCCGCGGTGACGGCGCGGCGGCCATCAGGCTTAGGAGAACTGTCTTTTTCATACTCTAATGTTTTTCTTCGCCTTCCGATACCTCGTCCGGCGTTCGGTTTATATATAAAAAGCGTGGAGCTATCGCTAT
>JAISIZ010000122.1 GCA_031261785.1 Mediterranea sp. (in: CFB group bacteria)
ACCCTCATCGGCGAATACGCCCGCATGGAGCGGCAGACGGCCAAGGGCCGCGCCGACCTCGTGGTGGAGATCGCCGGCACCGTCTACGTCTTCGAGTTCAAGATGATCGGCTACGGCACGGCCGCCGACGCGCTGCGGCAGATCGACGAGAAGGGATACCTCATTCCCTACAACGCCAGCGGCAAGCGATTAGTGAAGATCGGCGCGGCCTTCAGCAAGGAGACCCGCACGCTGGGCGAATGGTTAGTGGTGCGGCACCCCGATCACGATTGACCCGACGTTGGCTAATTGATAGCCAAAGTTTCCCACCTTCCCGACACTGGCCGCGGCACCCGCACGGGCAGCGATGTTTGGACATAGCAGCAAACCCGCGAGGTGGTAACTCTGAGTCCTCCCTTCCAGCGGAGGGGAGGTGCCCGAAGGGCGGAGGGGAGGGAAAACAATGAACGCACCGCTTATTGATTTATATGTAAATAGGTATGCTGGTTATTCTTCCCTGCCCTCCGCCCTTCGGGCACCTCCCCTCCGCTGGAAGGGAGGACTCGGCGAGGCCGGGAAACGGCAGCCTATACGATTTGTTTCACCCGATTCGTCGTATCGCCTATCTTTGCGGCGGGCATACGAATCTGATATACAAGCTTTCATTAGTGTCCCGAAGTAATCCTTACTTTGACCGGTTTTTTATAGAAAATGACCTGTTTGTGATAGTCTCTTTGGCGGATACGCGCTACTTTTGCGTACTTGGATTTGCTGTGATCAATCTAATGATATCGATTAAAACGTTTAATGTCATGAAAGTAATAGAGGCATCGTTGATGAAAGAACCCGATTCAATGATAGCGAAGTTCATTGAACAATTGATTGGCGAAAAAGCAGCCGACCGCTTATTCGCTATATGGACGGAAGCGCATTGTCTCATAGAATATGGAAAGCAAGAGAGGCTTCAAGCTTTCCCGGTAGAAGATTGTGCCTACTTTTTGCTGTGTGGGCTTTGCGTTCATTACACGCCATCTACAGACGAGATGTGCGGATTCTCTGGAGAGGGGCGCCTGATCCATACCTACCCATGCTCGGTAGGAATGGAGTACATACGGTTTGAAAAGCATAGTATAGTACTAAAAGTGTCTTTAAGTACGGTTATTGAGAATGAAAAGGTCAAAAATCAACTCTTCACTTCACTCATGGCCGAGTCGTACGAACGGAATAAGTTTCTTTTGCTGCCATGGCGAGAGCAGTTTGATGCTTTGAACAAGGAGGGTGTGTCGCAATGCCTATCCGATACGATAGTCTGCCGTTTCTTGAGAATCGACAGAAAAACGATGCAACGAGAAAGAAAGAAGAATATCAGAAAGATGTGAGTGAAGCGACAAACCGAATTGTGGGACATTTGTCGCATAATGATGCTGTGGCACAAAATAATGCGGTTCGAATTTGGCGGGAATAGTGTATCAAGATATCTTTGAACCGCAATAGTGCGAACAATCGCTATCAAATATGGATGAAACGTAGGGAAGATGAAATATTGATTCGTATATCTAAGTTGCTCATGCTTCATGGCAGTTTTGTGGGTAACTTGGGACTGATGCATGGCAAGATGGGAATGCCCCAATATGTATTTGCTCGCTGCCCGGGTAAAACAATAGCCGATATAGCATACAAATAACAATTAATCATGAGAATAAGAAATATTTTTTTGGCGATCGCACTTCTAATCTCTATGGGAAGTCAAGCCAAAGACGTTAAAGTAGGTCTCTTGTCCGACGTGCCCGTTACCGTCACGATCTCAGTCCCGATAGAGAGGTTTTATAATTACGGCCTTTTCACTTCAGGGCAAATCGAGCTGAATTTGGCTCCAGATTCAACAACCTATTTCTCCGTCTCTGTAGAAGAACCAACCATTATTCATTGCCTCTTTTCTACTCGCCGAAGATATGATCTTTACCTATTTCCTGATTCGCAGCTTAAACTATGCCTGAAGGATGGAAAGCTCCATGCGGAAGGCGAGAATGCGAAAGGAAATGATTACATGAATTGGGATTACCAGATAGATCGAATACATGAAAGGATCTATATGGATTCAGTAACAGTGGCGAATTGTCAAGACTCCATATTGAACTTCGCAGGAATAATGAACGGGATTCGGAAGAGAGCGGACGCCTCTCCTTTAGGCGACGATATTTATAATATGCAGGCAAAGGGCTTGATCAGCGAAAACATGGCGAACATAATGCGTAAAGAATTTCGGATAAATTGGAGCAACAGCCTCATATCCAAACTACATAGCCTTAAATTAGGCGAACTTCTTTATGCGATAAGAGATAAGAATTATCATCTGCGATACACTATCACCCCTGATGATCTTTTATCCATCGAACATGCGGTGGACTCCATTTATCGAATTTTGCCAATTGGCAGAGATTTACTCGCGCATACACAAGGCTGGTATTATATAAATGGCTATGGGGAAGAGCTATGGAGAAGAATGAGTAAATCGGAACAAGATCGATTGAAAGGGAAATATGAGGACGAGACATTTGGTCTTTGTGTGGCGTGTTTGGCTTTACCCGTTGAATTGCAGCCTTATTTATTTGGGAACCATTTTGTAATACAAGTAGCTCACAATGCGGATGAGTTTAACAGGGTTAAGATGCGCCAATTCATGCTCGATCGTTATCCAGAAAGTGTTTTCACCTCCATCGTAAGCGAAATAATGGAAAAGCAAAATCAAACAAGGAAAGAACCTTTCGTCATAGACAAACCCATTAATTCTTTCCGCGATTTGCTTCAGCAAGAGCGTTTGATAGGCAAGAAAGCGTTCGTTGACCTATGGGCCACGTGGTGTATGCCATGCCGAGCGGAGTTCCAACACGCTGATAAATTGGTCGAACTGCTAAATTCGGAGCAAATCAATCTGGTCTATTTGTCGTTGGACGAAAAAGATAAGGAGAACGCGTGGCGGAAAATTATCCAGAACCTGAATGGAGTACACCTGATGGCTACGGACCAATTGCTGTCTGAAATCAAAGCCAAAATATACGGTGGAAACGTGTACACCATACCCCGCTATATCTTGCTCGATCCCAATGGGGACATTATCGATGCCGATCTTCCGCGGCCAAGCGCCATAAACGAATTGAGGGAGAGATTGAAGCGATACCGATAAGATAAGGCGTGGAGCAGGGGTTAAGGGCAGATCGATTACTGACGTATGAAGCGAATAGAGTATGAATATCGGGGCACCAGTGAAAAAGGGAGTGATTAGTGATTAGTGATTGGCGGGAGGGAGTTCACCACAGATTACACAGATTCGCACAGATTTTGTAATGATCGGCATGTAGAAGAGACGCGGCACGCCACGTCTCACCATTCGCGTGCCATGTCTTCGCCATTACCCAAGCACTAGACAATGGCAAGACCATCAATCGGGAGCGAAAGCAATTCGTTTTCGGCATGTACGGCCTTCGGCGAGAGCGGGAAACGGCAGCCTATACGATTTGTTTCACCCGATTCGTCGATTATTCCGGAATATCGCCTATCTTTGCGGCTGACATACGAATCTGATATTTACAACTAACAATTACATACCCCATGGACAACATCCTATTCTGGCTGGTTCCAGCCGCATCCGTGTTAGCGCTCTGCTTCGCTGGATATTTCCACAAGCAGATGAAGCGGGAGAGCGAAGGCACTCCCCAAATGATCCGCATCGCCGCCGCCGTTCGCCGTGGCGCGATGTCGTACCTCAAGCAGCAGTACAAGATTGTGGGCTGCGTATTCCTCGGACTCGTCGTCCTCTTCTCCATCATGGCCTACGGCTTCGAGGTACAGAACGAGTGGGTGCCCATCGCCTTCCTCACCGGAGGCTTCTTCTCGGGCCTCTCGGGATTCCTCGGCATGAAGACCGCCACCTACGCTTCCGCCCGCACGGCCAACGCCGCACGGCAGTCGCTCAATGCCGGACTCCGCGTCGCTTTCCGCAGCGGGGCGGTGATGGGATTGGTGGTGGTGGGCCTTGGCTTGCTCGACATCTCGTTCTGGTACCTCTTGCTCAACTACGTCATCCCCGCCGACGCGCTGACGCCCACCCATAAGCTGTGCGTCATCACCACCACCATGCTCACCTTCGGCATGGGCGCCTCCACGCAAGCGCTCTTCGCCCGCGTGGGAGGCGGCATCTACACCAAGGCCGCCGACGTGGGCGCCGACCTGGTGGGCAAGGTCGAGGCGGGCATCCCCGAGGACGACCCGCGCAATCCCGCCACCATAGCCGACAACGTGGGCGACAACGTGGGCGACGTGGCCGGCATGGGCGCCGACCTCTACGAATCGTACTGCGGCTCCATCCTCGCCACGGCGGCGCTGGGAGCGGCGGCTTTCATACACGCCTCGGACACGGTGATGCAGTTCAAGGCCGTCATCGCCCCGATGCTCATCGCCGCCGTGGGCATCATCCTCTCCATCATCGGCATATTCGCCGTGCGCACCAAGGAGAACGCCACCATGAAGGAGCTGCTGCGCGCCCTCGCCGTGGGCACCAACCTCAGCTCGGCGCTCATCGTGGCCGCCACCTTCCTCATCCTCTGGCTGCTGGGATTAGACAACTGGATCTACATCTCCTGCGCCGTGGTGGTGGGTCTGCTGGTGGGCATCATCATCGGACGCTCCACGGAGTACTACACCTCCCAATCCTACCGCCCCACGCAACGGCTTAGCGAGAGCGGACAGACGGGGCCGGCCACGGTCATCATCTCCGGCATCGGCCTGGGCATGCTCTCCACCGCCATACCCGTCGTGGCCGTGGTGGTAGGCATCATCGCCTCCTACCTCCTCGCCGCCGCGGGCGACTTCAGCAACGTGGGCATGGGCCTCTACGGCATCGGCATCGCCGCCGTGGGCATGCTCTCCACGCTGGGCATCACGCTGGCCACCGACGCGTACGGCCCCATAGCCGACAACGCCGGAGGCAACGCCGAGATGGCCGGCCTCGGCCCCGAGGTACGCAAGCGCACCGACGCCCTGGACTCGCTGGGCAACACCACCGCCGCCACCGGCAAAGGCTTCGCCATCGGCTCCGCCGCCCTCACGGGACTGGCGCTGCTGGCCTCGTACATCGAGGAGATACGCATCGGGCTGACACGCATCGGGACCACCACGCTCGACATCATCGGCGGCCGCTCCGTGGAGGTGTCGAAGGCTACCTTCGTGGACTTCATGAACTACTACGAGGTGAACCTGATGAATCCTAAAGTCCTCTCGGGCATGTTCGTCGGCTCCATGATGGCCTTCCTCTTCTGCGGACTGACCATGAACGCCGTGGGACGCGCCGCGGGGAAGATGGTGGACGAGGTGCGTCGGCAGTTCCGCGAGATAAAAGGCATCCTCACGGGCGAGACCGAACCCGACTACGAACGCTGCGTGGCCATCTCGACGAAAGGCGCGCAACGCGAGATGGTGCTGCCCTCGCTGCTGGCCATCGTGGCACCCATACTGACGGGACTGATCTTCGGCGTGTCGGGCGTGCTCGGCCTGCTGATCGGCGGACTGAGCAGCGGCTTCGTGCTGGCCATCTTCATGGCCAACGCCGGCGGAGCCTGGGACAACGCCAAGAAGTACGTGGAAGAGGGCAACTTCGGCGGCAAAGGCGGCGAGGTGCACAAAGCCACGGTGGTGGGCGACACGGTGGGCGACCCCTTTAAGGACACTTCCGGCCCGAGCCTGAACATCCTCATCAAGCTGATGAGCATGGTAGCCATCGTCATGGCGGGGCTTACCGTAGCATGGAGCCTGTTCTGAACATGCTTCTGCCTTATCTGAATAAAGACGTGGTCGAGGCCGGCTGTGATGAGGCCGGCCGCGGCTGCCTGGCGGGCGCTGTCTACGCGGCGGCCGTCATCCTGCCCACAGGTTTCGAGAACGAGCTGCTGAACGACTCCAAGCAGCTCACCGAACGCCAGCGCTACGCCCTCCGCGAGGTCATCGAGCGGGAGGCCGTGGCGTGGGCGGTGGGCGTGGCCTCGCCGCAAGAGATCGACCGCGTCAACATCCTACGCGCCTCGTTCCTGGCCATGCACCGCGCCGTGGAGCGACTCTCCGTCGCCCCGCGTCACCTGCTCATCGACGGCAACCGTTTCGACGGCTATCCCGGCATCCCGCACACCACCGTGGTGAAGGGCGACGGCAAATACCTCTCCATCGCCGCCGCCTCCATCCTGGCCAAGACCTACCGCGACGACTACATGCGTCGCCTCCACGACGAATACCCCCACTACGGCTGGAACCGCAACAAAGGCTACCCCACCAAGGGGCACCGGGTCGCCATCGTCGAGCATGGCACCACGCCCTACCACCGCCTCACGTTCAACCTCTTGGGCGACAGACAGCTGGAGCTGTGGGATTGAGAACATGAATATTCGCGCACTTTATCCATCGTAACCCCCAATAGTAATGAAAACGAAAAGAACTATCTGCAAACAAGCGTGCGGAATCATCTCCGTACTGTTCCTTCTGACAGCCTGCTCCGCTCCATCGGGAGAAAACACGGGCGTGGTCGACGTAGCCACCGCGCTGGAGCATCCCACCGAGCTGAAACTCTCGCAATTAGGAAACCACGTGCGCTACGTGCCGCTGGAAACAACCGACAGCTCGCTGATAGGGCATCGCGCGCGCGTCAGCGTGCTGAAAAGGCACATCCTGGTGACGTTCCCAAACAATTGTCTCTTGTTCGACAAAGAGACTGGCAAGTTTATGGGCAAGGTGGGGCGTGTAGGTCCCGACCCTACCAGCTACTCTTCGCCGGAACCCTGCTACGACGAGGCGAACGATTGGCTCTACTTCAAGCGTGAACCCTATAAATGGGTGAAATACGATACCCGGGGACACTATCTGGGTACGTTCGCCTTCTCCAAAGTGGGGAGCGCGCCGGCTTGCTGCCTCTTCGACGGTCCGCGGATCATTGCCTATCACGAGGGTATGGAAGGACCGGCAAACTCGATCACCTTCTTCGACGCGTCGGGGATGGCGACCGACAGCATCCCCTCCTCGCTCGGCAAGGGCATATCTATCCGGGATCTCCTATCAGTCAACATAAAGAAATTGGGAAATATGAGCTTCATGCTGTTGATTGGCAAGGATGTCCATCAGGTGACATCCCAAGACCGTACGTTGTGGATGTCCAACCAAAACGTGCGTTTCATGGAACACTTCTCCGATACCCTATATACCTTGGAGAAGAACCGGCTGGAACCTTATCTCGTCTTCGATACGGGAAAATGGAAAAGCGGAGAGGACGCGCGGCAGGTGGCGCCCGGCACGACGGACTGCATGATGATAGGCAGCGTGCTGGAGAGCGGGAACGGCCTCTTCTTCCAATGCGCCCTGGACATCTACAACGAGGAAAAGATACCCGTGTTCAATGGCATCTACGACAAAAAAACCGGGCGAACCTACATGGCTCCGTTGGAAGACGGGATCGCCGACGACCTTCAGGGACTGATGCCTTTCCATCCCCAAAGCGTCAATAAGCATGGCGAATACGCCTCGCTCATAGAAGCCGGTGAGGTAACGGAATGGATGGACGGGCATCCCGAGGTAGGCCGACTGCCCCAATGGGAGCCTTTGACGAAATTGGTGGAAGACGACAACCCGGTGGCCGTCATCGTCACGCCGTAGAGGTGCGAAATAGAGACACGGAATCAGGCGTTCTCGCCGTCGTGCGCTGCGTGGGCGCCTAACGCTTCTTTTTCAATACAATGTATTCGGCATCGTTCCGTTCGGGATCTTTCTCGAAAAATTCGGAAAGCTTGTAGTAAGGTCTGCTATTTTGCACGTTGACTTCCGGTTTCACTTTCTTCGGGAGCGTGATGATTTCCTCCCGGTTGAGGATATAGAGGTACTTGGGTTCGTCTCCTTTCGGATGTACGTGATCGGTGTAGAACTGGAGCCTGCTCTCTAAATCCCACTTCCCCTCGTGTTCCTTGTCCAATGCCTTGATAAAGGCGATATCGTGGCGCAGGCGGACACGGATTATGGCATCCACCTTATACAGATGGGTCATGACGCCGCGCTTTCCCCTGAAAGCAAGGTACAACGCGGTCTTGTAGACATTTTCTTTTTTCGGCTCTTCGGCCAGTTGCTCGTAAAGCAAGCAGTTGGGATTCGTCACGATATCTATCGTCTCTGACGCCGGAATGGACATCACCTCTTCCTCGTATAGTTTCATGCCACCTTTTATATGAAT
This sequence comes from Mediterranea sp. (in: CFB group bacteria), assembly GCA_031261785.1. Lineage (GTDB taxonomy): Bacteria > Bacteroidota > Bacteroidia > Bacteroidales > Bacteroidaceae > Bacteroides. The sequence continues at coordinate 8,237 of JAISIZ010000122.1, forward strand.
TAGAAAATTGAAGTAATCCTCGATAAGTCCTCGCTCCTGGTTCGCTACCATGGATCTCCCTTTCGCTTGGAGGATGTCCGACAGGAGGCGCAATATCCTTTCCCAAGTCAAGGATTTGACACCTTCCGAGACGGGAGCCTCTGTCTTGGTCAGCGCGACATAGTCCACGTTCTTCCCGAACTCTCGCACGAAAGGCTCATATCCCTTGGATTGTTTCTCATTCACCTTCGCCCCTCTCCGCTTGATGCTCTTGGCCTCCACGACGAAGGCCTGCCTGGACGAATAATGCTCGTCGTAGAAGAGGATCAAGATGTCCGCCCGTCCCACCTTCTCCATCCTCGGCTCGCAGTGCACGACGACCTTAGGGGCTTCGCTGAGCAAGGTCTCCACCCGCTTCTTCTCCTTCCATACCAACCCGAGGAATCCCCGGAGAACGGTCGGCGACTTGGCCAGCAGCAATCCCAGGCCTTTGGTCTGTTTCGGCTCAAGCTCTCCCTCTATCAGGTCGAAATAGCCGCAACCGAGCTTATTGTACAGTCTGAATTCTACCATATACAAGGACTAAAGCCGCGAATGTAAGCGATTTGGGCGTAAAGCGCAACTTTCGGGGGCGATAAATATAATCGGTATTCGCGCGTGTCGCTTGCGGCTTTACTTCGCTTTCCCTATATTCGCGGGCAACAATAAAGCATTCGCATCATGAATTATGATATTCCATTCCTGACGGCCGAGGCGGTGAGCTTGCTCAAGTCGCTCATCGCCATCCCGTCCATCAGCAGGGAGGAGGGGCAAGCGGCCGATTTCCTGCAGGGCTACATCGAGCAGGCGGGGGTAGAGGCGGGGCGGCGGGGCAACAACGTATGGTGCTTCAGCCCGATGTTCGACCTCGACAAGCCTGTCGTCTTGCTCAACTCGCACATCGACACCGTGAAGCCCGTTGGCGGCTGGCGCCGCGACCCGTTCACTCCCCGCGAGGAAAACGGTAAGCTCTACGGGCTGGGAAGCAACGATGCCGGGGCGAGCGTGGCCTGCCTTTGGCAAGTGTTTCGCCAACTCTCTCGCTCGACACAGGCGTACAATCTTATTTTCCTGGCCTCCTGCGAGGAAGAGGTGTCGGGGCGCGAGGGCATCGAGAGCGTGCTTCCCGGCCTGCCACCCATCACCTTCGCCGTAGTGGGCGAACCCACCGGGATGCAACCGGCCACGGCCGAGAAAGGGCTGATGGTGCTCGACGTCACCGCCATAGGCAAGGCCGGGCACGCCGCCCGTGAGGAAGGCGACAACGCCATTTATAAAACGCTCGACGACATCGCCTGGTTTCGCGATTACCGCTTCGAACGGGTATCGCCCTTGCTGGGACCGGTGAAGATGAGCGTGACGATGGTCAATGCCGGAACGCAGCACAACGTGGTGCCCGACCGATGCACGTTCGTGGTCGACATACGCAGCAACGAGCTGTACACCAACGAGGAGCTGCTCGCCGAAATCGGACGGCACGTCGCCTGCCAAGCCACGCCCCGCTCGCTGCGCCTCAATTCTTCGCGCCTCGACGAGGGACATCCCTTCGTGCGACGGGCCGTGGAGCTGGGACGCGTGCCTTTCGGCTCGCCCACCTTGTCCGACCAGGCGCTCATGTCGTTCCCCTCGGTGAAGCTGGGACCGGGACGCTCCTCCCGCTCGCACACGGCCGACGAGTACGTGATGCTGAGTGAGATGGAGGATGCCATAGCCCTCTATCTCGAGTTGCTGGACGGCCTCCGGCTGTAATCCCTCCACGAAATAGGAAAATGCCTATCGAGAAAAAGAGTTATTCGGTAGGTGGTGGGATTTCCTCCCCGTATCTTTGTGGCGTAAGAAGAGCGAATCGCTCAGGTTACACCAGTCTGTTTAACAACTTAATGATAGGAGATCAGAAAGATGAAACGAATGTTGATATTAGGCTTCGCCCTCGCCTGGTTAGGCAACGCGAACGCGTCGACCGCCATGAGTGTCGCGCAAATCAGTGAGAACGCCCGCTTCCTCTCGGACAAGATGGCGTACGAGTTGAGCTTGAGCAACCGTCAGTACAATGACGTGTACGAGATAAACTACAACTTCATCTATTCCATACAGGGATACATGGACGACGTGGTGCTTGGATACAGTTGGGCTACCGAGTACTATTACGACGCGCTGGACATCCGCAACGACGACCTCAGCTGGGTACTCACCAACGCGCAGTTCAGTCGCTTCCTGCAAACCGACTATTTCTATCGTCCCGTCTACGTGTCGGGTGGAGTCTGGTCGCTGGGCGTGTACGTCAATTACCCCAACCGCAGCCACTTCTACCTAAGCGTGCCTACGCTGTACTATTCGTATCGGGGGGCGCACATCCGCCACTCTTTCTCCAGCTCCAGCTATTACAGCAACCGCTACAACAGCCACAATCGCTACCAAGGTTCGTACTTGCTCCGGCCTAACCGCCCAACCACTCTGCCGAACCGTCCGAACGCGACGCGACCCAATCGTCCGATGACGCCGAGCCGCCCCAACGTGACGCGACCCAGCCGTCCTAACGGAACGCCGTCGACGAATCGTCCGAGCACCACCGCTCCAAGCCGTCCCAGCGGAACGCCGTCGACGAATCGTCCCAGCACTACCGCTCCAAGCTGCCCCAGTGGAACGCCGTCGACGAATCGTCCGAGCGGTACCGTAAACCGTCCGAGCACCACCACTCCCAGCCGCCCCAGTGGAACGCCATCGACGAATCGTCCGAGCACCACCACTCCAAGCCGCCCCAGCGGAACGCCGACCACTCGTCCCAGCGGTACCGTAAACCGTCCGAGCACCAGCACTCGTCCATCCTCTTCTTCCTCGTCTTCGCAGAGACAGCAGGTGGCACGTCCGAGTGGTGGGACGAGCAATGGGACGGGCAGCAACACGAATAGGGGTACGGGAACTACGCAGCCCCGTCCCAACAGATAAGATTACAGGGTGGTTTTGGATATGGGTAGCGGTTCTCCCATCCGGAACACGTTGGACTCGAAGGTGGCGATCAGCTCGCCTCGCTGGTTGGTGATGTCCACCTGGTAGTGTCCGGTGCTGCGGCCTACGTAGCGTTCGCGAACCTCGGCGTAGAGCGTGTCGCCCACGCCGCTGGCCCTCAGATAGCTGATGGTGGAAGAGAGCGAGAAGGCGAGCGTACCGTGCGAATTGGCGGCGGCGGCCAAGGCCAGGTCGGCCAACGTGAAGATGGCGCCGCCCTGCGTACGTCCGGCGGCGTTCAGGTGGCGAGGCTCGATGTCGAGCTTCGCCTTGCTGTATCCCTCGCCGCTTTCGAGCAGGACTATGCCCGACTGCACGGCAAAGAGGTCGTTCTTGAAGAATTCGTCCGCGTTCATTTGTCCAATCTCCATTCGAATCCGTTCTTGGTATCCTTGATCTCGAATCCGAGGGCGGTAAGCGCGTCGCGGATTTCGTCCGAAGTGGCCCAGTCCTTCCGTGCCTTGGCCTTGAGGCGTTGTTCCAGCACGATGTCCACCACCTTGCCGTAGGCGGCCTCGCGGCTGTCCGACGCGCCTTTCTCCTCGCGCAGTCCCATGATGTCGAAGCAGAAGAGCTGGAACGTCTCGCGTAGCGTCGCCAGGTCGGCGGCCGAGAGGGTGAGGTGTCCGGCGGCCACGCTGTTGGCGAGCCGTGCGCCCTCGAACAGTTGCGCGATGACGATGGGCGTGTTCAGGTCGTCGTTCATCGCCTCCTCGCAGCGGGCGCGTAGTCCTTGCACGTCGACCTCCTTGGACGAGGTTTCGGCGGGAGCGATTTTCTTGAGCGCGGCCACTGCTTCCATGAGGCGTTGCAGTCCCTTCTCGGCGGCTTGCAGGGCCTCGTTGCTGAAGTCCACCGTGCTGCGGTAGTGGGCCTGCAGGATAAAGAAGCGGATGGTCATGGGCGAGTAAGCCTGTGTCAGCGTAGGGTGCGCGCCGGTGAAAAATTCCTCGAGCGTGATGAAGTTGCCGAGCGACTTGCCCATCTTGGTGCCGTTGATGGTAATCATGTTGTTGTGCATCCAGTAGCGCACCATGTCGTCGCCTTGCGAGGCAACGGACTGCGCGATCTCGCACTCGTGGTGGGGGAAGATGAGGTCCATGCCTCCGCCGTGTATGTCGAAGTGGTTGCCGAGGTATTTCCGTCCCATGGCGGTGCACTCGGCGTGCCATCCGGGAAATCCCTCGCCCCAGGGCGAGGGCCATCGCATGATGTGCTCGGGTTGCGCCCGTTTCCAGAGGGCGAAGTCGGCGGGGTTGCGTTTCTCCTCCTGTCCGTCGAGTTCGCGGGTGGTGTTGAGCACGTCGTCGAGGTTGCGTCCCGACAGGCGTCCGTAGTGGTGATCCTTGTTGTACTTCACCACGTCGAAGTAGACCGAGCCGTCGCTTACGTAGGCATATCCGGCGTCGAGTATCTTTTTCACCAGCTCTATCTGCTCGATGATGTGCCCCGAGGCGTGCGGCTCGATGCTTGGTGGCAGCACGCCCAAGGCCGTCATGGCCTGGTGGTAGCGTATGGTGTAGTGCTGCACCACTTCCATGGGTTCGAGCTGTTCCAGCCGGGCTTTCTTGGCGATCTTGTCCTCCCCCTGGTCGGCGTCGTGCTCGAGGTGTCCCACGTCGGTGATGTTGCGCACGTAGCGCACCTTGTAGCCCAGGTGGGTGAGGTAGCGGTAGAGCACGTCGAAGGTGATGGCCGGGCGGGCATGGCCCAGATGGGCGTCGCCATAGACGGTAGGTCCGCAGACATACATGCCCACATGCGGGGCGTGGAGCGGAACGAACAATTCTTTCTTCCTGTCCAGGGTATTGTAAATGGTGAGCTGATGTTCCATAACGTTCTTTATCTTATACTTATTCTTATTCTATTTGGAACGCGAAGGTAGCGCATTTAAATGAAGTATGAAGAATGAAGCGCGAAGAATCTGAAGATGGGCGTGCCGGAAAAAACGTGGACCGGAACATCCCTGTCCCGGTCCACCAATGATTACGAATGAATCCTATAATTATATAACGTAACTGAGGAGTAGGTCTTAGTTTAGGCTATAGTGTCTATATCTTGATGAAGGAGGTAGAGCGGTGCGCTATCCTTCTCATGATTTTCCGTCGTTTTACTAAATCGGCGCTAAATTTATTAATTCGTCGCGAAGATCTGCTTTTTCCGCGTCATATTTGTCTCTTTTAGTACGTATTATGTCTCTATTTGTTTGTCTGGGCTTCTGTTTTTAGCTAATGTTTGTTAATGGCAATAAATTCCAGCCCTCGCGAGAGTAGGATAACCCTTTCCGTCCCGTCGCGGTTCTCTGCCTGAACCTGTCGGCGAAGCTCCGGCCTTCCTATTTTATCTTCATTTCCTTTTCCTCTTCGTCCAAAAGGCGTATCTTTGCCCACGGCAACCCATAAAGGCAACGATATGATGAATAGCAGAC
>JAISIZ010000054.1 GCA_031261785.1 Mediterranea sp. (in: CFB group bacteria)
CCATTCCCGAAATCTGATTACAAAAGCTCGGGCTTTTTTTCCCATTCCCGAAATCTGATTACAAAAGCTCGGGCTTCTCGCTCCTCGCGAATCCATGGTTGAAATTTGTCGACCCCGCGAAACCTCCATGCGTCGCGTGAGAACTTCGCGGATCCGCGAAGATTCGCCCACGACGACGACAATGATAGCCTACCTCAACCCGCTCTCCGCCGTAGGTCCCTGCGCCTACTCGCTGTAGCGGAACCTCATCATCAGCTGGCTACTTTGGAAGAGGCGGCGTGTCGTATAGCAGGTACTTCGTCCGCATCGCCCTATACTTCTCCAGCGCGGGTTGCCAGCCGGCCCGTATCTCCTCTTCCGTCGCTCCGCCGAGGATGGCTTCGCGTACGCTGTCGGTTCCCATCAGCAGGTCGAACCAACGAGGACGGGAGAAGAAGGCAGCTCCCTCTCCCGACAGGCGATAAAAGCGAAGGAAATAGCGCAAGCTGAAGCCTCGGGGATCGATTTCGTCGCGCAGGTCGACGCCCTGGCAGGGTATATCCTTGTGCGGCGGGTTCTTGTCGAATCCCGGCAGGGAGCGTGGCGTGAACGCGAAGTCGCCGTACCGTCCGCCTGGCGCGCCCAACACCTGGAACGGGAAGGTGGTGCCTCGTCCCACGCTGACGCGTGTGGCCTCGAACGGGCAAAGCGAGGCGTAGAGGCGGACAGACTGGTCGTTGGGCAGGTTGGGCGATGGCTTGACGCGAAGCGAGTAAGGCTGTCCATGATGCCAGCCCCACACGGGTATCACCACCAATTGGCAAGCCTCCCGCCTTCCCCCGATCCAGCCCTCGCCATTGATCATCCGCGCCAGCTCGCCCACCGTGCAGCCATGCAGCAAGGGGACGGGCAGCATACCGACGAAGCTCCTGAACGCGGGTTCGAGCATGGGACCATCCACGTAGTCGCACGGATTGGGACGGTCGAGCACTACCAACTCTTTGCCGTTCTCGGCACAAGCCTCCATTATATAATATAAGGTACTGGTGTAGGTGTAAAACCTTGCCCCCACGTCCTGTATGTCGAAGACGACAACATCCACGTCGGCCAATTGCCGTGCGGTAGGTTTCTTGTTCTTGCCGTATAGCGACACGATGGGCAGTCCGGTGCGCCGGTCGCGTCCGTCGGCCACCGCCTCGCCGGCGTCGGCATCGCCCCTGAAGCCGTGTTCGGGGGCGAACACCTTCCTGATGTCGACACCGAGCGTGAGCAAGGAATCGGGCAAGGGCGTCAGTCCGTCGCCTATCGCGGATGTCTGGTTCACCACCATCGCCACCCGCTTCCCCTCGAGCAGGGGGAGGTAGTCGGAAGTGCGGTCGGCACCGGTAAACACGGCTTCCCCGGCGGCGGCGGGGAGACACAGCACGAGCGCGGCGAGCAGGGAGAGAAAGAGTCGGATGCCCATATCAATCGTTTTGTATTGGTAACATGTCGCGAATATATCCATTCCCGCCGAGAGCGCAAACGATAAAAAGCGTTCTTTCACGCTGGCTACTTGCTTTATTTGGCTTATCTTCGCGCAGTCACTTTATAATAAGAACGTAATAGCGATATTTTATGGCTACCATACAAGGATTCAGGATCAAGAACTTCGGTACATTGAAAGATGTCACCTTAGGCAAGTTGTGGAACAGCGGGCAGTCCATTAAACCCTTACGCCCGCTCACTGTAGTGATAGGCAAGAACGGAGTGGGGAAAAGCACACTATTCGACGCGTTCGGTTTTTTGGCCGATTGCCTGAAACTGGGTGTGGAAGACGCTTGCGACGCGAATGGGAGAGGCGGCTTTAAGCGAATCGTGTCGCAAGGCAGGAGCGAAGAATCTATTGAATTTGAAATATACTATAAGGAGACGTCGCAATCTCGCCCCATCACTTACGAGATAGCCATTACCCTGGATAAAGACGAAAGGCCTTTCGTGCTAAGGGAACGGCTGCGACAACGTCGGAAAGGGCAAGATCATGGAAAACCATACTCCTTCCTGCGCCTCGAGAAAGGGAAAGGGATCGTATGGAAAGGGGAAGAACATCTTAACATTAATTCGTTCGACGAAGAAAGGAGTATCGACGAATGGTTCTCCACGATAACCGAAGAAGAGACCAACGAATCCGAGCGTGTGGAGCTGGACGACAAGCGGTGGCTCGGCATAGCCACACTCGGCACGCTGAAGCAACACCCTCGCATTTCCGCTTTCCGACGATTCATAGAGGGGTGGTACCTCTGCTACTTTACCCCCGATGCCGCTCGTAGCTTGCCTATGTGGGGACCGCAGAAGCATTTGAATATCCATGGCGACAACTTGGGCAATGTCGTCCAATTCATGGAACGCGAGCACAAAAAGGAATTCAACAAGATACTGAAAGACATAGCCGAGAAGATACCCGGAATAGAAACCATAGACACGGAAAAAACTAACGATGGGCGACTGCTGCTCCGATTCAATAACAAAGGTTTCTCCGACCCCTTCTACGCGCAACAGATGTCCGACGGCACTCTGAAGATATTCGCTTACCTCCTTTTACTGTCCGATCCCACCCCGCCACCATTCCTCTGCATCGAAGAACCCGAGAATGGTTTGTACCACAAATTGCTCGAAGCACTGGCGCATGAGTTTCGCAAACACGCTACAGGCGGAAAGGGACATTCGCAGATATTCGTTACTACGCACCAGCCTTACCTCGTTGACGCCTTGCAGCCCGAAGAAGTTTGGATATTGGAAAAAGACGACGACGGATTCTCTTCCATTCACAGGGCGAGCGAGATTCCGACCATCAAGGATTTGGTCGATGAAGGACTGCCATTGGGCGGCCTTTGGTACAGTGACTATCTGGATGGGGAGGCAGGACATGCACTTTGACTTTTACGTTGAAGACCAATCGGGCGAAAAAGCGTTGGAAATGCTTCTTCCAAGAATGATTGGCAAATCGACATTCAATATCCATTCTTACAAAGGTATCGGCCACATTCCAAAAGGATTGAAGCCAAAGACCGACGCCAGCAAGCGCATCCTGCTCGATCGACTACCCAAGATCCTGAGCGGACTTGGTAAATCGTATCAAGGTTTTCCCGCCGCAATTATCGTAGTATGCGATCTCGACAACAGGGACAAAGAGCAGTTCCTTGCCGAATTGGAGCAGATCAAGGCGAATTGTGACCCATGTCCAACTACCCTGTTCTGTTTAGCCATCGAAGAAATGGAAGCCTGGCTATTGGGAGACATACCCGCCATCAAGAAAGCGTATCCCCATGCCAAGATGAACATACTGAATGCGTACAAAAACGATTCCATCTGCGGTACGTGGGAGGTACTGGCCGATGCCATACACAAAGGCGGCCACACGGCCCTGAAGAAAGAGGGATGGAGCAGCACCGGCGCCGCAAAATCGAGATGGGCCGAAAACATCGCTCCGCACATGGACTTACAAAACAACAGTTCTCCCAGCTTCAATGATTTCATAGAGCGTATAAAAGCCCTGAACGTATAAAACGACACCATCCCCTGCAATGACCCCCCTGACACTCATCGACAATTATTACCCCGAGGGCAGCGAGCGGCGGCGCGTGCTGCTCGACCACAGTCGCGCCGTCACCGCTAAGGCACTCGCCATGGTCGACGCCCACCCCGAGCTGGAGGCCGACCGCCGGTTCGTGGCCGAGGCCGCCATGCTGCACGACATCGGCATCTTCCTCGTCGACGCCCCCGACATCGACTGCCACGGCTCGTCGCCATACATCGCCCATGGATACCTCGGCGCCGAACTCGTGCGCCAAGCCGGATACCCCCGCCACGCCTTGGTGTGCGAACGGCACACCGGTGCCGGCATCACCCTCAGCGACATCATCGAGCAGCGACTCCCCATCCCCCATCGCGAGATGCTTCCCGTCAGCATCGAGGAGCAAATCATCTGCTTCGCCGATAAGTTCTTTTCCAAGAATCATCTGGACGAGGAGAAGAGCGTAGAGAAAGCCCGACAGAGTCTCCTCAAGTTCGGCAACGACGGAGCACGCCGATTCGACCACTGGTGCACGCTCTTCCTTTAGCATTAAAAATTGATTAATTAACGAGGCTTCTGCTTCATTATTAATGAAGTTTGCGTACTTTTGCCACTTTCAAGCGAACCATATAGTCGATGACGCTATTGAGAACGAAGATACTGATATCATCTATCCTGCTGATTATCTTTATGATACTTCCCGACGAGGCCAGCGCCCAACGACGGAGGAGGCAAGCGGCTGTTACCGATAGCATACCCAGCGACAGCCTACGCCAGGCCATGCCCACCGACAGCCTGCGCCTCGACTCCATACACCCCGGCGGCCCCAAGAAGCAACCCTTAGACTCGCCCGTCACCTACGAGTCCAACGACTCCACCGTCTTCACCCTCGGAGGCAGCGCGACCCTCTACGGCAGCGGAAAGGTGAACTACCAAAAGATAGAGCTGCAAGCCGAAGTCATCTCCATGAACCTCGACAGCTCCACCGTGCACGCCTACGGCATCACCGACTCCACGGGCGTGACCAAGGGCAAGCCCGTCTTCAAGGACGGCGACACCGCCTACGACACGCAGACCATCAGCTACAACTTCAAGAGCAAGAAAGCCGGCATCACCGACATCATCACCCAGCAAGGCGAGGGATACGTCACCGGGCAGAAGGCCAAGAAAGGCGGCGACGACGAAATCTTTATGGAGAACGCCCGATACACCACCTGCGACCACCACGACCACCCACACTTCTACATGCAGCTCACCCGCGCCAAGGTGCGTCCCAAGAAGAACGTCGTCACCGGACCCGCCTACCTCGTGGTCGAAGACGTGCCGCTACCCCTCGCCGTACCCTTCTTCTTCTTCCCCTTCTCCAGCAGCTACTCCTCCGGATTCATCATGCCCACCTACATGGACGACTCGGCGCGCGGATTCGGACTGGCCAACGGCGGATACTACTTCGCCATCAGCGACCGCATGGACCTCAAGCTCACCGGCGACATCTTCACCCGCGGCTCGTGGCGACTCTCGGCGTTGGCCAACTACAACAAGCGATACAAGTTCTCGGGCACGCTGCAAGCCGACTACCAAGTCACCAAGACAGGCGACAAGGGCATGCCCGACTACTCCGTGGCCAAGGACTTCAAGGTTGTGTGGAGCCACCGGCAGGACCCCAAGGCAAGCCCCAACACCACCTTCTCGGCCAGCGTCAACTTCTCCACCAGCAGCTACGAACGCTCCAACATCAACAACCTCTACAACTCACAAGCCCTCACGCAGAACACCAAGACCTCCAGCATCAGCTACTCGCGAAGCTTCCCCGACCTGGGACTCACCCTGTCGGGAACCACCAACATCGCGCAGACCATGCGCGACTCGTCGATAGCCGTCACCCTGCCCGACCTCAACATCACCCTCAACCGCCTTTACCCCTTCAAGCGCAAGAAGGCCGTAGGCGACGAGCGATGGTACGAGAAGATCTCCGTGAGCTACACCGGACGCCTCACCAACAGCATACGCACCACCGACAACCTCATCTTCAAGAAAGGAATAGGCGCCTGGACCAACGCCATGAACCACAACATACCCATCAGCGCCACCTTCACCCTCTTCAAATACTTCCAGCTATCCCCGTCGGTCAACTACACCGAGCGCTGGTACACCCAGAAAATCAACCGCCACTACAACATGGAGGCCGGACGCCTCGAGGCGCTGCCCGGCGACTCGGTGAACGGCTTCTACCGCGTCTCCAACTATTCGGCCAGCCTCAGCCTGAGCACCAAGCTATACGGCATGTACAAGCCACTCTTCATGAAGAAGAAGGAGATACAGATCCGGCACGTCATCACCCCGCAGGTCAGCCTCAGCGGCAATCCCGGATTCAGCAAGTACTGGGAATCGTACACCGACCGCAACGGCGACCAGCAGTGGTACTCACCCTTCACCGGACAGCCCTTCAGCGTGCCCGGTCGCGAGGGGTCGGGAACGGTCAACTTCTCCGTCTCCAACAACGTCGAGATGAAGTACTACGACGCCAAGAAAGACACCGTGAAGAAGGTGAGCATCATCGACGAGCTGAGCCTCGGCATGTCGTACAACCTCGCCGCCAAGGTGCGCCCCTGGAGCAACCTGAGCATGACGCTCCGCCTCAAGCTGCCCCTCAACTACACGTTCAACATGAACACCTCCTTCGCCACCTACGCCTACGCCTTCGACAAGAACGGCAACGTGGTCGACAGCGACCGCACCGAATGGTCGTACGGACGATTCGGACGCTTCCAGGGATGGGGTTCCTCGTTCAACTACACCCTCAACAACGACACCTTCAAAAAGCTCTTCGGGAAGAAAGAGGAGAAGGAGAAACCCACCGAGAACACCGATACCGACGAGGAAGACGAGTCCGACGACACGCAGACCAACACCACACGACCCAAGCGTGTGGAGAACGCCCAAGCCGACTCCGACGGCTACCAAGTATTCAAGATGCCCTGGTCGGTGAGCCTCAGCTACTCGTTCAACATCAGCGAGGACCGCAGCAAGCCCATCAACCGCCACAGCATGCGCTACCCCTACCGCTACACCCACAACCTCAACATGAACGGCAACCTCAAGATCTCCAACAACTGGTCGTTCACCTTCAACTCCGGATACGACTTCCAGGCCAAGGAGGTGACGCAGACCTCGTGCACCATCAGCCGCGACCTTCACTGCTTCAACCTCTCGGCCAGCCTATCCCCCTTCGGGCGCTGGAAATACTACAACGTCACCATACGCGCCAACGCCAGCATCCTCCAGGACCTCAAATACGAGCAACGAAGCCAAACCCAGAGCAACATACAGTGGTATTAGGAGCAGCCTTGCCAAAGGCTACGCCGGGTACTCCCGAAAGCCCGATTAGGTTAAATTAAGATTCACGATGTACGAAACGAGACATCTTATGGACGAAATGAGACTGTTTAGTTGAAAGAAACCCCGACCTTTGTCGAAATTTATAATCCTTAGCGCCGACGAAGCGAAGGATGACCTTCGTGCCGACGTGTAGCGAACACTTCGCGAGGCGCGTTCGACTTAGACCTGTAACTATTCTATCGATTGATTAGAGGACTAAGAGGAAAATGAAATGAAAAAAGAATATGAGAAAGAATCTGAAAAGAAACGTACTTGGCATCGTCTGTCTTTTCATCGCCCTCCTCGTATGGAATAGTTGCGATAGCGACATGCCAAAGCAGGAAGAAGTATCGCCTCCCGATTCCGCCGACATGGTGAAGATTCGCGTAGAGGTGACCAGCGATACCTACAAAGACGGCTCCTCGCCCACCCGCGCCGGGCAAACCCCCGAGCAGTTCATACAACCCGTGGGCGAAGACCTTGTGCTCGTCTCCGAGCTGACCGCCACACCCATCAACCGCGCCGCCACCACCCGCGCCCTGCTGCCCACCGGCACCAAGATACTCATGATCGTTTTCAAAGGCAACCAGCAAGATAGCATCCCCATCGGCATCCAAGCCCTCGAAGTGGGCGACGATGGCAGTCTCACCATCAGCCTGCCCAACTCCGACACCCCCTACAGCCTGGTACTCTACTCGGAGAACAGCGCCGAGACCCAGTTCGACCCCGCCGACTTCGTGAGCGGGACGCTCACTGCCCAAGGCGACGACGGCTACCAACGGATAGACGGCGGCGCGTTGGTTCGCACCCCCATCCCCACCACGGGAGCCGAAGGTAGCGCCATCCCCGCCGACATGCTCTACGCCCTGATACCCAATATCGACTCCCGCGCCAAGATCGCCTCCGTCACTCTCCGTCATGCCTTCGCCGAGCTGGACTGGACGCTCATGGTGAACCCCAACTCCGCCCTCGAGGAATCCATCGGCGCGGTCGACGCCGGCTTCTACCCCCGCTACCAGGACGCCACGCCCAACCTCGGCAAGATGGCGCTCATCGCCGATCCCGGCGACATCGCCCCCCAGACCATCTGGAGCGGTTCCGACCTGGCCGCCGACAACACCGAGCCGGGCAGCTTCTTCACCTACACCCACCCCGCGGGCGACGAACCCGAGCATACCTACACCGCCACCGTACGCTTCATCCCGGCCCACAGCCCGGCCACGCTCTTCATCAGCAAGCTCACCTTCAACACCAACAAGGGCGAACCGGCCACGCTCACCAACGACCCCTACCCCATCAAGTCCACCAGCACCGGAGAGCCTATCACCTTCCAGCCCGGCATGAAATATACCGTGACGAGCAAGTTGACCAAGAAGGATTACTTCTTGTCGAAGCGTGTACTGGCGATAGCCCAAAGGACGCATCCCGAAAGAGTGGGAGCCGCCGGCGCCGCCGAACTCTTCCTCAAGAGTGCCGCCAACTTCTCGCTGACAGGGACGGTGCCCGTCAACGGACTGACGATAGACGCGTCTGTCACTGCCAGCAGTAATGGAAACCTGTCGCGTAACCTCGCCCTCAGGGACTCTCTCGCCAGCGATACGCCCCCCGACATCATCATAGCCGCGGCATGCGGATGGGATTCGATTGTCTCGGCCAGCAACTTTACCGTCAAGCCCATACTCGACTACATCGACAACGGAGGCGTAATGATCATATTCTTCGAAAACACCGACCTCACTTATAACAGCGTCAAGGCAGGTTTCGCCAAAGCCACGGACGGAAAACTATTGCTCGGCGGCGTGTTGGGAGAATCGGGAATGAGCTACGCGATGAACGCTCCCGCCAACGACCCCATCCTGACGGGAAAGAACGGGAACGTGACCTACAACTTCAACCCCGACCCAAGCGGGACAGCCTCCCTGGCGGGCAAATACTGGGGCGAATCGAACGAAAGAGCCGAGTATTTCGACATCGCGCCAGGAGCCGAAAACGACTTTGTGATCTATTCGTCGCACGACGGCCATACCACCATGGTGCGCTACAAGCATAAGAACCTGCTCTTCGTCGGCGACTATGGCTTCATCGACAGCCCCGACGAGAGTATCGACCCCAGCACCACCGCCCATCCCTTCGCCATCGACTTCACCGCCGTCGACGCCAAAGGGCGCAAGACCTACCGCCCCGCGTCGAAAAACTACTCCACCGCGAGTGGAGACAGACACCTCGTCGACAACTCCCACATATTCGGCAACATCATGGCCTGGGCCATCTATCAGGCCGAGCACCATGGAATCAATAAGAGAAATCAGGAATGAAGAATCGCGGTACATGAAACTATAGAGACGTGGCGTGCCGCGTCTCGCCACTGGCAGAGGCACGTGCGCTCCATGCCAGCCATCGCGAATAAAGACGTCTTTTTTATCCACTAAAAATAGAGCGTTACACTATGAGAAAGTATGCATTCATTATTTTGTGCGCCTCGGCGCTCCTCTCCTTGGGGAGTTGCGCCGACAACGACGCCACCAGAGAGAAAGTGACCAACCCCGTCCCGCCGTCCGTAGACAATGGCATGGTGACATTTGGATTGTCGGTGAGCGGCGGAAGCTACACCAACGGAAACGTGCGTACCCGCATCGTGCCCGCGCGGCCCGCGCAGTACGTGCAGGAGGTCGGCGACGACTTCGTGCTCGTCTCCGAGCTGACCGCCACACCCATCACCCGCGCCGCCTCCGGCGGCACCCCGCTGGAAGCGGGACGGAAAGTCCTCGTGCTCGTGTTCGACGACAACGACGCCAACCTTAACGCCGGCGACAGCACCGTCATTGGCTACCAACAGCTCGCGGTCAACGAGCGCAACCACCTCAACATCAGCCTCCCCGAATCCGAGACCCCCTACCGCCTGCTCCTCTATACCGAGAACGGCACGGCCAACTTCGACGTCGACCAGTTTGTCGACACCTCGTCGTTCACCCTCCTCGACGCCGACAAAGGGTATTATGAAGGAAGCGGCTCCCTGCGCCGGAAAGCCGTAAGCTTCGCCGGCGAGGCCGGGAGCCAGATTCCCGCCGACGCCATGTACGCCCTGCTCGACAACGTCTCGGCCGACCCCGACAGTCCGTCCATACCCGAAGCGGCCACCCTCCACCACCCCTTCGCCCAACTGACGTGGACACTCGAAGTCAATCCCAACTCCGCCATCGGCGAATCCATTGGCGCCATCGACGCCGCCTTCTATCCCCGCTACTCGAGCGCCACGCTCAATCTGGGGCGCGTCGCCGTGGCCAACAATCCCGACGACATCGACCCGCAGGCCACCTGGAGCGGCGGCACCCTGACCACCGCCCAGGCACCCGGCAGCCTCTTCGCCTACACGGCCACCGGCAGCGAGAAAAAGTACGTCTACGAGGAAAGCGTGCGCTTCGTCCCCGCTACGAATTCCACCCTGCCCTCCACCCTCGTGATCAACTCCATCACCTTCAACACCAACAAGGCCGAGCCGGCCACACTCACCGACAACGCCTATCCCATCAAGGCCATCGCCGACGACGACGCCCTGGTGTTCCAGCCCGGCATGAAGTACACCGTCACCAGCAAGCTCACCAAGAAGGATTACTTCCTCTCCAAGCGCGTGCTCCCCGTCACCTCCTCCCCGGGAACGTACGGATACGCCGGCGATAGCGGAGCTTCAGGCCTGTTCCTCCAAAGCCTGTCCAATTTCTCGCTCACGGGGACGGTGCCTGTCAACGGCCTCACCATTGACACCGCCCTCGACCCGCCATCGCAAGACATCTCCTCCTTCGCGCCGCTCGCCGATGCCCTCACGGCCGGGACACCCCCCGACATCGTCATCTTCGGCGAACCCTGCTACTGGGATTCGGTGAGCACGACCTCCAGGGCTATACTCGATTACCTCAACGGCGGAGGCGTAGTCATCATGTTCTACGGAGGCGGAACGAGCGCCCTCGCCAACGGCGGGCTTCTGAAAGCCACCGACTATAAGCTCTCCCTCACCAGCACGGTAACCCTCGCGGACGGATCGAGCTATCTGATGAACGGCGGCGACGTGGCCAGCGACGACCCCATCATGACGGGCGTCATCGACGACGTGAGCTACTACTTCAAAACCACGACCGACGGAAGCTCCGTGGCCGGCAAGTATTGGGGAATCGGAGCCACCACCATCCAACGGTTCGAGATAAAGTCGGGCAGCGAGAGCGACTTCGCCGTCTACTCCGTGCATCCCAACCCCAATATCGATCCGCCCGCCGAAGGCTACAAGCCCACCATGCTCCGCTACAAGCACAAGAACTTCCTCCTCGTGGGTGATAGGCAATTTCTCGAAGGACCGGCAGCCGGAAGTACCAGTACCAACAGCAATCCGTTTGCCATCAACCTCACCGAAATAGATGCCAAAGGGCGCAATACTTACCGCGCCGCATCCAAGAATTATGGCGCGTACGGCATAACCCGTCCCGTAGACAATTCCTGGATTTTTGGCAACATCATGGCCTGGGCCATCTACCAAGCCGAGCACCATGGCATCAATACGGAAAATGAAGAATGAAGAATCGCGGTGCACGCCACATGTCCCTACATCCCAACCGCTAAATATAATCCGCGCGAATCCGCGCGATCCGTGATGAACAAAAGCCTGTGTCCTCCGTAGTGGTTAAGCTAAATTAATAACCCTCATGTACGAAAGGGGACATATTGTGGACAAAATGGGACACCTATATGCGGAGAAAAGCCGAACTTTGCCGCTCGGAACAAATCCCGCGTCCACCGTGCCGCGGGGATGAACCTACGTCCCGCGCCTGCCGGCTCCGCGCCGGTAGGTGCCGCGTACGAGAGACATAGTTTACATTTGAAAAAACGAGAAAGTAATAACTAAAGAGAGAAGTATGAAAAAGAACGTACTCTACATGCTGTGCGCGTCCGCCCTGCTCGCCTTGGGCGCCTGCGCCGAGGACATCGCCGCCCCGGCAGATGTCGATCCCGTATCTCCACCCGAGGCCAACGGCCTCGTAAGGATTCGCCTCTCCGTGCAGAACGAAGACTACCAGGACGCTGCCCAGCAAACACGCGTCGTCCCCGAAGAACCCGTACAGTTCGTACAGGAACTGGGCGACGGCTACACGCTCGTCTCCGAACTCACACCCGCCCCCAAGACACGGGCCGGGAGCGTCCAGCTGGAGACAGGAACCAAGGTGCTCATGATCGCGTTCGAACGCAACGCCGAGAGAAGCTACAAGGATAGCATCCCCATCGGCTACCAGCAAATCGCAATAAACGAAACCGGAGAGGCCGAATTCGACCTCCCCGCGTCGGATATCCCGTACCGCGTGGTGTTCTATACGGAAAATAGCAAGACAGACTTCACTTCCTCTGATATCGGAAATATCATATCCTACTCTGGTACAGGTGTTACCACCCCCGTGGGAACAAATGGATACTATAAGTTGCCCACCACCAGCCGCCTCCTAAGGAGAACTGTCCCCACCACGGGAACTGAGTCCACCAACAGCGAGATTCCCGTCGACGTGATGTACGCCGTGATCGACAACGTGACTGTCCCCGCCGACGGCGAACCCACGATGACTCCCACGTGGGCCACCTTCAAGCACCCCTTCGCGATGCTCAACTGGACGCTCATGGTCAATCCCAGCGCTACCAACCATGAATATATTGCCCGTACGGAGATTGGCCTCTATCCCCGCCGCAAGGGGGTAGCCATGAACCTTGGCTTTCTGGCCAAGGCCGAGGATCCGGCCTCCGTTCCCGCGCAAAGCACCTGGAGTCCAAGCCGTTCCGATGCCTCAGCCGTGATCGACCTGATGCCAGTCCAGGAGAACACCGGCAGCTTCCTCAACTACGACATCTATACAGACCCATCCGTGGCGGGCCAGCAACTGACGACCCTCGTCCAAAGTCTCCGTTTCATCCCCGCCTCCAACTCGGATGTCGCCTCCACCCTCGCCGTGAAGAAGCTCACCTTCGAGACCGATTACGACTCCGTCACCATCCGCAAAAGATATCCCATCAAGGTCACCAATGGAGGCGCGCCACTCGTCTTCCAAGCCGGAAAGCAGTACAACATCACCAGCAAGCTGACGAAGGCGCCGTTCTTCAAGCCGAAGAAGGTTTTGGGGATATCAGACGACAATGGCATCTATGGCATAGGGACCGGGGGCGGATCAAATCTGTTCCTGACCAGTCGGGCCAATTTCTCCGCAAGCGGAGGAACAGTCCCCGTGAATGGACTGACGATCACGACTTTCCATGATGATTTATACAGTAGCATAAGTAACCGGCCCGCACTTACGACCCTGCTGACAACTCCCTCGAGCCGCCCCGATATCATCGTTATGAGCGTATATGCGCATTGGGACTGGGTAGCGTCCTCCCCGAACAGTTACCCTACCTCAACAGCCATCAAGAATTACTTGGACAACGGAGGAGTAGTCATTCAATTTGTCGAGAATAACGCGGCAGCAGCCTCGAGAGGCCTTTCGTACGTGACCGAGGGTAAGCTCACGATAGCCGAGACGGGGCTTTCCCCGGTAATCTACCCAATGAATGGTCCGGAGAATGATCCCATCATGTCGGGTGAAGTGGGAGGGGTGACTTACAACTTTAAGTCCGACGAAAATGGAAGTACCGCTTCGTTAGTAGGTAAAAATTGGGGAGCAGATTATATCGGAACCACGACAACGTTCGCGATCGACCCCAATTACGCCGACGACTTTGTGGTCTATTCAACGTCGAGCACGAGCCAACCGGTCATGCTCCGCTATAAAAACACGAACCTCTTCGTTTGTGGCGACGCGGGATTCTTGACCAGCGCAACAGGTACGACGGACAACATGGGGAATAACTACGATTATCCATTCGTCTTCAACCGGACCGCTACCGTAGACGGAGAAAACACCTATCGAGCCGTATCGAAAACCTATGGTGGAACCACGACCAGAATCGACAACGCCCAAATCTTCGGCAACATCATGGCATGGGCCATCTACCAAGCCGAGCATTATGGCATCAATACCGGCAATTTCTCAAAGAGGCCAAAAGAATAAAAGCGGGTAACCCCATGAACTGAAACCCTAACCCCCGACAATAAGCATTAAGTTCAAGACAAAGCGGCCGCGGACGGCGCTGATGGCGTAAAGCCATTCGGCGCTTGCCGCGGCCGCGGCGTATATCGTCCGGCGGCACGGGGTCTTCGCGATCCCGCGAATCCTTCATGCCGAGAACAAGGACAATTATCACCGCCGCGAAATCCCCGCGCTGGCGGCATGGACACTTATCGCCGCCGCGAAACCCTCATGCCGCAAACATGGACGATTATCGCCACCGCGAGAGGCCCGCGCGCGCCGCATGGAGGGTTCGCGTGTCCGCGATGGTTCCGTGCGCTCCGCACGGGGTCTTCGCGGCTCCGATAGCTTCTCGCGCACGGGACACCACCGTACCGCGTGCGTGCGAAAGAAGCTTTCCGCCTACGGAGACTAATCTTATACCTTCCTTATTTCCAGATGCTCAATCGCGCGCCCGGTATCCAGCACCACATACTCCCGCAACCCCGTGTCCATGAACACCAGCCGCCTGTCTCCTTTCGCGACGGCCGTCACCTCTTTGATACGTGTATGCCCCACGACCTGGTCGTAATCGGGCAGCGCCGTCTCGAACAACGAATCCGGACGTATCCAGAGCGGACCTTGGTAGGGGTCGTCACCCTTGCTCGAGCTGCCGGGCCTCTCCACGAAATCGGCCACGAGCGGACGGGAACGGAAGGCTTTGTTGATGTCGGCAATCTCACCGAAGCCATGCTCATCCATCCACACGCCGCCAACGCCGGCGTGCGAGAAGAGGTATCCATCGTACGCGGCGCATGCCAGCAACGTGCCTTCACGGATCAGCTCCATCAGGGTGTCGCCCGCGAGTATCCGCGTGAGCAGGCTGTATTGGTTGGTGCGCGCGCCACCTACGTATTGCAAGTCGTGATTGCCCGCAAGCAAGTCCACCCGCCCGAACTCCTCCCTAAACTCGAGGATGTCGGCAAAGTTGTCGTCTTGGTCCTGCGAGAGGACGTTCGCCGACTTGCTGTCGAAGTAATCGCCCAAGAAGACGAAACGGTCGACGCCGCGCCGCTCTCTCCGCACGATGTCTTTCCACCGCGTAGAGCCATGAATATCACTGATGACGCATATCTTCATCTCATCATTGCTGTTTACTTGTCCGGTCGGCCACTCCCTTCAATCTCGCCCGATGGAGGGAGAGTTTCGCCTGACATGGTTCCTTTTTGGCAGGCAAAGATAGACAAAAAGAGGGAACCTTCGGCCGTTAGCGCCCCGAAAGTGTGGGTGAGCGCTTGCGCGTCTGACAAGAATAGCGTACTTTTGCCGCATCAATCAACGTGAATATGGAGGCGAAACCAGTAATGATATATCCCCAGAACTTTGAGCAGAAGATCGGATTCGACCAGATACGGGCCTTGCTCGCCGAGAGTTGCCTCAGCCCTTTGGGCGAGGAGCGCGTGGAGCGGATGGCTTTCGCCTCCAGCCGCGAGGAGGTGGAGGAGTGGCTGGACCAGGTCGAGGAGTTCGTCCGCGTGACGCAAGAGGAAGACGGCTTCCCCGACCAGTATTTCTTCGACGTACGCCCCTCGCTGAAGCGGGCACGTATCGAGGGGACGTATCTCGACGAGCAGGAGCTGTTCGACCTGCTCCGCTCGCTCACCACCATACGCGACATCGTGCGCTTTCTCGGCCGGGGCGGCGAGGAGGGCGAGGAGGCGTCCTATCCGCGCCTGCGGAAGCTGGCGGACGACATCACCGTGTTTCCCGCGCTTATCGGACGCATCGACAGCATACTGACGCCGTACGGCAAGGTGAAGGACAACGCCTCCCCCGAGCTGGGACGCATACGCCGGGAGCTGGCGAGCGCCATGTCGGGCATCTCGCGCTCACTCAACAGCATACTGCGGCAGGCGCAGGCCGAGGGATACGTGGAGAAGGACGTGGCGCCCACCATGCGCGACGGACGGCTGGTGATACCGGTGGCGCCGGGGCTGAAACGAAAGATCAAGGGCATCGTGCACGACGAGTCGACCAGCGGGAAGACCGTCTTCATCGAACCTGCCGAGGTGGTGGAGGCCAACAACCGCGTCCGAGAGCTGGAGAGCGAGGAACGACGGGAGATCATACGCATACTCATCGAATTCGCTAACCTGCTGCGCCCCCAGATCCCCGAGATCTTGCGGTCGTACGAGTTCCTGGCCGAGATCGACTTCATCCGCGCCAAGGCACGCTTCGCCCTGCTCACGGACAGCCTGAAGCCCTCCATCGAGGATGCCCCCCTACTGGACTGGACCATGGCCGTGCACCCGCTGCTACGCATGTCGCTCGCCAAGCAAGGCAAAGAAGTGGTGCCGCTCGACATCGAGCTGGACGCCAGCCAGCGCATACTCATCATCTCGGGACCCAACGCCGGCGGCAAGTCGGTATGCCTCAAGACGGTGGGGCTGCTGCAATACATGCTGCAATGCGGACTACTCATCCCCGTCCACGAGCGGAGCCGAGCCGGACTGTTCGGCAGCATCTTCATTGACATCGGCGACGAGCAGTCCATCGAGGACGACCTCAGCACCTACTCCTCGCACCTCACCAACATGAAGGTGATGCTAAAGAGTTGCGACGAGCGGAGCCTGGCACTCATCGACGAGTTCGGCGCCGGCACCGACCCGCAGATAGGAGCCGCCATAGCCGTGGCCGTGCTCCGCCGCCTCAACGCCAAACGCGCCTTCGGCGTCATCACCACGCATTACCAGAGCCTCAAGCTCTTCGCCGACGAGAACGAGGGGGTGGTGAACGGCGCCATGCTCTACGACCGGCACCTGATGCAAGCCCTCTTCCAGCTCGAGATAGGCAACCCCGGCAGCTCGTTCGCCGTCGAGATAGCGCGCAAGATCGGACTGCCCGAGGAGGTGATAGCCGACGCCACCCAGATGGTGGGAAGCGTCTACATCAACGCCGACAAGTACCTGCAGGACATCGTGCGCGACAAGCGCTACTGGGAAGGCAAGCGGCAAAGCATCAGGAAGCAAGAGAAACAGGTGGAGGAGACCATAGCCCGCTACGAGACGGAACTACAGGAGCTGCGCGACGCACGCAAAGAGATCATCGCCCAGGCCAAGGAGGAGGCCGAACGCGTGCTCCGCGAATCGAACGCCCGCGTGGAGAACACCATACGGACCATCAAGGAAGCCCAAGCCGACAAAGAGAAGACCCGGCAAGCCCGACAGGAGCTGGCCGACTTCCACGCCTCGCTCGACGCCATGCTCGACGGCGAGAAGGAGAAAAAGATAGCCCGCAAGATGGAACGCCTCAAGGAGAAACAAGAACGCAAGCAGCAGCGGAAGCTCCAAGCCAAAGACGAGGCCAAGACGCCACCGTCGCGGCAGACCGCCGCGCCCATCGCCGCGGGCGACACCGTGCGCATAAAGGGGCAGACCAGCGTGGGACAGGTGATGGAACTGAGCGGCAAGAGCGCCACCGTGCTCTTCGGCAGCATCAAGACCACCGTGAGGGCCGACCGCCTGGAACGCTCCACCGCCACCAAAGGGGAGGCGCCCCGACGGACCTCTTTCGTAAGCGGCGAGACCGCCGACCGCATCTACGAGCGCAAGCTGAATTTCAAGCAGGACATCGACGTGCGCGGCATGAGGGCCGACGAGGCCGTGCAAGCCGTGACCTACTTCATCGACGACGCCATACTGGTGGGCATGGACCGCGTACGCATCCTGCACGGCACCGGCACGGGAGCGCTACGCGCCATGATTCGCCAATACCTCGCCACCGTGCCCGGCGTGGAGCGTTTCGCCGACGAGCACGTGCAATTCGGCGGGGCGGGGATAACGGTGGTGGATCTGGACAGATAGACGCCGCGGGGAAAAGCGGCGCGGCGACAACCTAAAAAAATAGCCATAGCCACGACAACCTACAACTAAAAGGCGTATATTTGTGGCGCAAAACCAGAGACCTCGCCGACTGCCCCACACGCGGCGCGCCAAGAGAAAGCGGAGAGGCATGAACGATAAACAAAAAAAAGAAGTATTCGCTTATACACCGATGAGAACAATCAACATTATCCTCCTTGGCTGCCTGTACAGCCTATCCACGCTGGCCCAAGGCAACCAGACGCTCGAACTGAAAGACATCACCTCGGGACGCTTCCGTACCGAGAACATACAAGGAGTAGTGCCCATGCCCGACGGAGAGTTCTACTCCATGATGAACGCCCAAGGCACGCAAATCGTCAAGTACTCCTTCCAGACCGGCAAGCAAGTGGAGGTGCTCTTCGACGTGAGCACCGCCAGGGAGTGCACTTTCAAGCGGTTCGACAGCTACCAGTTCTCGCCCGACGGACAGAAGCTGCTCATCGCCACCCGCACCACGCCCATCTACCGACGCTCGTACACCGCCGTCCACTACCTCTACCCCCTGAAGCGCGACGACAAGGGAACGACGACGCACAACATCGTGGAGAAGCTCTCCGACGGCGGGCCGCAGCAAGTGCCCGTCTTCTCGCCCGACGGCAACATGGTGGCCTTCGTGCGCGAGGGCAACATATTCCTCGTACAGCTGCTCTACGCCAACGCCGAGAGCCAGGTCACCGAGGACGGGAAACGGAACGCCATCATCAACGGCACCCCCGACTGGGTGTACGAGGAGGAGTTCGGCTTCAACCGGGCGCTCGAGTTCAACGCCGACAACACCATGCTGGCCTACATCCGCTTCGACGAGTCGGCCGTCCCCTCCTACTCATTCCCCCTGTTCGCCGGAGAGGCGCCCCACATCGAGGCCTTCGGCGCATACCCCGGCCAATACACCTATAAATATCCCAAGGCCGGATTCCCCAACTCGCGCGTGGAGGTGAGAAGCTACGACATCAAGTCGCGCGTGACACGCACCATGAAGTTGCCGCTCGACGACGACGGATACATCCCCCGCATACGCTTCACCCACGACCCCGCCAAGCTCGCCATCCTCACACTCAACAGGCACCAGGACCGGCTCGACATCTACTTCGCCGACCCCCGCTCCACGCTATGCAAGCTGGCCACGCGCGACGAGTCGCCTTATTATATTAAGGAGGACGTGCTCGACGCCATACGCTTCTACCCCGAGAACTTCAGCCTGCTGAGCGAACGCGACGGATACCGCCAGCTCTACTGGTACAACATGAGCGGCAACCTGATCAAGAAGGTGACCACCGGACAGTTCGAGGTGAACCACTTCCTGGGCTACGACCCCGCCGAAGGCGCCTTCTACTACACCAGCAACGAGGGCAGCCCCCTGCGACAGAATGTGTACAAGACAGACCGCAAGGGGAAGAAGACCCGGCTCACGCCCGCCGACGGCACCAACACCCCCATCTTCAGCCGCTCCATAAAGCACTTCATGAACAAGTACACCGCCCTCGACGAACCGCTCGTCATCACGCTCAACGACGCCGACGGCAAGAAACTCACCACCTTGGTGACCAACGAGAAGCTGAAGGCCGAACTCGCCGCCTACAGCCTGCCTAAGAAAGAATTCTTCAGCTTCCAGACCACCGACGGGGTGACCCTGAACGGCTGGATGATGAAACCCGCCAACTTCGATCCCACACGGAAATACCCCGTGCTGCTGACCCAATACAGCGGCCCCGGGTCACAGCAAGTGCTCGATCGCTGGACACTCGACTGGGACACCTACATGGCCAGCCAAGGCTACGTCGTGGTATGCGTGGACGGACGGGGCACGGGCGGACGGGGCGAAGCCTTCGAGAAATGCACCTACCTGAAACTCGGCGTGAAAGAAGCGCGCGACCAGGTGGAGACGGCCCTCTACATGCAACGCCAGCCGTACGTGGAGAAAGCGCGCATAGGCATCTGGGGATGGAGCTACGGAGGCTACATGACACTGATGAGCATGAGCGAGGGAACACCCGTGTTCAAGGCCGGAGTGGCGGTGGCAGCGCCCACCGACTGGCGATACTACGACACCGTGTACACCGAACGCTACATGCGCACCCCGCAAGAGAACGCCGACGGATACAAGGCATCGTCGGCCTTCACCCGGGCCGACAAGCTGAGCGGGACGCTCCTGCTGGTGCATGGCATGGCCGACGACAACGTACACTTCCAGAACTGCGCCGAGTACGCCGAACGGCTGGTGCAGCTGGGCAAGCAATTCGACATGCAGGTGTACACCAACCGCAACCACAGCATCTACGGCGGAGCCACCCGACTGCACCTCTACACCCGATTGACCAACTTCTTCAACGACAACCTCCAGAAATGACCGAAAGAATACGCAAACCCGAATGGCTGAAAATCAGCATAGCCGCCAATGACAGATACACCGAGACGAAACGAATAGTCGACACGCACCACCTGCACACCATCTGCGGCAGCGGGCGATGCCCCAACCTCGGCGAGTGCTGGGGAAAAGGCACGGCAACCTTCATGATAGGAGGCGACATCTGCACCCGCAGCTGCAAGTTCTGCAACACCCGTACCGGGAAACCACTCCCCCTCGACCCCGGCGAACCCATACGCGTGGCCGAATCCATACGCCTGATGCGGCTGCGCCACGCCGTAGTCACCTCAGTGGACCGCGACGACCTGCCCGACCTCGGCGCCACCCACTGGGCACGTACCATCGGCGAAATCAAGAGGCTCAACCCCGACACCACCCTCGAGGTGCTCGTCCCCGACTTCCAGGGACGCGACGAGCTGGTGGACCAGATCGTCGGGGCACGGCCCGACATCATCTCGCACAACATGGAGACCGTGCGCCGCCTCACCCCCTTAGTACGCTCCGCCGCCCGCTACGACACCAGCCTGCGGGTCATCGCGCGCGTGGCACGGAGCGGCATCCGGACGAAAAGCGGAATCATGGTCGGCCTCGGCGAGACCGGCGAGGAGGTGGAGGAACTGATGGACGACCTGCTCGGCGCCGGCTGCCAGGTGCTCACCATCGGGCAGTACCTGCAACCCAGCCACCTACACTATCCCGTGGCGGCGTACATCCATCCGGAGCAATTCGCACGCTACCGGGAGGTGGGACTGGCCAAGGGATTCGCCATCGTGGAGAGCGCCCCCCTCGTACGTTCCTCGTATCACGCGGAGAAACACGTGAGGTAGCCAAACAAAAGGGCTTTCAGCTTTGTTTCTATTAGAAACGTCGAATGAGTCTAACTGATAACCCATACAGCTGATGTCCTACGAGAAACAGAAAATACTCTCCTATCGGTTCAACATGTCGATGGGCTTCCTGCCCGTCATCATCGCCATACTGCTACGCGGGGTAGCCGCGCAGGACGTGGCCATCTACGTCGGCACGGGCATAGGGCTTGTAGGGATGTTCCTCTCCTCGAGGGTGAAGGGGGCGATGATGCCCAATTTCATCCTCGCCATCTCCACCTTCATGCTGGTGCTGCAGTCCATCGCGGCCGCCATCCCCGGCGATCACGTGCCGCAAGGCTACCTGCCCCTCACGCTGGAAGTGAGCATCCTCATTCCCATGCTCATCCTCTACATGCACAAGCGGAGGTTCATCAATCACTATCTCCGCAAGAAAACGTCGTGCGAAAAACGGCTGTACGCCCAAGGAGCCGAGGCCGCCGTGGTCTCGGCGCGCATCACCCTGCTGCTGGGCGTGCTGCACTTCCTCGCCATCACCGTGGCCAGCATCGTGCAGTCGCCACCGCTGGACGGCGCGAGCGAATTCGTCCTGCTGCGCGTGATGCCTCCCCTCGTCTTCATCCTCGCCATCGCGCTCAACCACGTGGCCATCCGCTCCTTCAACCGTCTGATGTCGCACGTCGAATACGTGCCGGTGGTGAATGTGAAGGGCGACGTGATAGGCAAGGTGACGGCCATGGATGCCATCAACCAAAAAAACAGCTACATCAATCCGGTGCTGCGCATAGCGGTGTCGAACAAGAACATGCCGTTCCTGTGCGAACGCTCGTCAACCGCCATCCTCGACAGCGGAAAGATCGACTTGCCCATGGAGTGCTACCTGCGCTACGGGGAGACGTTGCTCGAGGGCATCGAGCGCTTGCTCGGCGCCACCTTCCCCCTCGCCAAGGACCTGAAGCCCGAATTTACCATCCGCTACCACTACGAGAACCAGGTGACCAACCGCCTCATCTACCTCTTCATCCTCGACCTTCCCGACGAGGATATGCTCCATTCCCCCCAGCTCAAGAACGGCAAGCTGTGGAACTTCAAGCAGATAGAGGCCAACCTCGGCAAAGGCTTCTTCAGCCATTGCTTCGAGGAGGAGTACGAGCACCTGAAAGAGATTATTTGTATAAAAGAAAAATACAGGGCTTCTTAGCCAGGTCGGGCACGTGCCCTTTCCATTCCCTCACCGTCCGTGTGCGTATATATTCATCCTCGCAAGTGATGTTGGCGGCTATGCACAACCTCGTCTGCGGACGGCAATGTGCCAGCACGTCCTCCACCATCTTCCGGTTCCGGTAAGGCGTCTCGATGAAGAGCTGTGTCTGGTTCTCGGCATACGCCCGTTGCTCCAGCGCCTTCAGCGCCTTGACCCGCTCGGCGGGTTCGATGGGCAAGTAGCCATAGAAAGCGAAGCTCTGCCCGTTGAAGCCCGAGGCCATCACGGACAGGATGATGGACGACGGTCCCACCAACGGGACCACGCGCAACCCCTTCCGTTGGGCGATGGCCACCACGTCGGCTCCGGGGTCGGCCACGGCGGGACAACCCGCCTCGGAGATGACACCCATGGGATGTCCCTCCTCCAAGGGACGCAAGTAGCCCGACACGGCGTCGGGCGAGGTGTGCTTGCCCAGCGGGTAGAACGTCAGCGCGTCGATGTCGGCTTGCCGGTCCACCTTCTTCAGGAAGCGGCGGGCGGAGCGCACGTCCTCCACGATGAAATGCCGTATGCCGGCGATGATTTCGGCGTTGTAGGGCGGAAGCACTTGCCCAACGGGCGTGTCGCCCAGCGTCACGGGCAGGAGATAAAGAGCGGGAATCAAGGGGGAGTGGTTAGTGGTTAGTGATTAGTGGGAAGTGGGGAGTGATTAGTGGGAAGTGATTAGTGATTAGTGATTAGTGATTAGTGGTTGGTGAACGTGCTAATCACTAATCACTAATCACTCTTTTTCATCCATAGATCACGTTACCGTCCTCGTCCATGTACTCATCCAGTCCCTTCTCGTAAGTGGCCATGGCCCTGAGGCTCATGCCTACGCTCGAGAATCCACCATCGTGGAACAGGTTCTGCATGGTCACCTTTCGTGTGAGGTCGGAGAATAGCGTGATGCAGTAGTCGGCGCACTCGGCGGCCGAGGCGTTGCCCAGCGGCGACATGCGGTCGGCGAAGTCGAACAGCTTATCCATGCCCTTTACCCCCGATCCGGCGGTAGTCATGGTGGGCGATTGCGAGATGGTATTCACGCGCACGTTACGTTCGCGTCCGTAGATATAGCCAAAGCTGCGTGCGATAGATTCGAGCAACGCCTTGGCGTCGGCCATGTCGTTGTAGCCATAGAACGTACGTTGCGAAGCCACGTACGTGAGTGCCACGATGGAACCATAATCAGCGATCGCATTAAGTTTTTTTGCCGCTTGTATCATCTTGTGGAATGAAATGGCCGATATGTCCAGCGTCTTGTCCAGCATGCCATAATCCAGGTCGTCGTACGTGCGTTTCTTGCGGACGTTGGGCGACATACCGATGGAATGCAGGACGAAATCAATTTTTCCACCCAATATCTCCACAGACTGTTGGAACACGTTCGTCAAGTCGTCCACGCTGGTCGCGTCCGCCGGAATCACTTGGCAACGCAGTTTGTCGGCCAGCTTGTCAAGCTCTCCCATGCGGAGAGCCATTGGTGTGTTTGATAGTGTGATGGTAGCTCCTTCTTCCACTGCGCGTTCAGCCACTTTCCAAGCGATGGACTGCTCGTTGAGCGCGCCGAAGATGATACCTCTTTTTCCTTTCAACAAGTCGTAACTCATACCTATTAATTTGTTAATTCGATGCAAAGATAGGAAGAATCCCACTAAAAAAGCTTTAAAATAGGTCTATAATAGGCAAAAAGCTCAAAATTTGCACGTTTTCTATCAATTAGTCCACACTACTTTCAAAAATTTGCCGTATCTTTGCTGTCGATAATTTAAGAGGTTTTTTCATAATATTTATTTCAAGGTTAGAATTAGGTTAACATGAATCTTTCTTTTATTCTTCCGCAAGCCGCCTGTGAAGATAGCTTGCGGAAGGTAAAAGAATCCCTTTAAAAGCCTCTCCCCTCCCTCCCATCATACGGAATCCCCCATAAACACAGCGTTTTACGTTGTTTGCGCTGTCTCTCCATATACATCTTGATATACCAATAATCACGTCTAATATAGTATTAAGCCATCAATGAACACATTGACGAAAGGCATCCATTGGATTGCCAGCTGTTGTTTGGTGCTCGCCATGCCAGGATGCGTGGCGAGCCAGGGAGAACCGAATCAAGTGACCGGAGACGACATTTACCGAAACCTGCCTTTCGATATGCCCGTCGTCCAACGCCCCGAATTTCCCGATTACGAAGTCAGCATCATCGACTACGGCGCCAAGGGCGACGGGATGACGCTCAACACCCGGGCCTTCGCCGATGCCATCGGAGCCGTGCACCAGCGCGGCGGGGGTAAGGTCGTGGTGCCCGAGGGGATATGGCTCACCGGCCCCATCGAACTGCTGAGTAACGTCAACCTGCATACCGAGCGCAACGCGCTCGTGCTATTCACCCCCGACTTCGAGGCTTACCCCATTATAAAGACATCCTTCGAGGGCCTGGACACCCGACGCTGCCAGTCGCCACTCTCCGCCCGCGAGGCCGAGAACGTGGCCATCACCGGCTACGGCACCTTCGACGGCAACGGCGACCATTGGCGCCCCGTGAAGAAAAGCAAGCTCACCGCCTCGCAATGGAACAAGCTGGTGAAGTCGGGCGGCGTGCTCGACGAGAGGCAAGAGGTGTGGTATCCCACCGCCGGCGCGCTGAAGGGCGCCACCATCACCAAGAGTTTCAACGTGCCCGAAGGCCTCGAGACCGACGCCCAGTGGGCCGAGATACGCCCGTGGCTGCGTCCCGTACTGCTCAGCTTCGTGAAATGCAAGAAGGTGCTGCTCGAGGGAGTGACCTTCAAGAACTCACCCAGCTGGTGCCTCCACCCGCTGATGTGTGAAGATCTCACGGTGAACCGCGTGATGGTGAGCAATCCCTGGTATTCGCAGAATGGCGACGCTCTCGACATTGAATCGTGCAAGAATGCCGTGGTGACGAACAGCGTGTTCGACGCCGGCGACGACGCCATCTGTATCAAGTCGGGCAAGGACGAGGTAGGACGTCGGCGCGGCATCCCTTCGGAGAACATCATCGTGAGGGACAATACCGTGCTGCACGGACATGGTGGATTCGTGGTAGGCAGCGAGATGTCGGGCGGCGTGAGAAACATCTACGTGGAAAACTGCACCTTCATGGGCACCGACGTGGGGCTGCGCTTCAAGAGCACCCGCGGACGGGGCGGCGTGGTGGAGAACATCTATATCGACAACATCAATATGATCAATATCCCCAACGAGCCATTGCTGTTCGACCTCTTTTACGGCGGCAAGGGAGCCGGCGAGGAATCCGAGGAAGAGTTGACGCGGCGCATGGAGACACCCGTACCGCCCGTGACGGAGGAGACACCCACCTTCCGCGACATCCACATCTCCAACATCGTGTGCCGAGGCTCGGGACGGGCCATGTTTTTCAACGGATTGCCCGAGATGCCCATCAGCAACGTCACGGTGAAGAAGGTCGTGATGACCGAGGCCGGCGAAGGCATCACGCTCAGCCAAGTGGACGGCGTGACGCTGGAGGACATACACGTGCAGTCGGCACAAGGCACCGACACCGTGAACGTGCGCAACGCCAGGAATCTCAGCATCGACGGGAAGAACTACACCGAGATCGGGACGAAAGAGGAACGGCTGGCGATAGACTGACCGGTGGCTATACACCTACGGAGGCTGTATCATAAACGAAAAACCTGTCGGAAAGAGCCGACCAAGGGGGCTTTATGATACAGCCTCTACTTTTTTATGCGCGCGAGATAATGCCGAAACAAATTATTTCCCGTATATTTGCCGCATTCACTTTAAACACTATGCTTATATGAGACCTTTTAAATTCATCCCACTGATCGCTGTCGTCTTCATCACGGCGAGCGCTTTCGGCACCTGCTGCGAAGAGGAGCGCGAAGATCCGCGTGTCGAGGAACTCCCTTGCTCCCTTACCGGCCTGAAACTCTATCACTGGAACAACGCGGGCGAGAAACCCGGCCTCGTCACCAACCACCAGGCTCCCCGGGAGGCCTACATGCTCGAGATACGCCTCTTCACCCAGGAGTCGCCCGACACGCTACTCTTCCCACACAACTACGAAGAGCGCGACAAGCGGTACTACCTGCAAGACCCCATCGCCCAACTACGCGTCTTCGCGTCGAGGCTACCCGACAAGGGAAGTGTCGACAGCGAGACGAAGACCACGGAAGTGACCGACGACATGCGAAACTATCCCCTGCCCCTCGGATACAACCAACTGAAAGACAACACGCCCGAGGGCGTACCCATCAAGACCGTGACCATCAACGTCAGCCAGATATACAAGGCGCTGCTAAAGCCGCTGCCCGCAGGCGACTATCGCTTCAGCGCACGGCTCACCACCCTGGGCGGACGGACGGAAGAACAACTGAGCGACACCATCACCCTATACTGACCGCTTATGAAAAGAATGCTATGCGCTGCCCTGGCGACCCTTATCGCCACGGGGATGATCCATGCCCAGCAGCAAATGCCCGACTCCTTGCACACCACGGAGGAATACAGGAACTACCTCCTGCTCGAAGTCGCCTTCGGCATGGACGTGGACCTCGCACACCGGAATCCCGCCAACAAGCTCGAAGCCATGAGCTACCGAAAGCCGCGGGCCTTCGCCGTCAACTTACGCGCCACCCATTTCCTGAGCCACCACTGGGGATGGTTCGCCGACATAGAGATCGTACCTCTCAAGAATCTCCGGGGAAAAGCCATGAACGACTTCGTCGGCCGGCTGGAGCAAGCGTACTACGTGAATACCGGCTACGAGAACATGTCCGATACCTATTCCCTCTTCGGCATGAGCTTCGGCGGAGCCTACCGGATGGCGTTCGGCCGCTGGACGGTTTATCCCAAGCTGGGCATCGGCCTCACAGTGGCCGACGAAGGGAAGACAAAAACCATGTTCGGACTCAAGGAGAAGGGCGGCCAAGGGATATATTCCCTCAACTATACCTCTCCGCCCTGGGACAACTACTCCGACGCCTTCGCCATCTACACGATGTCGTGCGGCATCGGCGTGAATTACGAAGTATTCCGCGGCCTGCGCCTCACCTTCGACGCCACCTACACGCAGCCGCTCGGCAGGCAACGGCTCAGGGGGATCCTCACCGACCTCTATACCGGGAAGACGACCGTGTACGACTATCAAGCCAGCACCATCGGCCGGCGCCTCTCCGTCAGCCTCGGCATCGGCGTCCCCATCTATTTCGGCAAGAAAGGGAAAACGCGGAGCTTCCATACGGACCACTCCCTCCCCATGCGCAAGCGGGTGAACGATCTGATGCGCCAAAAGAGCGAACGGTTCGGATGGAAACGTCGAAAACGGGAGGAAAAGCCATAGCCCATCCCCCACGCCAGGCAAAAAGAGAGACCCACACGGCCTGTGAATGGAAACTTTAGCTTATCTTTGCGAGGACAATAATAACCGTATGAAACGATTCATTTATCTGTGCGTATGCCTGCCACTGATGGCGGCCATGACCGCCTGCGGCGGAAATAAAGGCAACGGCGCCACGCGAGAGACATCGGTGATGGCCACCATGGACAGCGCCGACGCCAGTGGTGTCAGCCGCCTGCAAGCCTCCCGGGTGGAGATATCCGTCACGTTCAAGGGAAAAGAGTACCACTCGTTGGTGTCGCGCGTGGCCGACGAGAGCCTGCCGAAAGTGACCAGCGAGATGGGCGACACCTATCTGGACAACACCATCACGCTTCGCCTCACCACGGGCGGGAAGACGGTGGTGGAGCGCGTGTTTACCAAGAAAGACTTCGCCGCGGTGGTGAACGACGACACCTTCCTCTCCAAATCCATCCTCGAAGGATTGGTCTACGACAAGACCACGCCCGAAGGCATCGTCTATTCCGCCAGCGTATGCTACCCCGGTACGGATATGTACATCCCCCTCTCCATCACCATCACCGCCGACGGGCGGATGAAGATGGCGAAAGGCGGTGAAGAGTAACCGCGGAGAGCGCCACGGCGGACACAAAGTCGCGCGGCGTTCTTCTGCGTAGTGACCGGTACGGCATAACTGTGCCAACCCATCGCGTAAGAACGCCGCGCGACTCCGTGTCCGCTCTGCTGTTAATCACTAATCATCGTATTCCACGTAGCGCAGCGCCCCGTTGCTCCCGAAGGTGAGTTCCAGGCCGTTGGACAGGTGTACGTCGAACTTCCGGCGGTCGCGTTCGATCTCCACGATAGTGGTATTGGGGTGATTGCTCTTTACGTAGCTCACGATCTGCGGGAGGATGAAGGTCGTTGGTAGCGCCGCGCCATATCCGGCGTTCACCTCGTCCCATTCGCCATTGTTGTGGAACGACACTTTTATTCCGCTCTTGAAGTACACGTCATAGTCGGGAAACGCGTAGTCGTCGTCGCGAATCACGTACGTGATCTCTTGCTGGGCGAAATGCTGGTTGATGAACGCTTGTGCCTTTTGCGGCAGCTGAGCCTTGGTTACGGGCTGTTCGTATTGCGCGCTGGCCGATATGGGCAACGCCAGGAGCCCAAGCAACAGGGCACCGAATGCTAAGGAGAATCTTTGGGGTTTCATAATTCTTTTTTTTATTAAAGTTGTAAATACGAAGCAAAGATAGGAGCCGATTCTGAAAAGATTCGGGAAAGGGTGCCTATTTTTTCCGCCAACGTCAATCTCCCGATTCATCCCCCCGGCCGTTGAACGACCTCACACACGATTTCATCACATCTGGTGGTAGTCTTTCGCCAGCCCTCCCTCGCCGGTCTCCTTGTAAAGCGAAGGCAGGTCGTGCCCCGTCTGCTGCATCACCTCCACCACCTTGTCGAACGACACGCGGTGTATGCCGTCGGTGAAGGCGGAGTACAGGTTGGCGTCGAGGGCGCGGGCGGCGGCGTAGGCGTTGCGTTCTATGCAGGGAATCTGCACCAGCCCGCACACGGGATCGCACGTCATGCCGAGGTGATGCTCCAGACCCATCTCCGAGGCATACTCGATCTGGGCGGGGCTTCCACCAAACAGCTGGTTGGCGGCGGCCGAGGCCATGGCGCAAGCCACGCCCACCTCGCCCTGGCACCCCACCTCGGCGCCCGAGATGGAGGCGTTCTCCTTCACGATATTGCCTATCAGCCCGGCAGTGGCCAGGGCGCGCAAGATGCGTATGTCGCTGAACTTGCGGCTCTCCTGCAGGTGGTAGAGCACGGCGGGCATCACGCCGCACGAGCCGCAGGTGGGGGCGGTCACGATCTTCCCCCCGGCGGCGTTCTCCTCGCTCACCGCCAAGGCGTAGGCGAACACCAGTCCCCGCGACTGCAACGACTGCTTGAAGCCCGTGGCACGTATATAATAGGTAGATGCCTTGCGCCGCAGGTTGAGCGGGCCGGGCAACACACCTTCCGCCTCGAGGCCACGGTGTATGGCCTCCTTCATCGTCCGCCATACCTCTTCGAGGTAGTCCCAGATGTCGGGCTCCTCGCACTGCCGCACGTATTCCCAGTAGCTCTTCCCGGTGCGTTCGCACCACAGCAGGATCTCGGTCATCTTGCCCATGTCGTACACCTCGGGGCTTTCGATGGTGGGCTTGTCGTTGTTCTCGGCCAGCGCCCCGCCGCCTATGCTGTACACCGTCCAGTTCTCGACGGTGTCGCCGTTGGCGGCGATGGCGGCGAAGGTCATGGCGTTGGGATGAAACGGCAGGAATACCTTGGGTTGCCACACGATCTCCACGGGGGCGATGGGAAGCAAGGTGTCGTTGATGGCCACGTCGGTCATGTGTCCCTTGCCCGTGGCGGCGAGACTGCCATATAAAGTGACCTTGAAAGCGGCGGCATCCCTGTGCCGCTCGCGAAACATCTCGGCCGCCTTGCGGTGAGCCAGGGTGTGGCTGCTCGACGGGCCGGTACCTATCCGGTACAATTCTTTTAGCGATTTCATATTTTCGTTGTCAGCGTGTTATGTGATGATTCATATTTGTTGTTTCCTAATACCATTTCTTCTTTTTGAAGAACAGGTAGACGGCCATGCCTATGGCGCCCATCAGCAGCCAGGCGAAGAGGTAGCCGTAGCGCCAGTCCAGCTCGGGCATCAGCTTGAAGTTCATGCCCCACACGCCTACCAGGAAGGTGAGCGGGATGAAGATGGTGGACACTACGGTGAGGCGCTTCATGATGTCGTTCATGCGCAGGTCGTTGTTGGAGATGTAGAGGTCGACGAGCGAGGAGAGCGTCTCCCGGCAGATGTCGATGGTCTGCAGCACGAATTGCAGGTGGTCGTTCACGTCGTTGAAGAAGGGGCGGTTGGCCTTGTGGATGAGCGCGCCGGGTGAGCGTTGCAGGTTGACGTACTGTTCCCTGAGCGGCAGCACGGCCTTCTTGATGAGCATGTACTGTCGGCGCAGCGTCTGTATCTCTACGCCTATCCCCTTTCCTCCGCTGATGCTGAGCAGCCGTTCCTCAAGGTCCTCGAGGGCGTCGGACACGTCGATGATCGACGAACGGTAGTTGGCCATCACGCTGTTGAGCAGCACGCTCAGCAGGTAGTCGGTGGGGCGTGTGCGTATCTTCAGCACGTCGTTCTCCAGGGCGACGTTGACGTCGTCGAAGAAGTTGGTCTCGTTCTCCACGAAGGTGAGCACGTAGTTGTTTCCAAGGATGACGCTGACCTGCTGTTGTCCCAGCTCCGCGGCCATCTCCGGCCCGTCGTCCCCGTCCTCCTCATCCTTCGGCGAGGCCAGTGGATGGAATATCTTTAGGATGAAGACGATGTACTCGTCGTGTTCCTCGGCCTTGGTGGGGTGGTACGCATTGAGGATGTCCTGCGCCACGAGGAAATCGATGTCGAAGTGCGCGCATACGTTGGCTATGGTTCCGGTGTCCCTCAGTCCGTGCACTTGCAGCCAGTTGATGGCGTTGGGAGCCAGTCCCTCCTTGATTTTCTCGAAGGTGTCGCCCGTGAGTTCCGTCATGCCCTCGGCGTTGTAGGAGCAGAGGTGCAGGTGGGTGGGCGTCGCGCTGCTGCCATTGTAGCACAGCTTCTCGCTTAGCAGGTTGTTACTCATGATGAAACATTATTCTCTTTTATCTGCCGCAAAGGTAATTATTGCCGCTTAGACTTGCAATCAAACGGAGGCGAAACTCTGCGGACGGGGGCGAAAACGCTGACGCAAGTACCTACCCTGGAGGCGCGAAGGCTTTATGCAAATCCGCATGAGACGAAAAGCCCGGGCTTTTGTAATCACATTTCGGGAATGGAGAAAAAAGCTCGGGCTTTTGTAATCACATTTCGGGAGATGGAGAAAAAGCCCGGGCTTTTGTAATCACATTTCGGGAGATGGAGAAAAAAGCCCGGGCTTTTGTAATCACATTTCGGGAATGGAGAAAAAAGCCCGGGCTTTTGTAATCACGTTTCGGGAATGGAGAAAAAAGCCCGGGCTTTTGTAAGGGACACCGGTGAAAACCTGTGTTTGTCTTGTGCCATCTTTTATAAAGTCGTTCACTTGAGAGATACAGGAATCCGCGCCCTTTAGCACCTCAGCGAAAACCTCACGCGGGCGACACGGAACCCTCGCGCCGCCGCGAAACGCCCATGCGGCGAACAGGGGCGTTTATCGCCACCGCGAACTCCTCAAGCCATCGGCATGGACACTTCGCGCCGTCGCGAAAAGCCCATGCCGCAGACAGGGGCGATTGTCACCGCCGCGAAAAGCCCGCGCACGCCGCATGGACACTTCGCGCCGGCGCGATGGCTCCCCGCACGCCGCACGGGATCCG